>JAEUVM010000540.1 GCA_016787125.1 Chitinophagaceae bacterium | reverse complement strand
ATTTTCATAACACGAAGTTAGATAATAGATAAGAGAGAATAGATAAGAGTTGTGTAAAGCGGCTGGGGTATATTATTATACTTATCTGTTTAAAGTTGAAAACTGAAAGTGCTATGCCTTTGTAAAGCGGCGTGCTACCACGTCATTAGCCAGGGGAGTAAAAACAGAAGGATCTTTCGTGCTGTAATGCACTATTATCTATTCTCTATTATCTTTTACCTGTCTCTTAAGTAGTTCTGTTTTCACACTATCAATCTCATCACTCTCAGGTACTTTGCGCTGCATGTAGTCGCCGAAAATGTCGTAGCATAGTTGTGCGGAGCCGTAGATGCTCCGGGTAAAGCGGTTGCCGAGTACGATGATCGTTACTTTTTCATCCGGCAGACGGGCGAAGGCGGCATTGCTGCCATGCCATTTTCCAAAATGATATAGCACTTTCTTGCCATTGGGCAGCAGTTGGAGGCGCCAACCCAAACCGTAGTTGTGTACCGAAGGTTTTTCAAAACTGTAGGGGGCAAAGGCAGAGTCCAGCATCGCCTGGTTTAATACCTGGCCGGTATAAAGGGCCTGGTCCCATTTCAGCAGGTCGCGGGGAGTGGTGTAGATGTTTTTATCCCCATAAGTGCCATCGAGGAAGTCGTAGTTCCAATACACCCCATCCGGCCGGAAGGTGGGAGTGGCCCGCAAAGTATCAGCCCTGGTGAAAACATAGGTGTGGTTCATTTGCAGGGGGCCGAAGAATTTCTCTTTCATGTAGGCAGGAAAGCGTTTGCCCGTCACCTGCTCCACGATCATGGCAAGCAGCACGTAGTTGGTATTACAGTAGCTGAAGCGGCTGCCGGGGCTGAACATCTTGTCGGGCTTTTTCTCCTGCATCATCTGCAGCATATCCTCGTTGGTGGCGAGTTGCCTGTTCCATTTCTTATCCGGCCCGATGCCCCATTTATTCTCACTCATAAAGTAGAGATAGTTGGGTAATCCGCTGCGATGGGTGAGCAGCATC
>JAEUVM010000501.1 GCA_016787125.1 Chitinophagaceae bacterium | reverse complement strand
AGCCAGCTCCGGCCACCGAAATCTATCGACACTGTGGCAAGACAATCATCCATAGGCAATACAAAACCGTACCGCTCAATCCCGCTTTTATTCCCAAGCGCTTTATATATTGCCTCGCCTAATGTAATAGCTGTATCTTCTATTGTATGATGTTCATCCACCTCCAGGTCGCCGGTTACATTTAATGTAATATCTGCGCCACTGTGCCGACTTAGTTGTGCCAGCATATGGTCAAAAAACTTTAGCCCGGTATCAATAGCTGATTTTCCTGTTCCATCAAGATTCAACTGCAGGCTGATCTTTGTTTCGTTTGTGACTCTTTCATGAACAAGGTTTCTGCTACCCAATATAAGAAAGGTGTATATCTTCTCCCAGTCAGTAGTCTCTAATGCCACAACCTGATCCAGTAAACTGCGGCTATCAGTTACTTCCGTAGCGCCAAGCGTTTCATCAGTATTCATCCATATTGCTTTGCAACCCAGGTTTTGGGCCAGTTGTACATCGGTAATCCTGTCGCCAATAACGAATGAACCGGCAATATCATAAGAAAGATTATCCAGGTACCCGGTCAGCATGCCGGTGCCTGGTTTCCGTGTGGGAGCGTTATCTGCCGGAAATGTTTTGTCAATATGCACAGCGCTGAACTGTATTCCTTCATTCGCAAGGCTTGTCATAATATGTTCATGTACCGGCCGGAAATCTTCTTCAAGAAAGGAAGGCGTTCCCAGTCCATCCTGGTTGGTCACCATTACAAGTTCATAATCGGTGTGAGCAGCTATTTTCCCAAGCCATTTAAATACGCCGGGATAAAATTCCAGTTTGCTGAAAGCATCAAGCTGGTAGGAGGGAGGCGCTTCTTTTACAACGGTGCCATCTCTGTCGATAAATAGTATCTTTTTCATGCCGGGTAGTTTTTTAATGCGTCTGTCAATTGATTATTTTCTTCTATTGTGCCGATGGTGATACGCAGACAATCTTCACACAGTTTTACCCTGGAACGGTCACGTACCACAATGCCTTTTTGGGACAGATAGTCATAAACTTTTTTTGCCTCCTTCATTTTGACCAAAAGAAAATTGGCATCAGACGGATAAATGTGTTGGGTAAAAGATAATGCTCCCAATTCTTTTTGCAGGCGGCTTTTCTGTTCTTCCGTTGCTTGTATCCAGTTGTTTACTGTTGGAACCATTTCAAGGGCTGCCAACGCCAGTTGTTGCGTAGCTGTGCTGATGTTGTAGGGGTATTTTACTTTGTTCATGTATTCAATAACCGGTAAACCTGCAAAAGCCATTCCGAGCCGCAGCCCGGCAAGCCCCCAGGCCTTTGAAAAAGTTTGCAGGATGACAAGATTCGGGTATTCTGTCAGTTCTGGAATAAAAGATCGCTGCCGGGCATAATTGATATAGGCCTCATCCACTATCACCAGCCCGTCAAAATTATTAAGTATTGTCTCCACATCTTCCCGGTTCATGCTGTTGCCGGTGGGATTGTTGGGCGAACAAATAAAGATCAGCCTGGTATTTTGATCTATTGTTTGTTCAAGTGCTTCAAGGTTTATTTGAAAATTGCTGAGAAGCGGTACTTTTTTTACTTCAATATCATTTATCTCAGCACAAACCTCATACATGCCATACGTTGGCGGAAAAATGATCACATTGTCTTTGCCCGGAGTGCAAAAAATACGGAACAGCAGGTCGATTGCCTCGTCACTTCCATTACCCAGGAAGATATTTTCCGCCGGCACACCTTTTACCCGGCTTATCTTCTCTTTCAGTTCATGCTGCAATGGATCAGGATATCGGTTGAGTTGTAAGGAACTATCTTTTCCGGTGACAACAAGGTGTACAGGCGAATCAATGCTGTTTTCATTTGCATCAAGAAAAATAGCTGCTTCACCGGCAAATTCATGACGTGCAGAAGAATAGGGTGTCATCCTCCTGATATTTTCTCTTACAAGTTTTTCAATGGTAAATTCCATAATCAGTTATTTAGTCTTATTTCAACCGCTCTTTTATGTGCATCCAGGCCTTCAGCTTCAGCCATGGTCATTACGGTCTGACCAATGTTGGCAAGCCCTTCTTCTGTCAATTGCTGAAAGCTTATTTTTTTTATGTAGCTGTCAAGCGAAACACCGCTGTGTGAAACGCTGAATCCCCCGGTTGGTAAGGTATGATTGGTGCCGCTGGCATAATCTCCCGCACTTTCAGGTGAGTAATTGCCGATGAAGACCGAACCGGCAGCCGTTATTTCTCCTGCAACTTTCCCGGCATCTTCGCAGCACAGGATAAGGTGTTCGGGTGCATACCGGTTGGAAATCGCCACTGCGTCATTAAGTGTACCGACTATTACGATCCGGCCATATTTGAGTGCTTGTTTTATTGTTCCTTTACGAGGCAAGGTCTTGAGTTGTTCTTTGATGGACTTTAGCACCAGACCGGCCGTTTTTTTATTGGTGCTTATAAGTACAACCTGGGAGTCGGGTCCATGTTCGGCTTGTGATAAAAGATCGGCAGCTACAAAACCGGGTATGGCTGTATGGTCTGCTATTACCAATACTTCAGATGGACCGGCTGGTATATCTATAGCCACACCATCCAATTGCACCATTTGTTTGGCAACAGTAACATACTGGTTGCCGGGTCCGAATATTTTTTGTACGGCCGGAATGCTTTCTGTGCCATAAGCTATTGCAGCTATCGCCTGGGCACCACCACACCGGTATACTGCAGTGGCTCCACAAAGGCTGGCCGTATATAGAATCGCCGGATGTACACTACCATCTTTCTGAGGTGGTGTGCAGAGAATGATCTCTTTGCAGCCTGCCAGTTGCGCAGGTATAGCCAGCATTAACACGGTAGAAAAAAGCGGGGCAGTACCTCCGGGGATGTACAATCCCACTTTTTCAATGGCTACCGATTGACGCCAGCAGGTGATGCCGGGCATTGTTTCAGTAATTGTGATGGGCTCCTTTTGAGCAGTATGAAATTTTTCAATATTTTTTTTTGCCACCTGTATTGCTTCCTTCAATTCATCAGTCAGTTTTGAAGCGGCGGTGGTGATTTCCTCCTCACTTACCCGGAGGCTGTTGACCAAAACACCATCAAAGGCATGTGTAAACTTTATTACGGCTTTATCACCGTTCTTTTTTACTTTTTTTAATACCTGCCTTACTGTTTTTTGTAAAAATTTCTTTTCGGTTGCCGGTCGTTTTAAAATGGTATTCCATTCGGCGATATCCGGGTATGCATACATTTTCATTATACGATCATTTTTTCTATGGGTATTATTAAAATGCCTTCGGCGCCTGCTTCTTTTAATTGTTCTATTACATTCCAGAAATCCGATTCGTTTATTACTGAATGAACGGAACTCCACCCGGACGCTGCCAATGGCAGGATGGTAGGACTTTTCATGCCCGGAAGAAGGCGGCAGATGCTTTCAAGTTTGTCATTCGGCGCATTCAGCAGCACATATTTATTATTCCGGGCCTTTTTCACTGCTCTTATGCGAAACAACAGGCTTTCCAGAATAATTTTTTTTGCGGGAGAAAGTTGTTTGTTGCTGATCAGCACTGCTTCGGAAAAAAGTATTGTTTCAATTTCCTTCAATTCGTTGCTAAAAAGTGTGCTGCCCGAACTTACAAGATCGCAGATGGCATCAGCTAAGCCAATTTTGGGGGCAATTTCCACCGAGCCACTGATCTGATGAACCTGTGCTTTAATCTTGTTGCGGATGAGATAGGCCTGAAGAATAAAGGGATAGCTGGTTGCTATTCGTTTGCCATCGAGATCTGCAGGTTGTTGCAGGGAACCGTTTTTGGGTACGGCTAAGGAAAGGCGGCATTTCCCAAAACCAAGTTTCTCTGTTATATCAATTTCTTTATCGGACTCAACCACCACATTTTCCCCGACAAAGCCGATATCCGCCACCGCATCCTGTACATATTCCGGAATATCATCATCCCGGAGAAAGAATATTTCTACAGGGAAATCCGCTGCCTGTACCCGTAGCTGGTTATTGCCATTGCTGATTTCTATGCCACACTCTTTCAGCAGTTTCATTGAGCCATCGTAAAGGCGCCCTGATTTTTGGACTGCGATCTTTAATATTTCATTCATAATAATTCATTGTTATGTCCGGCGATTCCTGAAAAAAATAAAGGGCTTACTGTGTAGTAAGCCCTTTTATATCGTTGTTGCATATACAACCATCACGGCCTACCTTTTCGGAGGAAGAAATGATGATGTGTATGTGTGTATTTTTTCATTGTTAAAAGCAAAAGTAGCGATATTTTAAATTTACGCAAAGGATTTTTCGGATAAATCATACATTCGGTTATCGGGATCATATCAAACTAACACTCATGAGCATTGAGCATGACCATAACCCTGAGGACCCCGGCACATTGACGGGAAAGGCCGGTGCCCGTGCAGTTTCATCATTCGACCTGCTGCAGCCGTGGAAAGTGATTTCACAGAACAATGTTTATATAGTCTACCTGTCGGTACTGTTATTCGCATTCTATGCATATACCAGGCACGGATTTAACTGGATCGCACTCTCCACTTCCCTGATCGTAAGTGTGCCGATCGGTTTTGCCATCGCATTCTTTGAAACTCAATCACAGGAGTTTCGCCGCCGGCACCGCCGTACCCGGTTCTGGTGGTACCTGGTTTACCGCACATTCAGGGTGGTGGTATGGTTCATGGTACTCTTCTTTTTTATCATGGTGCTGGTAAACTGGCTGAAGATTAATACCTATGAAACGATCTTTCCCCACAGCCTGTATGATTTTTTTGCCACACGAAAGGTTTTTGAATTCCTTGGAATAGCGTTGGTTATTTCCTTGTTGTCAAACTTTTTTGATGAACTGCATCGCAAACTTGGCCGCGATGCCATTTATAACCTGGTGCTGGGTAAGTATCACCAGGTGAAACAGGAAGAACGTCTCTTTCTTTTTATCGACCTGAATAACTCCACAGATATTGCAGAAGAAATGGGTGAAATGGAATTCAGTCATTTCTTACAGGATTACTTCTATGATATCAGTGAACCGATCGCCCGGTATTTTGGACGGGTTTACCAGTATGTGGGTGATGAAGTGGTGGTAACCTGGCCATTGCGCAAAGGGATGCGTTATGCTGTATGTGCCCGTTGTTTTTTTGCCATACAGAAACAAATCAGGCGGTACGAAAAGCAATACCAGCAACGATATGGCCGGGTACCGGAGTTCAAGGCAGCGCTGCATGGCGGCAACGTGGTGGTATCAGAAGTGGGAAAATATAAGTCGGAGATCGCATATCACGGGGATGTGCTTAATACCACAGCCAGGATACTCAGCAAATGCCACGAGCTGAATGCTTCTTTCATTATTTCAGACTATATCAGGAAACAGGTAGAACTGCCCAAATACCTTGCGGCAGAATCGCTGGGAGGGTTTCAACTGAAAGGAAAACAGCAGGAGGTGGAGTTGCACAGCCTGTGGCTTGCCGTGGAAAGCATGGAAAAAAGAAGACGGCGTTTATTCCGCCGAAAACCAAAAGTGTTGAAAGAAGAAAAATGACTTAGCCTCTGAATTTTGAGTTTGACTGGGCGTTCATGGGACAACCCTGTTTGCGGGATGAGTAGCAGGAAGTTATGGCCAGGGCTACTACAGCAAGAAGAAGAGCGGCGATAAATCTATTTTTCATTTTGAGGATATTTGTCAGTTAAACGAAGAAAGACACTGATTATTATGTTAATGCAAATATAAGACTACCTGGTGTTTCCCAATGCAGGTTTTTGCGGTCATCGATATTTTCCATACCACTTAAGCCTGCCAAATTTGATTTTGCTAACTACTTTAAACTGTTAACTTTACCGCCTCATTGCAGGAAATAAGTGAAATTACTGACCCGATGCTCCAGCTAAAAAAGCCTCTTGCCATTATTGACCTCGAAACCACCGGTGTAAATCCCGGTACGGATCGTATTGTGGAAATTGCTATTGTAAAAGTGCTGACCGACGGAACCCGGATCGTTAAGCGGAAACTGCTTAATCCCGAGATGCCGATTCCCAAAGGCGCCAGCGACCTGCATGGTATCACCAACGAAATGGTGAAAGATGCTCCTACATTCAAACAAGCGGCACAAGAACTGAAACAGGTGCTTGACGGATGTGACCTTGGCGGCTACAATTCCAACCGTTTCGATATTCCCCTGCTAATGGAGGAATTTCTCCGTGCCGGCGTGGAAGTGGACATGCGCAACCGCAAACTCGTGGATGTGCAGAGCATTTATCATAAAATGGAGCCACGCACACTGAGCGCCGCCTATCGCTTTTACTGCAATAAAAACCTGGAAGGAGCACATGGTGCCGAGGCTGATGCTTCCGCTACACTGGAGGTGCTTGAAGCCCAGCTCGCAAAATATCCAGAACTTGGCAATAACATAGATTCCATTCTTAAAGTGACCGGAGAAGACCAGATCGTTGATTTTGCCCGCCGTTTCGTAATGGAGAATGGTACCGAGGTTTTCAACTTCGGAAAGTATAAAGGACGGCCTGTAGCCGATGTGCTCAAAGCCGAACCACAATATTATGATTGGATGATGAAAGGTGATTTCCCCCAGCACACCAAGCAAAAACTTACAGAGATTTACACCCGGACAATCCTGAAGAAAAGCTGAGCAGGCAACCAGGCTTTTTTTTAACAGCGAACCATCAGGCTTTTTTGTAAATTCGTTTTTTACGGCATACAAATACCAGCTTGGAGAAATTAGTTATTATACCAACCTACAACGAGAAAGAGAATATTGTAAATATTCTTCATGCCATCTTTGAGCTCGGTGAAGGATTTCATGTACTGGTCATAGATGACGGATCGCCTGATGGCACAGCCGCTATCGTAAAAGAATTGCAGCATAAATTCCAGGGCCAACTTTTTCTCGAAGAACGTACCGGCAAACTTGGACTTGGCACTGCTTATATTCACGGCTTCAAGTGGGCCATTGCAAAAGGATATGCTTTCGTATTTGAAATGGATGCCGATTTTTCCCATAACCCTAAAGACCTGCCCCGGCTCTACAATGCCTGCAAAAACGAAGGCGCCGATGTGGCCATCGGTTCCCGCTATATCAAAGGCGGAGGCGTGGTAAACTGGCCCCGGAACAGGATAGCACTCTCCAAAGGTGCATCGCTTTACACAAGGATGATCACCTGGATGCCGGTAAAAGATCCCACGGCCGGATTTGTATGCTATAAAAAAGAAGTGCTGGAAGCCATCAACCTCGACCAGATACGTTTTGTAGGCTACGCTTTCCAGATCGAAATGAAATTTGCAGCCTGGAAACTCGGCTACAAAATAAAGGAAGTGCCCATCATCTTCCAGGACAGAACCTACGGAACCTCCAAAATGAATAAAGGCATTGTAAAAGAAGGTATCCTTGGTGTATTAAAACTCCGCTGGCATAGCTGGTTTACCCATTACCGCAGAAGGGTTAAAAATGCTGAAGCTCCTGTGGCAGATAATGTGCAGCCGGTAGCCAAGAATGATGTGGTGCTCTGATTATCCCCGTTTATTTCATCCGCCTTATTTTCGCTGAATGAGTGTTCATTCATCATTCATCAGCGGAAGCATACCTTATAAACTTTATAAGGAAGGGGATGAATTGTTTTGCCACTGGCTGGATGTAAACGGCACCCGCTTCCGGGAACCATTCTTTGATGAAACGATCTTGCGATGCAGGGCCCTGCCGCAAAACCAGCACCGGCACAAATGTGTCAGCCAGGTATCCGAATTGCCAGGTTGGGCGGCTGACATATCTGCTATCGCACCGGCAGCTATAATTTTTCATGTATCCCGATGCGGTTCCACCATGCTTACCCAGTTACTTTCATTGAATGAACAAAATATCGTGCTGCCGGAAGTGCCTTTCTTTGACGAACTGTTGCGATTGCAGTACCAGCAAGAGGTTGTATCAACATCCACAGCAGACGAATACCTGCAGGCGGCGGTGAAATTTTACGGACAGCCAAAGAACGGGCAGGAGCAACACTTGTTTATTAAGACCGATTGCTGGCATATTTTATTTTGGGAAAGATGGAGAAAGCTTTATCCCGGTGTGCCGTTCATTTTATTGTACCGGTCGCCGGACGAAGTGGTGCGGTCGCAGCAAAAAAGGCAAGGCATACAGGCAGTTCCGGGAATGCTGGAACTGGCCATGTTTGGTATTGCTGCTGAACAAATCCGGTACCACGATTTTGGCCATTATTTTTCAATGGTGCTGGAAAAACTCTATACAAAGTTCCTGCAGGTGGCGCAGGAAGACGAACAGGCAATTCTGATCAATTACAAGGACGGTATGATACCGGCTGTAAAAAGGATAGCCGCAGCAGGTAATATGGAATTGGCAAATGAATTATTGGAAAAAAAGACAGAGCGTACCCGCTACCATGCCAAATACCCTGAGCAATCTTTTGGCGGTGATAGCAAACCAACAGTTGAATTACCCGACCTTTCTGCCTGCAATAAATTGTATGAGCAAATAGAAGAAATACGCATGTCAATCCGCCAGTAGCTGCTTTATATAATCATACAGTCGCTGTGCAGTTTCGCCTGGGGTTTCTGTATCCGTTTGAAGTATAAGATCGGGAGAGTTGGGTTCTTCATAGGTATCTCCAAAACCTGTCAGGTTACTGATTTTGTCGGGGTGCCCTTCCGGAAGCATGGCCCGCTTATACAGTCCTTTCGTATCTCTTTGCACCAATACATCCAGCGGGCAGGTCACCCATACTGTGCTGGCGTTATAAAGTTCTTTCAGTTCATTCCTGATCTCTTCGTATGGGTTGATGGCGGCAATGATCGTTACATTGCCTTCAAGTACAAACTGCCGGGCGGCTTTACCAAGCCTTCGGATATTTTCATGCCGGTCAGCTTTGGAAAAACCAAGGTCTTTGCAAAGTGTTTGGCGGTATACATCCCCATCCACAATTACGGCAGAAATGCCATCGGCCTCCAACAGCTTCGCAGTATGCCAGGCAACAGAAGATTTGCCCACTCCAGAAAGCCCTGTCAGTTGTATCATCACCATGCTGTAATATAGAGCAGGATTTGCGAAGCGGAAAAAAATAAATCCATAGTTTGCAGCAAAATGAAAAAAGCATTCCTTCAGTTGCACGCAGCCGTTTTTCTTGCCGGGTTTACCGGCATACTGGGGCGGCTCATTTCCATGAATGAAGGAATGATCGTTTGGTACCGGCTGCTGTTTACAGCGGTCACCATGTGGATACTTTTTTCTTTATTTAAAAAACTCCAACGGCTTCCGGTAAAAGATATCCTGAAAATAACAGGTGTGGGTTTTATTGCCGCCATGCACTGGGTTACTTTTTACGGGTCAATAAAATATGCCAATGTATCGGTGGCGCTGGTATGCTTTTCTTCGATTGGTTTCTTTACAGCCCTTTTTGAACCATTGATATTGAAAAAGAAAGTAAACTGGATCGAACTGCTGCTGGGATTGATCACTTTGGCCGGTATCTGGATCATCTTCCATTTTGATACTGCGTACAAAACAGGTATCATTATCGGACTTATCTCTGCCATGCTGGCTTCCTTATTCCCCATTTACAACCGGGAGTTTTTGAAGCGGATGAATGTGGAAACATTGCTTACCTGGCAGCAAACAGGCGGGCTGTTGGTGCTTTCCCTGCTGTTGCCTTTGTACCTGCAGCGTTTTCCTGCCGAAAATTTCTTTCCGGGCTGGGAAGATCTTGGGTGGCTGCTGGTATTATCGTGGTTTTGTTCAGTGATCGCATTTCAGCTCTCCGGCCACGCTTTAAAGCGGCTCTCGGCCTTTACCGTAAACCTTACTTTCAACCTGGAGCCGGTGTATGGTATCATTCTGGCCTTTCTGATAAAAAAAGAAAACCAGTTCCTCAGCAAGTGGTTCTATGTCGGTTTTGGTATCATTGCGGTGGCATTGATCATACATATTTTTATACTGGTAAAAATTGAACGAAAACTGACAGCAAATGCAGGCTGATGATTACCACAAGAGGATAACAGACTATTACAGGGATACAGAAAACGCATACAAGGATTCGTGGGACCTGAAAAACAGTCTTGCCATTCACTACGGCTATTGGGATGATAAGGTAAAAACCTTCCCCCAGTCATTGCAACGGATGAACGAGGTGATGATGGAGGCGGCTGCCATTACCCGCAATGATAAAGTACTGGATGCCGGTTGTGGTGTGGGAGGCAGCAGCATCTTTCTCGCCACCTCCCTGGGATGTGAAGTAACGGGTATTACCCTCAGTGAGCGACAGGCTGGCCAGGCCCGGGCCAATGCGATCAAAAAAGGAACGGAGAAGCTGACAACATTCCAGGTAATGGATTATGCTGCCACCAGTTTTCCTGCAGAAAGCTTTGATGTGGTTTGGGGCTGTGAAAGTATTTGCTATGCAGATGACAAGGATAAATTTATCAACGAGGCATACCGGTTGCTAAAGCCGGGCGGAAGGTTAGTGGTGGCCGATGGGTTTGTATCAGCATTTGAGAATAATAAACATCCGGTAATCCGGAAGTGGCTGGATGGCTGGCAGGTAAATTACCTGGAAACACCGGGGCGTTTTCAGCAGTTTATGGAAATGGCAGGCTTTAATAAGGTCAGCTACCGGAATATTTCAAAAGAGGCTTCACATTCGTCGCGGCGTTTATACCGTTTTTATTACCTGGCAAGTATATACCTGCTTTGGAAAAAGGTGAATTTTTCAAAGCCTGCTACTGAAATGCAAAAAATCAATATAGCGGCCTGTAAATACCAGTATAAAGGAATGAAAAAAGGGCTGTGGCAATATGGACTTATCACCGGTGTAAAGCCCTGATACAGATAAAATGCAATGCCTTAACTTAGGCCAACTAAAACTTCCTGCATGAAGCGGATTTCTTTTCTTTTTGTATCGCTTTTTCTTTGTTCAATGCTACTGGCACAAAAGAAGCCACTTGACCATTCAGTGTACGACGGATGGCAGCATATAGGTGAAAAACTCATAAGCAATGACGGTCGCTGGATCGTATATACCATTGACCCGCAGGAGGGCGATAATGAACTGGTGATACAGGCTGCGGGCAATGCCTATAAGAAATCCATTCCAAGGGGTTACAATGCGGTCATCACAGACGACAGCCGCTATCTCATTTTTAAAATAAAACCATTTTACAAGGACACAAGAGAAGCCCGGATAAAAAAGAAAAAGCCGGAAGATTTTCCAAAAGACTCACTCGGTATTATTGAACTGGGAAAAGAGGAAGTATGGAAAACCGAAAAAGTAAAAGGATATAAAATCCCTTCGAAGTATGCAGGTTGGGTGGCCTACCAGCTCGACAAACCAATGGATCAGCCCGGTAAGCCAAAGACAACAGATAACGGTACTGGCCGCAAAGTAACCGATAGCCTGAACAGGGTGATTGATTCACTGAAGGCCGTTATCTCTTCCATGCCGGAAAAGAAGAACCGGCGAAAGGATGATAACGCAGAAGAAACCGGTTTTGAAGATGCCGATGGTTATGAAATTTCAGGCCCTGCCGCAGAAAGAGGAAACGACATGGTGTTACGCAATCTGCATACCGGCGACGAAGTCTATTTTATCAAGACGCTTGAATACTATTTCAGTAAAACCGGTGGCAAACTGCTGGTGGAAAAAGCCAGGGACCCGCTCGACTCTTCCAGTTCACATTCCGTTTTAGTTTATGATATGCAGGATGGTAAAACGACCATGCTGAGCAGGGAGGGCAATGATTTCAAAAATTTTGCTATGACGGATGACGGCAGCAAGATCGCCTTCCTGGCCGAACGGAATGCCCGGGCAAAAGACCTGCAGAAGTTTTACCGCATCTGGTACTATACATCCGGCATGGACAGCGCCGTATTGCTTGCTGATAAAAACACGGAAGGGATGCACCTCGGGATGACGGTAAGTGAGTTTGGCAATCTCAATTTCAGTAAAAGCGGCAATCGCCTCTTTTTCGGAGTGGCACCTATTCAGCCGCCCAAAGACACCACGATCATTGAAATAGATAAACCCAAACTCGATATCTGGCATTATAATGATGATTACCTGCAAACCGTGCAAACATTGCCGGCAAGACTGCGGGCTGCCCAGCAGGAGAATTACCTCGCTGTTTACAACATCGATTCCAAAGGGATAAACTACCTGGGCAGTAAAGAATTACCACAGGTATTGCAAACAAATGAAGGTGACGGTGATGTTTTTGCTGGTGTGACTGATTATGGTAAAAGAGTGCAAAGTCAGTGGCTCGGCACCACCTTAAAAGATGTATATGCCATCAATGTGAACACCGGTGAAAAGAAACTGGTGAAGAAAGACCTGTTGGGCCAGGTTTACACTTCTTCCACCGGAAAATACATCATGTGGTACGACAGGCTGGCAAAGCATTATTTCACCTGGGATGGCGATTCGGCACGGAATATATCAGCCAGGGTAAAAGCGCCGCTTTTTGTGGAAGACTGGGATACGCCGGCTGAACCACAGAATTATGGTGTAATGAAATGGCTGGAGAACGATGAAGCCGTTTTTATATATGACAGGTATGGCATTTGGAAGATAGATCCGCAGGCGAAAAGAAACCCCCAATACATAGCTGGCGGAAGAGAAAGGAAAGTACGTTACCGCTATCTCGCCATGGACCCGGAAGAAAGATTTATTATAAAAGGTCAAAGGGTAGTGCTGTCTTCTTTTTCTGAAGCAAACAAGAAAGCAGGTCTGTGGCAGGGCAAATACACAACAGATACCCTGCTTGATAAACAATTACTGCCAATCCATTACGATTCTGATGTGCTGATTGGTTCCGTAAGCAAAGCCTCCAAAGCCAATAGCTATATTTTCACCATGGAAAATTTTACAGAACCCGGCAATCTCTATCATTGGCAACTGACTGAGGAAGGAAGCGACGGGGTGAAGCTGACATCTATCAATCCACAGCAGAAAGAATATAACTGGGGCCGGGCCGAGCTATTCAGTTGGAAAGCCTACAACGGTAAGCAGGCTACCGGCGTTATTTACAAGCCCGAAGATTTTAACCCTGCCAAAAAATATCCCGTGGTGGTTTATTTCTATGAGAAGGAGAGCGACGAAATAAACGATTACCGGGAACCGGCACCGATTCGCAGTGCAATCAACATTCCCTTTTTCGTAAGCCGGGGCTATATCATTTTCGTTCCTGATATTGAATATAAAACCGGGTACCCGGGAAAAAGCGCCTATGATTATATCGTAAGCGGCACAAGGGCATTGGTGAAACTGGGTTTTGCAGACAGCACCAACATGGCCTTGCAGGGGCATAGCTGGGGTGGTTACCAGGCGGCACAAGTAGCCACCATGACCAAACTTTTCAAAGCTGTATGGGCTGGTGCGCCGGTGGCAAATATGACAAGTGCGTACGGAGGCATACGGTGGGAGAGCGGGGTAAACAGGCAGTTTCAATATGAGAAAACCCAAAGCCGTATCGGCGGCACACTCTGGGAAAAACTTCCTTTGTACATGGAAAACTCACCGCTTTTTCATTTGCAAAATGTAACGGCGCCAATGGTTATCATGGCCAATGATGCGGATGGGGCCGTACCCTGGTACCAGGGCATCGAACTTTTTACGGCCCTTCGAAGACTTGGAAAGAAGGTATGGATGTTCAATTACAACGGGCAGGGTCATGGCCTCACACAGCGGCAGGATATGCGTGACTACCAGATCAGGATGCAGCAATTCTTCGACTGGATACTAAAAGGCGAGAAGCCTGCAAAATGGATCACCGAAGGAGTGCCTGCCGTGCAAAAAGGAAAAGACTGGGGCCTGGAACTTGAAAAATAAACTGCCTCTGTATTCTCTTTATGATGCTGTTGAAATAAACTTGACGAGGCTTCGCTTGGCTATCGGCAGCAAGGTTTCATCAACAGGATAGGTGAGCGTTGTCTCAATTGAATACACTGCCGGGTTCGGCAATTCTTTACGGTGCCTGATAAGTTCCGCTTTGATATGTTCATAGGTGGAACTGATGCCACGGTGACGAAGGTCTAAATAAGCGGTGCGGATACTGCGGTATTTTTCATCATGTTTTTCAAAAATAGAAAGCCGGTATTGGTACACACGGGTGCTTTTTTCATTACCGCTGCTTAAAAAGAAATAGCCCTCCTGTGTGTCGAGCGGCAGCAGCCCGATCGGTGTGATGCTGATATTTTCTTCCACAAATTCATAAATGGCTGTGCCGCTGTGAATCGTGTTCCTGATCTTCCCGGCTGAATAATGGATGATCTCCTCCAGTTCAGTCATCAGTTCATCATCTTCTATCATTTTCTCATAAAGCAACTGCAGTTTTTCCATCTGGATGCCGGTAAGTTTTTTGGGAAAATGTTCCTGCAGGTACTTCTTGTTTTCCCTGAAAGCCACGATATTATTATAATGAAAAACAATATCAGCCAGCTGGGGATACAGTTTGTTTTCGTTGAAATACTTATTTACCTCCTGCAGGTAGGCCAGCAAAGTGTATTTTTTCAGCTCAAAATCTATACGGCCTTCAGCAAACCAGGTTTCGGATAAAGACTTCATGGTGCGAATTTTTACTACCTAATTTACAAAAAAGACAAAAAGAACAAAAAGCTCGTTTAATTTGCAGTTGTTAAATAACTGAACCATGCGGATACTTTATCTTCTCTCCCTGCTTTTTTTCGCAGCTTCCTGTGGCAATACGATCTATGTGGTACGCCATGCAGAGAAGGCCACCGGTATTGACCCGGAAACCATGCAGACCATCAAGGATCCGCCACTCAGCCTGGAAGGGCAGGAGCGGGCATTGGCATTAAAACAATTATTGGGTTCAAAGAATATAAAACATATCTATTCCACCAATACCCTCCGGACAATCTCAACTGCAAGACCGCTGAAGGAACTTTACTTGGGCATGAATATTCAGTTATACAGTCCAAAGCCTGATTCTACCGACGCATTTATTCAACAGGTAAAAAAAATAAGGAAGGGTGATGTGCTAATCGTGGGTCATTCCAATACGGTGGATGACCTGGCCAACAAACTGGCCGGTACTACCGTGGTACCCGGCGACCTGAAAGATTCCGAATACGATAATCTGTTTATCCTTAAAAGAAAAGGAAGCAGTTATAAGTTCAGGCGGGATAAATACGGGAAACCCTCCAATTGATCTTTCCGCTGTTGACTCATTTTCCCGGATTAATATTCCCGGTTGGCATTAAAGTTTTCCAGTTCCTTCGCTACTGCTGTCAGGAAGGTGGCGCCAAGGCTGCCATCCACGATCCGGTGATCATAGCTCATGCTCAGGTACATCATGTGGCGGATAGCGATGCTATCGCCTGCCGGTGTTTCTATCACCACTGGTCTTTTCTTGATAGCGCCTACGGCCAGAATGGCTACCTGCGGTTGATTGATGATCGGCGTGCCCATCAGGCTGCCAAAGGTGCCCACGTTGGTCAGGGTAAAAGTGCCGCCGGTGGTATCGTCGGCTTTCAGTTTGCCATTCCGGGCAGCATCGGCCAGGCTGTTTACCTGTTTGGTAAGACCGACAAGATTGAGCTGGTCAGCATTTTTTATCACTGGTACGATCAGGTTGCCGCTCGGCAGTGCCGTGGCCATTCCGATGTTGATGTCTTTTTTTACAATAATGTTGGTGCCGTCTAACGAACAATTGATCAGCGGGAATTTCTTTATACAGCGTACGATCGTTTCAATGAACAGCGGAGTGAAGGTGATCTTACTGCCTTCTCTTTTTTCAAAATCTTTCTTCACCTTGTCACGCCACTGCACCAGGTTGGTTACATCGGCTTCGGTGAAGCTGGTCACATGCGGACTGGTATGTTTGCTTCGCACCATGTGGTCGGCAATCAGTTTGCGCATCCGGTCCATCTCTATTATTTCCACATTGCCGGTGTAGGTGGTCAGTTCGCCGGCGGGTTTGGTATTGCGTTGTTCCTGCGGCTCCACTTTGCTGATGGGTATCATCATCTCTTTGCTCACCGCGGCGGGTTGTGTTACGGTTCCACCACTTTTTCTTGTGCTCACATATTGCAGTATATCTTTCTTGGTCACCCGCCCTTCGTTGCCGGTACCGGGAATGTTTTCCAGTTCTGTCATGCTTACGCCTTCACTGGCAGCAATATTCAGTACCAGCGGAGAATAGAACCGCCCGTTGGAAGATGCAGGTTTGGCAACAGCAGGCTGTTGTGCCATTGGCTCCACCACCACCGCTTCCTGTATCTTTTCCACCACCGGGGCAGCGATTACAGGTTGTGCGGGAGGCGTAGCATCGGCTGCGCCGGTACGTATCCTTGCAATGACGGTACCGATCGGCACAACGTCATTCACTTTGAAAAGAATTTCTTCTATCACACCAGCCGCTGTACTGGGCACTTCGCTATCCACTTTATCCGTGGCTATTTCCAGGATGGTTTCGTCCATTTTTACCGCATCTCCAGCTTGCTTATGCCATTTCAGCACAGTAGCTTCCATGATGCTTTCACCCAGTTTTGGCATTACTAAATCAACAACAGCCATATTTTTATTTGTTTATCAGTTTACCTGCCGGAATTTAGTTTGTTGGCCGGCGACAGAATATTACTTGTCATTCTTTGCAGCCTGTCCCGCCACTGCGGGATCGCACACTTCAACTGCAGCAACACGGATTAGCAGGAAAGACAAGCATTTATTGACCGGCCAAAGGTAATGATTTGGGGTTAATCAGGCTATCAACTGTTAGCCAGTATGAACCGGCGCAGGAAGTTGAGGGCAGCATTGGCCGTCAGCATAATATTCCGTTGCCTGTCAAAGCGCAGGTGCAGTTGAAGGGTTTCGGTTCTTTCCTTGGTGACTGCAGCGATCCATACGGTGCCAACCGGTTTTTCAGGTGTGCCACCATCGGGCCCCATGATACCGGAAGTGGCAAGGGCATAATCTGTGTTCATTAATTCCAGTGCACCTTTTGCCATTTGCAATACGGTCTCCTCGCTAACGGCACCGGCCGTTTCGAGGGTGTCATGTTTTACACCCAGCACATTTTCTTTTATAGTGTTGGCATAGCTTACCACGGTTCCATTGAAGTAAGCAGAAGAGCCAGGAATACTGGTGATGAGATGGGCGATATAGCCGCCGGTACAGCTTTCAGCAGTGGCCAGTGTTTTACCTTTCATTTTCAGTAAATGACCCACCACCTGCTCCAGGGTTTCATCTTTATTGGTAACAAGAAAATCCTTTACCAGTTCCTGCAATCGGTCAAAATACGGTGCCAGCTCTTTCTCTGTTTCTTCTTTATTCTCACCGCGGGAAGTGAGCCTCAGTTTTACCATGCCATAGTTGGGCAGGTAGGCCAGTTTGATATGCGGTGGGAGGGCTGGTTCAAAGTCTTTCAGCAGTTCAGCGATCTGTGATTCACCCTGGCCGGCCGTGAAGGCGGTTTGATGTACTACTGCCGGCATGGTAAAGGCCTCTTGCAGCCGTGGTATCACTTCATTGGTCATCAGTCCTTTCATTTCATGCGGCACGCCGGGCAATGAGATGAATATTTTCCCGTCTTTTTTAAAAAGCATACCCGGTGCGGTACCACGGGCGTTGTGCAGTACAGTGCATACATCGGGTACTTCGGCCTGCTTCAGGTTTCGTTCCAGTATCGGGCCGGGTCTGCGGAATACTTTTTCAAAGAGATGCTTTACGTGGGCCAATACTTTTTCATTCACCACCAGCTTACCACCGAAATATTCACAAAGCAATGGTTTGGTGATATCGTCGGCGGTAGGGCCCAGTCCGCCGGTGATGATGATGATATCGGAGCGGGAGCCTTCTTCATCCAGCGCCAGCCGGATGTCGGCATAAACATCACCTACAGCCACACGGCGGTGTACCCAGATGCCGGTTTTATTCAGTTCCTGTGCGATAAAGGCGCTGTTGGTATCAATCGTCTGGCCTATCAGTAATTCATCGCCGATGGTGATAATAGAAGCATTAATGGTTGTCAAGGGAAATTCATTTAGTCAATGGAAACATCTTCATACAGGTCGCTCAGCCGCAGACGAAGTTGAATGGTTGATATCATAAAGCTGTCGGTCAGTTGCCTGAATTCGGTAAGCCGCCAGCTGCCGTCGGGTTCTTTTTCAAAATGTTCAACGGAGATGGTGGTGGAATCCACCAGTATATATTCTTTCAGGCTGCTGATGCTGCGGTACAACATAAATTTGCTGCCACGGTCATAATCTTTGGTTGATTTGGAAAGTACTTCAATAATTACTGACGGGTTGACAATGGAATCATTGTCGCTGTCTGATTTTTCAGGGGTGCCGCAGACGATAGAAAGATCGGGATAGGTGAATAAAGAATTTTCAGGAATATGAATTCTCAGGTCACTGCCAAACATATCGCATGACTTGCCTTTCAAAAATGGCAGAGCCCGGGTGTTTATATTTTTTACAACAATATTATGCTGCAACGATGCTCCTGCCATTGCATACACTTCCCCATCGTAATACTCATGCTTTTCATCAGAAGCCCGTTCCATCTGCAGGTATTCCTCCTGCGAAACATAGTTGTATTTCGGCGCCGGTTCTTTAACTTCATTTTCCATTATTCAAATTTAATTCTTTTTAGATTTGACTTAAAGTAATTCTATGAAGCTGGCAGCCGTAATCTTCCTTTTGTTCAATAGTTTTTTAGCACAAGCCCAACCGGTGACACAGCGCCTGCAGGCTGCATGGAAAACATTTGAAAACGACGTACAGCTTCGCCATGCTATCAGTTCCCTTTACGTAATTGATGCAAAGACCGGCGAAGTGGTGTTTGATAAAAATGCACAGATCGGACTGGCACCTGCTTCCACACAAAAGATCATTACGAGTGTAACCGCCTTTGAATTGCTCGGAAAAGACTTCCGGTTTCAGACCAAACTCGGCTACCAGGGAACCATCAGCCGCAGGAGGCTGAATGGCCGCATTTTCATCCTGCCATCCGGTGATCCCACATTTGGCAGCTGGCGGTATGCAAATACTGGTACATCAGCCATTACAGACAAGTTCATTAATGCTGTTAAGAAACTGGAAGTCGATACCGTGAGTTACCTGGCGTATGTAGACGACAGCCGATTTGAAGTAAATAACATTCCAGACCGCTGGATATGGCAAGACCTTGGCAATTACTACGGCGCTGCACCTTTTCCGCTCAACTGGCGGGAAAACCAGTACACCGTGTACTTGAAGTCGGGCAAGAAAGTGGGAGATGAGGTAAATATTACCGGTACAGAGCCCGGCTTATACAACAGTGCTGAAATGATACCTGCCCTGCAATCAGGAAAGAAGGGCAGCGGTGATAATGCCTATATCTATCTGCCAATCGGTTCATCACCGGCGTACATAACAGGTACTATCCCGGTGGAGGAAAACCGGTTTGGTATCAGCGGTGCATTTGTGAATCCGGTGACAGAATTTCAGAGTACACTCACAGATGGCCTGCGGCAAAAAGGAGTGTTCGCAAAATTCAGTTTGGAAAATATGTTCAACACCGGCCAGGAGTTTCCGGCGATTACAGAAAAGAACTCAACCATCATTTACACCCATTACTCTCCGGCACTTGACTCAATAATCTATTGGTTCAACAAAAAAAGTATCAACCTGTATGGAGAAGCGTTGGTGAAAGCTGTTGCCCTGGAAAAGCAGGGATTTGCTTCCACGGACAGTGGTGTGGCTCTCATAAAAAGATTCTGGAAAACAAAGGGATTGGATGAGGACGAATTAAATATGTATGATGGCTCCGGCCTTTCGCCAATGAACCGGGTAACCACGCATGCACAGGTGGAGATATTGAAATTCGCAAAGACAAGGCCCTGGTTCCCGTATTTTCTTAATTCGCTGCCCTTGTACAACGGCATAACGATGAAAAGCGGTACCATCGGGGATGTAAAAGGCTTTTGCGGTTATCATAAGGCAAAGGACGGCAGGGAATATATCTTTTCATTATTGGTAAATAACTACAGCGGGGCAACATCAGGTTTGGTTGGCAAGATGTATAAATTGCTTGATGAATTAAAATAATCTGATTCTGCCGAAAAGCTTATTTTCAGGTATAAAACCAAATCAACATGGCCGACCAAAATGTTAAGAACCACGTTCGCTTCGTTCCGCTATACCATGGTGTTGCTTTTTTACTGATACTTACCGGCCTTATCGGCAGTATCATTAACCTGCTGAATAATCATGGTGCAGGAAATCATTACTCAGCCGCATTACTGGTGGTGGTATTCCTTGTATTCCTGCTCATATTCTGGTATGCCCGTTCTTTTGCGCTGAAGGCACAAGACAGGGCCATCCGTGCAGAGGAAAATTTCCGCCACTTTGTTCTTACCGGCAAACCATTGGATAAACAACTACGCCTCGGCCAGATCATAGCATTGCGTTTTGCAAGCGATGAAGAATTTCCGGCGCTTGCTAAAAAAGCAGTTGACGAGAAAATGTCGCCAAAGGATATCAAACTGGCGGTGAAAAACTGGCGGGCTGACTATCACCGCGTTTAGCGTCCAAGCCTGGTCAGAAAATCAAGGTCCATATTCACCAGCCAGGGCGAGGCGATGCCTGCTGCCCAGATAATCAATATGAGAATTTTCCCTGCTACAGATACATCTTGCAGCAGGTGCCTGTGCAGCAATCCCTGAACGGTTGTCATGATCCGCTCTTCTTTTTCGTGGTACTCGTAAGGAGGAGAGGGGGGCACATCCCTGAATGCCGGATGTTCTTCAATGATAATATTCCTGATCTTCCAGTAGTCTTCATCCGGCAGGTCATCATATTCACAATCTGTATTGATGCCTTCGGCCTCAATTCTTTTTTCCAGGTTGTTCATCCGCTTGTCGCCAAATAGCCGCATGATCATCATGGCCGGGAACAGCAGCAGCGGATAGGAAGGCCTGGAAAAGGCAAACAATGCCACCCAGATAAGGGCGCCAATTGAAAGAAAAATAAAAATGCGGCTCAGCCAGCTTTCTTCATCCAGGAAAACCCTGTTGAGTAACTGACCACCATCCAGCGGATAAACCGGGAAGAGGTTGATAAGGTTCAGGAAAATAAATGCTTTTGCGATGAGCAGGGTCGGCAGGCCCCAAACAAAAGTAAACGGATCGGAAAGAAACCATTGGTAAAAAACACAACCAATGATGATGCCCGGTAAAGGCCCCGCCAGCAGGATAACTGCGGATTGCCGCTGTGAAACTTCCCTCTTTGTACCGGAAACATAGGCGCCAAGCAGGGGTATGAAAAAAATACCAAGGTCTTTGTACCGGAAAGCTTTCATTGCAATAAAGTGCCCCAGTTCATGTATCATTACTATTACCGTAATAAGCAGCAGCACCCTGTAATCAGGAAAAATATAGTAACCAAGTACCAGGTAAGCAGCGAGGCTCAGGAATGAGCGAAACCAGATACTGGCGGGTTCAGTCTGCTTGTAGTATTTCGGCGGTACAGGTACAGTTACCGCTATTGCTTCACCGGTATCCTGCTCACTCTCACTTTGGGAAAGCGGCTTGTCTTCATGGCCTGGCGCAGTATGATTGTCCATCAATTAAAATTAAGTAAAATATGGCTGAAGCTTTTCCAGTAATTCGGGCGGCATGGTGGTCCGTTTCATAGTTTTTGCTTCCATAAAATAAAGGATGATACGGCCGGTGGCGAGCAATTCCTGTTTTTCATTAATAACGTCGTGATGAAATTCGATCTTATGATGTACCGGCAACTCTTTCAATGTGGTTTTTACCGTCAGCAGGTCGTCGTACAGCGCCGGACGAAGATAGCGGCATTGTACTTCGATCACCGGCATGATAACACCCATCCGCTCCATATCTGCATAGGTAAACCCCAGTTGCCTGATAGATTCGGCCCGGGCCGATTCGAAATAGGGAAAATAATTACTGTGATATACCACACCCATCTGGTCGGTTTCGGCATATCGTACCCGTACTTGCGTTTCAGTTATAAACATGGCCGAAACTAACTATAATTTCATTTCAGTTCAACTGCATTTTACAGGCATACCGGCTCAGAAACAACCAACAAAATGTTAAACAATTTAAGAAGACTTACTTATCCACACCTGTTTGGAATGATGTTTGGGTTTGCCTGAAATAATTTGAATATTCGCAACGTTTACCCAGCATGCCGTCAACAGGCGGATTGCCAACCGGATAAAGGACATCCCAACATGAAGAATCAAAGTTTGTTAGCAATAGCAGTTTCCCTTAGTATCAGTTCATTTGCCCAGCAAACCGCTTACAACACAGATCCCGCAGCAACTTTCAAAGAAGCCAAAGAATATTTCCAGAAAGAGCAGTACAGCCTGGCCTACCCGCTGTTCAGGGAACTGAAGTCTTCGGTAAAAGAGACAGACAAAGCCAATACTCCTGTTTCAGTTCAGGAAATAAATTATTATACCACTGTCTGTGCGTTGAAACAAAATGAAGACAGGGCTGAAGAAGAAGCACAGGAGTATATTGACCTCGAAAAGAATACCGCAAGGGTACAAATGATGAATTACCATCTTGCTGAGTATTATTTCAGGCAGCAAAGACTGGCGGATGCTGCCACCCGGTATGAACAGGCAGAGATCGCTAACCTGAGCAACCGGGAAATATCTGATATGAAATTTCACCAGGGCTACGCTTATTTCACCCTGCAGCGTTTTGCAGAAGCCAAACCGCTTTTTAACAGCATCCGGAGCATAAAGGATGACCCCAATTACGTTGATGCCAATTATTATTACGGGTTTCTCGCTTTTCGTGATAAAGAGTATAGATCTGCACTGGAAAGTTTCAAAGTGGTGGAGAATGAGAAAAGCTACGGAACCGTGGTGCCATTTTATATCGCCCAGATTTACTATGCACAGGGTAAGAAGGATGAAGCCATTACCTATATCCAGAATAAATTACAAACCGGCAGCAGTTCCCAGTATTACGACCTGGAACTGAAACAAATGCTCGGTCATGCTTATTTTGAGAAAAGGGAATATGCCAAGGCCCTTCCTTACCTCGAAGATTATGTGAGCCGCTCTAAGAAGGTTCGCCGGGAAGACCTGTATGAACTTTCTTATTGCTATTACCAGGCAAAACAACTCAATAAGGCGATTGATGGTTTCAAGCAACTTAGCGGTAAAGACGATTCTCTCAGCCAGCATGCCATGTACCTGCTGGGCGATGCTTACCTGAAAACCGGTCAGAAGTCAAACGCAAGGAACGCCTTCCTGTTTTGCTCTTCTAACAGTTCTAACCTGGAGCAAAAAGAAATTTCCAAATACCAGTATGCCAAGCTTTCATATGAACTGGGTTACCAGGACGAAGCCCTGAACGGACTCAGTTCTTTTGTGGCTGATTATCCTAATTCAACTTACAACCGGGAAGCAAAAGAATTGCTGGTGGATGTATTGTCAAACACCAACAACTTTAAAGATGCACAGGCATTGCTGGAGAGCCTTGACAAGCCTTCTGATAATGCGAAACGGCTTTATCCCAAAATATTGTACGGCCGGGCTACCGAAATGATCAACGATGGTCAGCTGGCCGAAGCCGATGCCTTACTTGATAAAGCACTAAATGATCCCAATAATGGTTCTGTAAAACCATTCCTGAATTTCTGGAAGGGAGAATTGGCCTACCGCAGCAAAAAACTGGATGAGGCTATCCGGTATTATCATGCTTATGAAGATGCCGGCTCTCCGGCCAACGGAGAGGCCAACAGGAATAATGGCCGTTATAATCTTGGCTATGCTTACCTCCGCAAGGAAAACTACCCGGTGGCGCTGAAGTATTTTGAACCATTGGCTAAAAACCCTGCATTGAACTCAGATCCCTTCACCCAGGATGTATATATCCGCACCGCTGATTGCTATTATATGCAGAAGGATTATGCAAAGGCCAAAGGGATGTATGATAATGTGATAAAACTTTCCTGGCCGGCAGAAGATTATGCCACTTTCCAAAATGCGATGCTGGCAGGCGTGAAGAGTTCTTCGGAGAAGATATCCCTGATGAATACCATGATCAGGAAGTTTCCTTCTTCTTCACTGGTTACCGATGCTAATATGGAAATTGCCAACACCTACCTGGCTGATGAACGATTTCGTGAATCTATCCCTTATCTGAATAATATTGTCAAATCCAGCGGCAACACAAGCCTGATACCGCAGGCACACCTGAAACTCGGAACCGCTTATTACAACATTGACAATAACGCAGAAGCATTAAAGGAATTTAAATTACTGGTAAACGAGTATGCCAGTTCACCAGAGGCGGAAGATGCACTGGATAATATAAAAACCATTTACCTCGAAGATGGCAAGCCTGAAGAATATGCCGACTTCATGCGGCAGGCGGGCCGTCCGCTCAGCGTGGATACCGAAGATTCTCTTACCTATTATGCAGCCGAGAAACTGTACGATGATCAGAATATGAATGGAGCGCTGAACGCATTTAACAGTTATATCCAGAAGTTCCCGAATGGTGCACATGTACTTGATGCCAATTTCAACCGGGCAGAAATATATAATGCTAAGAAAGACTGGGCCAATGCACTTACAGGTTACAGCATGGTGGCCGAAAACGCACCTAATCAATATGCAGAAAGAGCTATCCTTACTGCTGCCCGGATCAGTTTCTTTGAACTGAAGAAATATGCAGATGCTGAAACTTATTTTGCGCAGTTGAAACAAATCACATCCAGCCAGGAAAATAAACTGGAAGCCATGCGGGGCCTGCTGCGGAGCCAGTACCAGCAGCAGAAATGGACAGAAGCATTGGAAAATGCAAAAGAGCTTACGGCGGCCAAAGGAAGCAGCAATGATGATAAGACACTGGCAAATATGGCCATTGCCAAATCTTACCAGGTAAACCGCCAGTACGACCAGGCCATCGCCAGTTTTAAATCGGTAGTACAGCTAAACAAGGCCGCACTTGCAGCGGAAGCCCGCTATGAGATCGCCAGCTGCTGGATGCAACTGAACAAACTGGCCGATGCAGAAAAAGCCGCCTTTGAAACTATCAACAAATCGGGCTCTTATGATTACTGGATAACAAAAGCTTACATCCTTCTTGGTGATATTTATTTCAAACAAAAAGATTACTTCAATGCCAAGGCCACTTTCCAGAGTGTGGTGGATAATACAGTTGACCCTGAACTGAAAAGTGAGGCACAGGCAAAACTGAATGATGTAACTGATGAGGAAGGCCGGACAGGTAAGATTGGCGGATGATCAACAAATTAAAGACAGGCAGAAAAACAGCTATAAACGAAATGGACAGTATGATAAAAAACAGTGGCGTTTCCAGGTTAATACTTACCGGGTTGGGTTTATTGGCCTTCACTCTTGTACAGGCACAAAAAGATACCACCAAAGGCGGAGGGGTGAATATCGTATCAAGTTTCAAACCGGTATTGCGGGAAGCTGCCAAGATCAACTTCAATGCCGCTCCGCCTGTGGCCGATACCACCAAGCCGAGACTGAATTATGATATTCCCAACCAGAATTTATTGTTTGCCTACCAGCCGGGTATTTTAAAACCACTGGCGCTTGACATTGACAGCAGTGGTAAATTCAACAACAGCAGTTATATAAAAGCTGGTTTCGGCAGCCTCCGCACTCCTTATATACAGGCTGGTATTTCTTTTGGTGATGGTAAAACGGCCGGATTGAATATTTATGCCAAACATGTGGGATCAGATGGGAAACTGGAGTTTCAGAAATTTGCCAAAACAGATATTAAGCTGGCCGGTTATTTTAAATCAGGCAATAACATGCAATGGGATGCATCTGTCGGGGTGAACCAGTTTCGTACCTACAAATACGGTTAT
The DNA here is from genome assembly GCA_016787125.1 of Chitinophagaceae bacterium. Classification (GTDB taxonomy): domain Bacteria; phylum Bacteroidota; class Bacteroidia; order Chitinophagales; family Chitinophagaceae; genus JJ008. The sequence continues at coordinate 10,132 of JAEUVM010000501.1, read as the reverse complement.
GAACCTAAGACACTCGTGTTTGCCACCGATTCTATCAAGCGCAACTACCAGACGATCAGCGGAAGGCTGGCCATGCATAATATCAACAAAACGGAATTCGGATTGTCGTATGCCCCGGAACTGCGGATAGATGTTTTCAGTGATAATATTAAAAACTCCGAAAGCAACACGGTGCTCAACCTGCCGCTGCAGAAAACGATCGGCAAACAGTTTACAGTAAACCTTGGACTTACATTTGATCTCACCCGCCTTTCGCCGGATAATAAGGCTGCTTTCAACAACACTATTTATTATATATCGCCCTCTGTTTTATACAAAACATCAAAGATCAATGCACAGATAGGTATCAGGCCGTCGTGGGATAATAAGTCGTTCAAAATGTTTCCCAACATTCTTGCCGATATCAGTACGGAGGATCGTCGCTTTACTTTCCAGGCAGGATGGACAGGTTATATCAGGAAAACCACGTACCAGTACCTCGTTTCACAAAATCCCTGGCTATGGTTGCCTGATAATTTCAAAAATACCTGGGTGGAAGAAAGGTTTGCGGGCTTCAAAGGATCTGCAGGCAATCACTTTACTTATGCAGCCAAAGTGGGCTTCAACAAGCTGAATAACCAGCCGCTGTTTATCAACGACACCAGTGCAGCAGGCGATGGCAAATCATTCCGGGTGGTAAATGAAAGCCGCATCAATGTGGTGAATCTTGGAGCCGAAGTTGGTTATAATATACACGAGAAATTCTCCCTGATCACCGGACTTACTTTCAACCAGTTTACCGGATTCCAGGACCAGGCCAAAGCCTGGGGATTGGTGCCGCTTGAACTGAAAGCTGCCATGCGGTTGCTTATTATCAAAGACCTCTGGCTCAAAACTGACCTCTATGCGTTTCGTGGTGCACAATATCTCAAAAAGGATAATACCCCGGAGCGGCTGGCAGGTGCGGTTGACCTGAGTGCCGGCTTGGAATTCAGGATCACCAAAAACATCAATCTCTGGACGCAGTTCAACAATGTATTTAATAAAGAATACCAGCGCTGGAATCAATATCCTGTATATGGATTCAACTTTGTCGGCGGAGTTGTATTTTCGTTCGACCAAAAGAACTGATGATGTTCAGCGAACTGTACCAATACTTATTGCAACATAAAGAAATCTCAGTGCCGGGTATCGGCACTTTTTTATTGGAGCGGAACCCGGCGAAAGCTGATTTTCCCAACAAAAAGATACTGCCACCTTCGTTTACGATTGCCATGCAGCCCGGTGGTCAATTGCCCGGCAAAGGTTTTTTTAAATGGCTGGCTGGAAATTTGAATGTTTCAGACAGGGAGGCCATTTTCCGTTTTAACGACTTTGCATTTGATCTTAAAAAACAACTGGGTGAAGGCGCTGAAGTAAACTGGAACCAGGTTGGCACTCTCTCAAAAGCACCCGGCGGCGATGTCCGTTTTACTGCTGCTGATACTGCAATGTATGAGAGACCGGTCGCTGGTGAAAAAGTGATACGGCAAAAGGCGGAGCACATGGTGAGGGTGGGAGAGGATGAGAAAACTGCTGCGGAAATGACCGAATTGCTGAACCAGCCGGATGAAAAAAGATCATACTGGTGGGCTTATGCATTGGTGGCTGGTTTGCTTGCAATCGTTTTTATCGGATGGCATCTTTCTGTGCATGGGGTTGAGCCTTCATCTGCTGCCAACCAGCAAAAGATCAATCCTGTTTCTGCCTCACCATCTTATAATGTGCTCCAATAGTTTCCTTATCCCGGTATCTTTTTTTGAGTTTACTTTGCGCCCTGATGTCTTCCTTTATTGACTATAAGCAATGCCCGTTATGCGGCAGTACTTCGATTAAGAAGGTGATGGCAGTTGCTGATCACACTGTTTCCGGTGAAGTATTCGATATTATGGAGTGTGCTGACTGTACAGCAAGATTTACACAGCATGTACCGGATGAGCAAAGTATCGGGCCTTATTACAAATCTGAAAACTACATATCTCATACGAATACTTCCAAAGGACTGGTGAACAGGCTGTATCAATGGGTGAGAAAGCGAACCCTGCGCCGAAAGCGGAGATTGGTGGAGAAGATGACCGGCATAAAAAAGGGTCAGTTGCTGGATGTGGGCAGTGGTACCGGTGCTTTTGTAAAAGAAATGAAAGCTCACGAATGGCAGGTAACGGGGCTGGAGCCTGATGGGGATGCCCGTACCACCGCAATGAGTGTGAATAATGTATCCCTTTTACCGGTTGGTGAATTTTATAGTCTTCCTGCGGGTGGATTTAATGCCATCACCCTCTGGCATGTGCTGGAGCATGTGCATGAGCTGAACAGGTACATGGAACGATTCAGAGAACTGCTGTCAGAAAACGGTCGCCTTTTTATTGCGGTTCCTAATTATACATCTGCTGATGCAGCTATTTTCAGGGAATACTGGGCCGCTTACGATGTGCCCAGGCATTTATATCATTTCTCGCCTGTATCTGTTGCCAAACTGGCGGAGAAACATGGTATGCGTGTTTACAAATACCTGCCGATGTGGTATGATAGTTTTTACATCTCCATGCTGAGCAATAAATACCGGAGTGGCAGCATTAAGCTTTTCTCCTCCTTCTTTACGGGTCTGCGGTCAAATATGAAAGCAACAGGTGATATTAAGAAATGCAGCTCAGTGATCTATGTTATTGGTAAATAAGCAGGCTTATTCGCTGAACTGCACTTCATACAATTCGGGCCACAATTTGCCGGTGATGTACGCCTTCTTTGTATCCGGGTCATAAGCGATGCCATTGGGTACTTCAGCATGCGGGTCAATATTCTTTACCCGGTTCCAGACCTGTGTCAGGTCTGCTTTTGCCACCACCATACCGCTGTTGGGATCGATTTTGAAGATGTATGGATAAGTATATTGGTTTGCGTATACAAAACCGTTGATGTATTCCAGTTCGTTGAGGTTGAAGGCAGGATCTTTACCCTCCATAATGGCCTGTGTTTTCAGTAATTTGAAGGAAGAGGGTTCATAATAATACAGGTTGCTGCTGCCATCACTTACGATCAGGTTTTTGCCGTCGTTAGTAAGGCCCCAGCCTTCGGTAGCGAGCGGGAATTGTTTTATTTTCTTAAAGTCTTTCAGTGTATATACAAACACCACTTTGTTTTGCCAGGTAAGCTGGTAGAGAGTATCATTCAGTATGGTGATGCCTTCGCCAAAATAAACGGAGTCGAGGCTGATACTTTTCAACGCTTTGCCTGTTTTCAGGTCCACCTTCATTAGCCGTGATTTATTATTCAGCCCGGTGCCTTCGTACAGTTCACCTTTATATATCTGAAGGCCTTGTGTGTAGGAGGATGTATCATGGGGGTAGGCGGCTACGATTGAATAGCTCATGCTTTTGGGGGCGTTCGGATCGGGTACGGGATCGTCTCCACCTGGTTTATCACCGTTTTTGCATGCTATCATAGCAAGACCGATACATAAAACGGAAACTGCGATCAGCGGGAGTTGTTTTTTCATTGTACAGTTTTGAATGCCACAAAAATAGCCTCCTCATCAATGCCATCCTGTTATTCACTTGTGAATGTACAGAATCAGTAACCGGTAAGAAAGCATCCTGGCCTTTTAATGGATGCCATAACAGGCTGACGGTATCGGAAAAATACGATACAAAAAGTTCTTGCACAATTCGTTATTTGAATTATATTTGGAACACGATCCACCTTGATCCGGTTAATTCCACCCTTTCGAAATCATATCCGCTGAGACGCCCTCAATTTCCCAACTATCCTTATTTACGTATTTCCAATTTCTATTGATGAGCTCATGGCAGCATTGATGTGTCATGCCTTTTTTAACCTAGCACTATCTGAAAACAATGAAGGGCGGATTACTATTTCTTGCTTTATGCATCGCATGCAGCCTCGTGGCACAGGAGCGTTGCCATACATACACTTACCAGCAGACTGAATTGCAGAAAGACCCGGCGCTCGCCAGCAGGCTGAAAGGCGTGGAGGATTTTGTGCAACAACAAAAAACAGCAAGGACCACCGGCCGCATTGACGGTATGGTGATCAAAATACCCGTCGTTGTGCATATCCTGTACCATACACCTGAGCAAAAGATCAGTGATGCGGTGGTACAATCACAGATCGATGCATTGAATAAATACTTCAGAAAAAGAAATGCAGATACCGCTTCCATACCCGCTTACTTCCGCTCATTGGCTGCTGATTGCGAAATAGAATTTCAACTTGCAATATCTGATCCCCGCCGCCGCTCCACCAATGGTATTACCCGCAAATACACACCCGTTACCAAATGGACGGCAGACGATAAAATGAAATTTGCCGCCGAAATGGGTGCCGATGCCTGGGATACCAGGAGCTACCTGAATATCTGGGTATGTAACCTCGACAAGTTTGCCGGTTATGCCACCCTTCCCGGTACGGATATATCGAAGGACGGGCTGGTGATCAGCTTTGCGGCTTTTGGTATTACCGGTTCCGGCTATGGACAGGGTAAAACCGCTGTACATGAAGTGGGCCACTGGCTAAACCTTAAGCATCTTTGGGGTGATGCCTATTGCGGTGACGATGGGGTGGATGATACTCCCAAGCAGGCCAGTTATACCATTGGGTGCCCGAATACGGTAAGAGTAACTTGCGGAAATGCGCCACATGGAGATATGTTTATGAATTTCATGGACTTTACGGGTGATGAGTGTCTGAAAATGTTTACCCAGGGACAAAAGGCCCGGATGCGTTCTCTGTTTGAAGCAGGCGGTCCGCGGCAGTTACTGCTCAGTTCCAAGGGACTGGATATGCCGCTGTTTTCAGAAATACCCTTGCCGGAAGAGGCTGATCCGAAATGGCTGCGCCCCAACCTGTATCCGAACCCGGCTTCGGGTGAGCTGACGCTGGACCTGTCGTATGATCAGCGGTGGATCGGGAAAAATATTTTTATAACAAATTTGCAGGGGCAAAATGTTGTAAATGTGACAATTACGTCGAAAATTATGCGTATTGATGTCAGCCGCCTTGCTGCAGGCACATATTTTATTGCAGCGAAAAAGGACGATGGGGAGTCTATGAAACTGAAATTCTTGAAATTATAGTGTCGCAACCAACTTAATAACTAACCGCCAGCCTGTTGAATTTATTGGCTGCATTGCAAGCAAACGGCCCCGCATTATGCGGGGCCTCTTTTATTCGGTGAATAGATAATGGTGAATGGATAATAATTCTTCAGAGATCAAGTTTTCCTTTTGGTTGGAAGCAGTGGGGGTTGCACAGTCTTGTGTTGAGGCCGGGTTTGTATTATTTACCCCCCAAAAATAGTCCCGACGTATGCCAGGACTATTATCTTTTATCTCTTATCCATTCTCTAAATATGTATTGCCTCTCCGTAGGCCACTTCAATCGCATCTTTGATGCTTTCGCTGATAGTGGGGTGCGGGTGAATGGCATTAAGTACTTCGTGGTAAGTGGTTTCGAGCTTGCGGGCGGTTACTGTTTCGGAGATCATTTCCGTTACGTTATACCCGATCATGTGGGTGCCGAGCCATTCGCCGTATTTGGCATCGAAGATCACTTTAATAAATCCTTCCGGGTGGCCGGCTGCTGATGCCTTGCCGCTGGCGCTGAGCGGGAATTTGCCCACTTTCACTTCATAGCCGGCATCTTTGGCGGCCTTTTCTGTATAGCCCACCGAGGCGATCTCCGGTACGCAGTATGTACAACCGGGAATGTTATTATAATCAATGGCCTCCGGTTGGTGATGATATTTATTTTCAGCATAAGCAATGGCCTCCACACATACAATGCCTTCTTTGCTGGCTACGTGGGCCAATGCCTGTCCGGGTGAGCAGTCGCCGATAGCATAAATGCCCGGTATGCTGGTTTGTCCGTATTTATCTACAGTGATCCGTCCTTTGTCAGTCTTCACACCTGTTTCTTCCAAACCAATACCTTCAATATTGGCGGCCACACCCACGGCGCTCAGCAGCACGTCGGCTTCCAGCACCGTTTCACCATCTGCTGTTTTCACTTTAGCTTTTACACCACTGCCGGAAGTATCTACGGATGTTACTTCGGCATTGGTCATGATGGTAATACCGCTTTTCTTATACTGCTTTTCCAGTTCTTTTGAAATTTCTTCATCTTCCACTGGTACTATGCGGGGCATAAATTCAACAATGGTCACCTTGGTGCCCATGCTGTTGTAGAAATAGGCAAACTCAACACCGATGGCGCCACTTCCCACCACGATCATTGATTTGGGCATTTGCGGCAGCACCATGGCTTCGCGGTAGCCGATGATCTTTGTACCGTCAATCGGCATGGATGGCAACTGGCGGCTTCTTCCGCCGGTGGCGATGATAATATGGCGGGTTTCCACCACCTGCTTTTTACCATCTTTATCAGTTACTTCCAGTTTGCCTTTACCGGCCAGTTTGCCAAATCCCATGATGACGTCAATCTTATTTTTCTTCATCAGGAACTGCACACCTTTACTCATCTTGTCGGCCACACCGCGGCTTCTTTTGATAACGGCATCAAACTGGGGAGTGCCGGTGGCTTCAATACCGAAATCTTTTGCATGTTTGATATATTCATTTACCTGGGCGCTTTTCAGCAGGGCCTTGGTGGGGATACAACCCCAGTTAAGGCAGATACCGCCGAGACTTTCTTTTTCCACCACTGCTGTCTTAAAGCCTAACTGGGCTGCACGGATAGCTGCCACATAACCACCGGGACCGCTTCCGAGAACCACTACATCGTATGCCATGATATTGTTTTATGTTTTGAGTTTAGATTGGATGGGCGAAGTTATTTGAAAAGCGGCAATCGGGCAAAATGGGGAGTGGGGGAGGTTGACCGAGGACAGTTGACCGATGACGGTTGACAGTTGACCGTCTCTCAATGCAAAAATCCTTAATGCTTTGCGTCGTTTCGGTGATTTTTTTCTCGCAGCGGCGCAAAGGCGCAGAGGGATTCTCCAAATTGGCAGCCGGTCAACCGTCATCGGTCAACTGTCCTCGGTCAACGTTCCTCGGTCAGCTTTTTTCCCCGTTGGCGTAATATTTATTCCCGGCTCAGCAGGTTGAGTTATTTTAGCCCTTGGCATGAAACAGGCACTCGTTTTTATATTTACCCTATTCATAACAACCGGATTGTTTGCCCAGGCTAAAACGATCCGGATCACGGTTATTTCTGAAGCCCGTCAGCCCCTGCCTGGTGCTTCACTGCAATTGATGGGTACGGATTCCACCCTCATCAAAGTACAGGTATCTGATAAGGACGGCATTGCTGAATTTACCACAGCATCTGCTAAGGATTACCTCTTGCAGGTGAGCCATACCGGTTACCAGTCAGTATTTACCCAAATAAATCAGGCGCAGCAAAACGGGGAACGGACTGTGATCCTGCCACAAGCTTCTTCCGTGCTGGGCAATGTAACTGTTACCTCAAAGAAACCGTTTATACAATTTGCACCCGACAAAACGGTGGTGAATGTGGAAGCCGGTATCACCAATGCTGGGGCCTCCATCATGGATGTGCTGGAAAAATCGCCTGGCGTTACCGTGGGCCGGGATGGCACCATCAGTATGAAGGGCAAGCCACAGGTGATGGTAATGATTGACGGGAAGCAAACGCAGTTGAATGGCGCCGAATTGCAGGCCTACCTCACCGGTATCAGTGCCTCGCTGGTGGATGTGATAGAATTGATAGATAATCCCGGTGCCCGGTATGATGCCGCCGGTAATGCCGGTATCATCAATATCAAAACGAAAAAATTGAAACAAAAAGGTTTCAACGGCTCGGTCAGTATAGGACTGGGACAGGGTTTTTATTTTAAATCAAACAATAGTCTGAACCTGAACTACCGTAATGGTAAGGTGAATGTTTTTGTCAACTACGGCAACAGGTTGGGCCGGGAAATGATGGACATGTACACGCTGCGCAAATATTTTGACCTGAACGGAAATGATTCGCTGCTGTTGCGACAGCCCAATTTCAGCAAAACACAGATCGCAGCACATAATATCAAGGCCGGACTGGATTTCTTTGCCGGCAATAACACCACACTCGGGCTGGTGTTTACCGGCTCCTATGCGGACCGGGCCACGAAAAGCTATAGTACGATCGACTGGATGTCGCCCGCCTATATTATTGATTCCACCATCAATACCTGGGGCACCAGAAATATCAATTTCGGCCGCTCCGGCTTCAATGTGAATGGCAAACATACTTTTCCGGATAAGAGTGAGCTTTCGGCTGATGTGGACTATATCCGTTTCAATATTGAAGGCGACCAGTTTTTTGAAACACAACTCAGCACACCTGGCAGTACCATACAAGCTACCCGGGGAAATATACCTTCCACGCTGGATATCTTCACTGCCAAAATGGATTATACCCGCCGCTTCAATAAGTATGTGTGGGAGGCAGGTCTGAAAACGGCCAGCACCAATACGGATAATCTGGCTGAGTATTTTTTTAATGATGGAACGGCCTGGTTCGATGATCTCAGCCGCAGTAACCACTTCCTGTACGATGAAAAGATCCATTCTGTGTACAGCAGTCTGAGCGGCGACCATACCAAATGGCAATGGCAGGCCGGTCTGCGCTACGAGAATACTTCGTATAAAGCCAATCAATTGGGTAATACCGTGGTGAAAGATTCTTCTTTCCGGAAAAATTATGGCAGCCTCTTTCCATCCGCTTTCCTTACTTACCAGGCAGATTCGAGCAACAGTTTTACTTTTCGCTTTGGCCGAAGGATCGACAGGCCGCAGTTTCAAAACCTGAACCCTTTTATTATTACGATCAATAAATACACTTTCGAGAGCGGCAACCCCTTTATTCAGCCACAGTACACCTGGAATTTTGAGTTGGTGCACAATTTCCGCCAGTTGCTCTCCACCGGTATTTCTTACAGTTTCCTGAAAGATTATTTCTCGCAGATATTCATCATTGATTCTAACAGCAGCAATGTAAACAAGAACGTTATTCTTTATACAAGGGGCAATGTGGGCAGTTTCAAAAGCTTTGGCGCTACGGTTACCCTGCAATGGCCGGTGACGAAATGGTGGTCGCTGACGGGTGTGGCAGTATTCACCCATAAAATAATAGAAGGGGTGGTGTGGAAGCCGATCCGGGCGGAAGTGAGCCAGCTCAATGTAAGTCTGAATAACCAGTTTCAGTTTAAGAAAGGCTGGGCGGCCGAACTGAGCGGCTATTACCAGACCAACAGCCAGATCGACCTCCAGGAGAGCCTGACGCCGCAGGGCGAGTTTGGATTTGGCGTATCCAAACAGGTGATGAAGGGAAGGGGAACGGTGCGATTTAATATCCGTGACATCTTATACACCCAGAATTACTCGGGTTATTCTAATTTCCAGAATTCTGATGAGCCCTTCGAGGTAAAATGGGATTCCAGGGTGGCCCGGATCAGTTTTACCTGGCGGTTTGGCAAGGCGATGAAGGCCATCCGGCGCTCGGCAGGCGGCGCCACCGAAGAAGCCGAAAGGGCGGGTAATGGCAACTGAGTGGCTAAACTGATGAAAGCCAGCCGGAAAGAGGCGGGGTATTTTTCCACCCCATGGGCAAAAAAAACTTCCGGAGCGGGATAAAAGTCAGCGACTTTCCCCTACCTTTGCCGTCCAAAATTTTGTATCAATCATGGCAAGAGTATGTCAGGTAACAGGTAAAACGCCGGTAGGGGGAAATAAAGTTTCTCACTCCAATATCAAGACCAAGCGCCGTTTTCTGCCGAATCTGCAGAAAAAGAAGTTTTACCTGGCCGAAGAAGATAAATGGATCACCCTGAAGCTGTCTTCCACCGCTATCCGTACCATTAATAAGAACGGACTGTACAGTGTGGTAAAAGAACTGAGGGCAAGAGGAGAAAAAATATAATTAATGTGGAAATGTGAAAGTGTGAGAATGTGAAATAACCCTCCGCTTTTCTTCATTTACACATTTCCATATTTTCAAATTTTCAAATTCATAAAATGGCAAAGAAAGGCAACCGTGTACAAGTAATCCTGGAATGCACTGAGCACAAGACAAGTGGTCAGCCCGGCACCAGCCGTTATATCACGGTAAAAAACAAGAAAAACAATCCTGAGCG
>JAEUVM010000641.1 GCA_016787125.1 Chitinophagaceae bacterium | reverse complement strand
CTGCCCTCATTCTTACAGCTTGCTCCAAAGACAAGAATACTGATGGTACTACCAGTTTAAAAGTAAAAATGACAGATGCTCCCACACTGGCGGATGAAGTAAATGTGGATATACAGGAGGTTCGTGTCCGCTTTGGTGATGATACCCTCAGCGGATGGACAACTCTTTCCACCACGGCGGGAGTTTATGACCTGCTCGGTCTTCAGAATGGCGTGGATACCCTGCTGGCTGTTGGTACAGTACCTACTGGTATGGTAAGGGAAATACGTTTTGTGCTTGGGGCAAATAATTCCATCAAGGTAGGTGGGGTGCTTTTTCCCCTCACCATTCCCAGTGGTGCTGAGTCGGGCTTGAAAATAAAAGTGAATAAGCAACTCAGTGCTTCATTAGATTCACTGCTGATTGATTTTGATGCAGCATTATCCGTACATCAAACCGGAACAGGAGATTATCACCTGAAGCCTGTACTTAAAATAAAATAATTTACCCATTATAAATGAGAAACCCGGCAAACGCCGGGTTCTTTATTATTTCACTTTCAGAAGTTTATTTATTCCCACACCAGGGCGCTGGCGCCGAGTATGGCCGCATCAGCTTCTTTCAGGTCGCTGTACATCAGCGTAACCTTATTCTTGAATATCTGTATCAGGTTATCTTCCATCGCCTGCCGGGTGGGGTTCATGATCAGGTCACCCGCTTTGGTAAGCCCGCCGAATAATACGATGGCTTCTGGTGAAGAGAACATCACAAAGTTGGCCAGCGCTTCGCCGAGTATCTGCCCGGTAAACTCAAAAATCTCGTTGGCGATCTTATCACCTTTTATCGCACATTCATATACCGACTGACTGGTAAGGTCATTGATGGAATAATCACGCAGCAGGCTTTCCGTTTCGGGATTTTCGGCCAGCAGTTCCAGTGCGGTTTCTCTTACACCGGTTGCGGAAGCATATGATTCGAGACTGCCCCGAAGACCGGTGCCTTTGTGCATCCTGCCGCCCGGCCGGATGATGGTGTGACCGAGTTCGCCGGCAAAGCCATCATGACCGAGTAATATTTTTCCATCAATCACAATTCCACTGCCCACCCCAGTGCCAAGGGTGATGGTGATGAAATGTTTTTTGTCTTTGGCGCAGCCGTAACGCATTTCGCCCATAGCAGCTGCATTGGCATCGTTGGTCAGTTTTACCGGCAGGCCAAATTTTTCAGAAACCATACTGGCGAAAGGAATGATGCCTCTCCATTTCAGGTTAGCAGCATATTCGATATTACCGGTATAGTAATTACCGTTGGGAGCGCCA
>JAEUVM010000639.1 GCA_016787125.1 Chitinophagaceae bacterium | reverse complement strand
TGATAACAACGCCATTGGAACTGATGTGTTCGGCCCCTTAACAGCAGGAGTTACTTATTATATATTGCTGGACCCGGAAGACGCATCGGTCACTTCCACCCATACGTTCGACATCACCTGCCCGGCAGGTGCACCACCGCCATGTACCACCAACCTCACACCGGCCAATGGTGCCACAGGTGTATCACCGGTTACCCTTACCTGGAATGCGGCCACCGGCGCTACCGGATACAATGTATTCTTTGGCACTACCAACCCGCCAACCACTAATATCGGAAGCACCGGAACCACCACCACCAATATTACAGCTACCTTACCAGGTACTACCTATTATTGGTATATACAACCAACCAATACGGCCGGTGGTGCCACCGGATGCGAAACCGGCACTTTCTCATTCACCACTGCTGCTGCACCGGTAAACGATACTGTTTGCGGTGCCATCACACTGACAGTAGGAGGCCCGCAGGATTGTAAGAATACCACTACAGCTTCTTCCGTCGGAGATCCCACACTCCCCGGTAGCTGCAGTTCGCCCAATAATACGGTGTGGTATAAATACACGCCTGCCGCAAATGGTACCGTGGTTGTACGTACCGAAATACCCGGCACTTCCACCGCACCACTCAATGGATGGGTATCATGGTATACTGCAACAGGTACCTGCCCCAGCCCTCCCGGCTTAACCCTTACAGCCCTTGCAGGATCTGCCTGCCAGGAATTTGGACAAACCGGCGCAGGTGATATCGATTCACTCACCTCACCCGCACTCACAGGAGGCACCACGTATTATATTATGATAGACGGGTTTGCCGGCGATGCAGGCGATTTCTGTATCAGCCTGATACCACCACCGGCGCCACCAGCCTGTACCTCCAACCTGTTGCCGGCTAATGGCGCTACTGGTGTGGTGATTTCTCCGGCACCAACTATCAGTTGGAATCCTGCAGCCAATGCCACATCTTATGATGTTTACTTTGGCACAACTGACCCACCCACCACCAACATCGGCAATTCCACTGCTACCAGCGCTACCATTACTGGTCTTTCTTATAACACTACCTACTATTGGTATGTGGTTCCCAAAAACACAGGTGGATCAGCCACGGGATGCCAGAATAACACAACGTCATTCACCACAGAAAACCCGGCGAACTGTACACCCATATATGGAACAGGATGCTCCCAGGCAGACAGCCTCACTTATTTCTCTTTGAAAGGAGCTTCCGGCACTGTTATTTATAATCGATCAGGAGCTACTTGTAATACATCTCCGGTTGCTTATTCAGATTATACTGGAGCCTTCAGCCCGGTAACCCTTGTAAGGGGTGAAAGCTTTGGAGGATTTATGCGCACAGGCGACCCCAACGACTATGCTTCTATCTGGATCGACGGAAATGATAATGGTTATTTTGAAGACAACGAGCGGTTGATGAATAACCTGAAGATTGGCACCACCATGAAGCTGTATACATTATATATCCCCACTACCGTGCCATTGGGCACACACCGCATGAGGGTACGGGTGATTTACAGCGGCACCGCACCAACCACCCCCACACACCCCTGTAACCCATACACCTGGGGTGAAACAGAAGATTACCAGGTTACTGTCACCAACGTGGGAAGCACACATTTAGTGGCGACAGGTACACCGGGGTCTTGCGTGGAAGGAGGACAGATCGTAATAGATGCGGCCAGCAACAATAATGGTACATCACCTGTCTTCATGGTGGATTCATTGAATAATTACATAGCGGCAATTTATCCCAATGGTAATAACCTTGGCACCGTTACACCTTCCACCTATGTGCATAATGGCCCGGTAAGGCAGGATGTGACCGGACGTTATTATCTCGACAGGACCATCACGATCAATGTTACGACTCAGCCAATTAGTGCCTATAGCGCAAGGCTGTTTTACCGCAACAGCGAATTGAATGCACTTATTGCACAACCCGGCAGCGGAGTTACCTCGCAGTTTGACCTGGTATCAACTAAGTCGGGCATTTATTGCAACCCGGGATACAATGGAGCCGGAACAGTGATTTTCCCAACCGGCTTCGGTTCGCTTTCAGGCGACAGGTTCCTCGATTTCACCGGGCTCACCAGTTTCTCCAGCTTCTATTTCCATGGCGGGGCAAGTCCGTTACTACCGATCAACCTGCTGAGTTTTGCCGGACAAAGAGAAGGATTGGTGAACAGGCTACGTTGGACAACTGCTTCTGAGAATAACAGCCGTGGCTTTGATGTACAGCGCTCATCCGATGGTATCAATTATGAATCGATCGGCTTTGTAAACAGCCTGGCACCGGGAGGCAACAGCAGCGACCAGCTCATTTATAGTTTTGCGGATAATAATGTTGGCGGACGTAAATGGTATTACCGCCTCCGCCTCGTCGACCTGGATGGCCGCAACAGCCTCAGCAATGTGGTATTGATAAAAGGAGAGAAGCCGGTGACCATGTCCATCGAAGGCATTTACCCGAACCCTGCCAATACCAAAGTGAATGTAATGGTGGCAGCCCCGGTACGTGATAAGCTGACACTGGTGGTGACTGATATGACAGGTAAGAATGTAATGCAGCAGATCATTTCAGCAGAAGCCGGCAGCAATACCATCCCGCTGGATATCAGCAGGCTGACCGGTGGCAGCTA
>JAEUVM010000471.1 GCA_016787125.1 Chitinophagaceae bacterium | reverse complement strand
TCCGCCGTTGTAGGTAAAATATTGCTGCTTGCCATTCAATTTGCCCCAGCGGTAATTTTCTTCTGCTATCTTCACCCCTTCGAGTGAATATCTTTTCCAGGTGCCTTCTTTCAGGTCGTTTTCAAAATATCCTTCTTCTTCGTAGCCTCTCTCGCCACGGAGCTCGGGCACTGAAACCGACCAGGGGCCCTGCTTCATCCCTTTCATATCCACCCGGTTGAGGGTATCGCCCTGCCGGTTTAGCGTATAACTTTTCCACTGGCCGTAACCACTGACAGAAATAAGGAGGAGGAGTACGAAAACTGTTCGCATAGTTTAGTAAGTTTGAGAACCAGGCTTTAAGGACCACTTTCGCCTGCCAGCCGGATTTACCGCAATTTACTAACGAAATTTAACTGCTTTTATGTTTTCCCTGTTAAAGAAAACCTGCCGCTTCCCCCTTTCCTTTTGTTTGTTGATCGCCTCCCTGCCTGCAATGGCACAGGTAAGTCCCACGCCGGGCGCTGAAAGACTTAAAGTGATGGAACAACGCCGCCTGCTGGAACAAGCCTCGGTGCTGAAGGAAGTTCCCTTCCGCAATATCGGCCCCACCATTATGAGCGGCCGTGTAGTGGATATTGAAGCCAACCCCGATGATCCCACCGAATTTTATGTGGCTTATGCCACCGGTGGCCTTTGGCACACCACCAACAACGGGCAAAGTTTTGTTCCCGTGATGGATAGTCTTGATATGCTTTTTATCGGTGATTTTGCGGTTGATTGGACCCGCCGCACCATCTGGCTCGGCAGCGGCGAAGTAAACAGCAGCCGTTCTTCCTATGCCGGTATGGGTATGTACAAAAGCAGTAATAATGGTAAAACATGGGAATACCTCGGTTTGCCCGAATCGCATCATATCGGTAAGGTGCTGCTTCATCCCACTAATCCCGATGTGGCCTGGGTGGCAGTGCTGGGGCATTTATATTCTGCCAACAATGAACGTGGGGTTTATAAAACCACTGATGGTGGTAAAACTTGGACGCAAACACTTTTTACCGACGACAATACCGGCGCTGTTGATATTGACCTGAACCCCGCCAACCCCAACGAACTCTATGCCGCCATGTGGTACCGGGTGCGCAGGGCCTGGAAATTTGAAGAAAGCGGTAAGAGCAGCGGTATTTTTAAAAGCACGGATGGTGGTAATACCTGGAAATTGGTTTCCGGTCCCGGCTCCGGTTTTATGACGGGTGATAAGACGGGCCGTATCGGTGTGGCTGTTTATCCCAAACAACCCAATATCGTTTGGGCCATCGTGGACAATAATACTCCGAAGCCTGCGGTTAAAAAAGACAACGATACGCTTTACAAAAAAGATGATTTTAAAAATATTTCTAAAGAACAGTTTGCTGCCCTGAAGAATAACCTGCTTGATACCTTCCTGAAGAAAAATAATTTTCCCCGTAAATACACTGCTGCGAATGTGAAGGATATGGTGGCGAATGATAAGGTAAAACCCACAGCGCTGTGGGATTATCTCGACAGTGATGATGGTTTTCAAAACACCGGTATCGCCGGCTGTGAAGTGTATAAAAGTGAGGATGGTGGTTTGACCTGGAAAAAAGCGAATACCAAACCCATTTCCATCTTCAATACGTATGGCTATTATTTTGCCAAAATATATACTTCGCATTATAATCCTGATAAGGTTTTCATTCTTGGTTTCAATGCGATGGTGTCGAAGGATGGTGGTAAGACCTTTAAGAATATTGATAAAGGCAATGTGCATGCTGACCATCATGCCTTGTGGGTAAACCCGAAGCGTGACTCCCACATCATCAACGGGAATGATGGCGGCACCAACATCAGCTATGATGATGGTGCCAACTGGTTTAAAGCCAACACGCCCTCCGTTGGTCAGTACTATGCCATTACCGTGGATGATGCGAAGCCGTATAATGTATATGGTGGACTGCAAGACAACGGTAGCTGGTGGGGCCCCAGCACCCATGTGGATGATATTGGCTGGATCGACAACGGGCAATATGCCTATCGTGCTATCAATGGCGGCGATGGTATGCAGGCACAAGTGGATACGAGAGACAACAGCACCGTGTACTCCGGTTCTCAATTCGGCGTGTATGGCCGCTATAATAAAGAAAGAAGAGGCTCGCAGAAATTTTTACGTCCGCAGCATGAATTGGGTGAGAAGCCGCTCCGCTTCAACTGGCAGACGCCGATCTTACTCAGCAAACATAACCAGGATGTTCTTTATTATGGCGCCAGTCGCCTGTACCGTTCGCTTAACAAAGGCGATACGCTGATCGCTATGAGTCCTGACCTTACCAACGGCAGAGTGCCTGGTAATGTGCCCTATGGTACACTGACCACGATGAGTGAATCGCCGCTGCGTTTTGGTCTTTTATACATTGGTACGGATGATGGTAATATTCACCGCTCGTATGATGGCGGTTATAGCTGGACGCAATTAAATGCACAGGGTGTTGCGGATAGCAAGTTGCCGAAAACAAAAATGGCTCCGAAGCCTGCTGATTCCAAACTGATGACCAACCAGCTTTGGGTGAGCCGTGTTACTGCTTCGCAGCATAAAGAAGGCCGGGTGTACGTGTCGCTGAATGGTTATCGCTTTGATCATTTTGCCCCATACGTTTATGCCAGTGATGATTACGGTGCTTCCTGGACCAATATCAGTGGCAACCTGCCTCTGGAACCGGTGAATGTTATTAAAGAAGATCCTAAGGATGCCAACATCCTGTATGTGGGTACGGATGGTGGTGTGTATGTGAGCTTTGACCGTGGCGCTACTTATATGTTGTGGAATGCGGGTTTGCCTAAATCAGTGCCGGTGCATGATATCGCTATTCA
>JAEUVM010000469.1 GCA_016787125.1 Chitinophagaceae bacterium | reverse complement strand
CGGGCTATTGAGAACAGGGAATGAGGAATGGTGAATTGGCAATGACAATCAGCACCCCGGCGGAATAGCCCGAAGGGCTGGAATTTCAGTAGCTCCGGGTGAAACCCGGAGAGCAACAGCGGTATTGCGACAACCCCGAAGGGGGTTGAAGTGCCGCATAAAGCAAGGTTCAGGATTCAACCCTTTCGGGTTTCAATTACCATTTCAAGTTTTCCACCGGTTGCACCGGCGGCAATTCAGGTTTCAGCCCTTCGGGCCTCAAAGGCATAAAAGTGAGCATGCCAATATTAAATATTCAAACTAAATAATTCAATAGTTTCTGAGAGGGCAATTGACCCGGTCAACAGCGGGCGCAGAGACGGGATGCGTCACGTCTCTATCGTACCACGGTGGTGCGGCCGAGGAGGTTTTGTTCATCATCGGTGATGGTGATATAATATATTCCCGCCGGCAGGTGTGGCGGGGGTACCAGCGTAAAACTGTTATTTCCTTTTTCCAATTCCTGCCGGCGCTGTATGGCCTGCCGTCCCGCTGCATCGGTGAGGTGTATCGTGGCGGTGGTTTTCGCCGGCGCTTCTACCGTAATGCCGATCTGTGTGGTGAAGGGACTGGGGTAGGCACTGAGTTTCACGCCGCCTGTTTTACCAGGTATCCTCACCACGGATGAATAGGCGGAACGTCCGTCGCGGTCATTAATCCGCAGCCGGTAATACAGGTCTCTCTTTTCAGGATTAATATCTGTATAAGTGTAATCTGTTCTTTCTGTGCTGTTGCCTCTTGCGGCCACTGTACCGATGGGCTGCCAGGCTGCGGCACCGTAGCTTCTTTCAATAATATATGCTTCACTGTTGGTTTCCTGTGCGGTGGCCCATTTCAGTTTTACATCGTTGCCCTGTTGTGCACCACTGAATGAAAGCAGTGATACGGGTAATACAGATTGGGTAAAGCTCATATTACCCACGGCAATGAATTGCACACCAGGGTTGGCCTGTGCGGCGGAATGATTTTCATAGCGGATAGTGATGGAATTGATCACATTGGAGCCAAAACTGATATTGACCGTACCCCGCTGATCGGTGGCATCGGAGGCCGTGTTGCCACTTTGTCCGCTCGTGGGGTTTGCATTCACCACATTGCCGCTGATGACAAGGAAATTGGGATCCGTGGCGCCATCGTACTTAGTGATCGTGGGCAGGTAAGGTGTGGTGCCATTGCGTCCTATTACGGTTATCTTATCCACGTAGCTGAAACTGGTGGCATTCAGTTTATCAATATCAACAATGCGGAATGACACACCGGTGATTAGTGATGAAAATGTGTAAGTGATAACACAACTGTCGGTATCTGTTGCAAAATTGACCCCCACCTGCATACGCTGTGCCGAGGATGGTACGGTGGCGGTGGCCCCGCTTACGGTGGGCGAGAGCGAACCCGATACACCATTGGCATAGGTAAATGCGCCGCCGGATATCGAAACGTTTACGGTGCTGTTGACGCCCGTACCACTGATATTACTGGCTGTGCCGGCAGTGCCGGAAGTGGCCCATGCGGGTGTAAAGGAAGAACCCCAGTTGAGGGTTTGTGCATTTGACTGATAAAACAGGATTGTAAGAGGCAGGAGCAGGCCTGCCATGAGTACAGTTTTTCTCATAGAAAAGGATAATTGGATTCAGTGTATTAACGCTAATGGATAATACTTATTGTGTATAATTCAGAAGGGGCTGATTTACAACAGCCGGGAAGGGACGATTGCGCTGCGGAAACGGGAAATAAAGTGCTACACGATCTTTTCATTAATGGCCTTGCTCACTGCTTCTATCTGCGAACGCACATGCAGTTTGTCGTATATCCTTTTGATATGGGTGCGTACGGTATCCACACTGATGCCCAGTTCGGCGGCGATGAGTTTGAAGCTGTTTCCTTTGGCAAGTAGCTGCAGTGTTTCTTTTTCGCGGCCGGTGAGCTGGTAGTCTTTTTCTGCCACAGGCTGTACCGGCTGCTGCATACTGGTGATCACCATGCGGGCGATGGTGGGGCTCATCGGGGCACCTCCTTCCAGCACTTCCTGTATGGCGCCGGTCAGTTTATCCGATACATATTTTTTCAATAAATAACCATTGGCCCCTGCATACATGGCTTCGAACACATGCATATTATCATCAAACACGGTGAGCATGATGATCTGCACCTTGCGATTAAACTCACGCACTTTCTTTACTGCCTCTATCCCGCTCATGCCGGGCATATCTATATCCATCAGGATCACATCGGGTGTATGATTTTTCACCTGCTCTGTCACCTCCATACAATCGGGGTATGCGGATAGTACCACATAGTCGGAGGAAAGTGACAGTAAACTGGTAAGACTTTCCCGCAGATGGGCATTGTCTTCATATATAAGTATCGTTACCGGCATAGAGGTCCGTTGGTTAGTGGTGAGCCTGCAGGTATGCAACATACTGCTATTTTTTCACCTGTGGCATACCCCAATCAGGTTACAGGTAAATACAAGCCGATGGTGGTGCCTTTTCCGGGTGTGGAGGTGATACTTATTGATGCGCCCATTTCTTCAGCACGGGTATGCATGTTACGCAGGCCATTGCCGGTACCGGAGGCGGTAGTATCGAAGCCTTTGCCGTTGTCGGCGATAATCATCTGAAGTATATTGTTATTCATATTGAGAAATACGGATACCTCTTCTGCCCCGCTGTATTTGGCCACGTTGTTGATGGCTTCTTTGAATACGAGGTAAATGTTCTTCCGCTGTTCGGGGTTGAGGAAAGTGTTTTCGGGTATATTCTCTTCGCTGAAATGATAATTGATACGGGCAGGTTCGAGTATCTCCGCTGCAAACTCTTTCATGTGCAGCAGTACTTTTTCAAAGCTGTCGTTTACGGGGTTGATGGCCCACACCATATCGCTCATGCTTTCCATCATGCGGCCGGAGTGGTCTTTTATTTTACTGAAGTATTCTGTGGTTTTGCCGGCATCCTGTTTGCCTTCCATGGCCACTTTGCTGATGATGTTGATGCTGGTAAGGGTGGAGCCCATTTCATCGTGGAGGTCGCGGGCTATTTTGGCACGGAGCCTTTCTTCTGTCAGGTGTTTGGAAATGCGTTCGCCGCAGATGGCTGCTATCTTTTTTAATGCCCGCATGTGTTGCAGGGTGTAGAATCTTTTTTCCGGGTGTTCGGAATCTATTACGGCAAATACTTTTCCATCCACTATCACAGGCACGGCTATTTCAGAAAAACGTCTTTCATCATCCACGATGTAGCGGGGATCGCGGGAGGTATCGGCGATACGTATGGCTTTGCCGGTTTGTGCCACGGCACCCACTATCCCGCTGCCCACGGGTATCTCTATCAGGTTGGTGATTTCGCGGCGGGAAGGATTTTTGGGACCAAACGCCGCCACCTGCTGCAATACGTTGCGGTGATCATTGCGCTGGTACACCACACAATCGGTAAAACCCAGTTTTTGTATGCAATTCCTTGCCGTATCCCAGAAGATATCTTCGGTGGTGTTTTGACCATACAGCGATGTGGCAAATTCATTCACCATTTGTTCGAGGCGCAGTTTCTGCTGCAGGTTGCGGATAAAACGCCAGGTGATAAATGCAGTGCCAGCGAGTGCCAGCAGTATAAACCACCATCGCTTCCAGAAGGGCTGCACCACACTGAAAGACCGGAAGGAGGCTTCTCCTGCTATACCGCCTGTTTCCCTCCTGGCCCTTACTTTAAAAAGATAATTGCCCGATGGGAGGTTTTGATAGGCAGCGCTGTAATTATTACCGGCGGGCTGCCAGCCGGTATCATATCCTTCCAGTTTATATTCGTAGCTGATGCCCGGTTCATTGCCGTAATACAACCCGGCAAATTCAAACATTACTGCATTTGATCTGTACGGCAGCCGGTAGCCGGTGACGGAGTTCATTTCTTCTTCCGTCAGCATCCTGTTGTTGATGCGTACACCGGTTATCACCAGCGGGAAATGCAGCACACTGTCACGCAGCCGTGCGGAGTAGAAAAACAATCCGCCGCCGATGCCTGCGAGCAGTTCATCATGGCGGGTATTAAAATATATTTCATGCGGATAGCGGTTGTCTGATCCATAGGATGAAAAGCTGAAGCTGTTCTTCTCGTCGAGGTCGTACAGAAATCTTCCGCTGGTGCTCATGGCAGAAAGGCCATTGGTGGTAAGCATCCACAATACACTGTCTCTGTTGCTGCACATGGAGAGTACATTATTACTGCGCAGGCCATCCCGCATACCAAATCGGGTGAATGTGTTGTCGTAATCCTGACCGGGATTGTAGCGGTATACACCACCGGCGAAGGTGGAGAGCCAGATGCCGCCGTAGCTGTCGCGGGTGGCGCTGTTTACCAGTGATAATTGTCCGTACTGCTTTGCACCATTCCGTTCATAATAGGATTTCATCACTCCCTTGTTGAGGTCGTATATAAAAGCCCCCTGGCCAAATGTGCCCGCCACGATCACCTGGTTCTTTTCATCTTCCTGCAGGCCGGATGAGGTGGTCAGGTCGTGTACGGTGCTGTCTGCAGGTACGGCAAATCTTTTTTCTTTGGTAAGGTAATAATAAGGGTGGCGGTTGGAAGAAGAGAACCAATAGTTTCCCTGCTGATCGTGGAGCATATCCCTGAATACGATCTCATCGTTGTTGTTTGGTGTGGGGAAGTGTATGAAAAGGCCCGCCGCCCTGTTGTACTGATATACACTGTTGCCGGTAAGCAACCACAGGTTATTGTTCCTGTCTTTCTTTACAGCGGTGCAAAAGCTCAGTTTGTTGCCGGCAGCGTCGGTGGTTATCTTTTGTATTTCACCGGTGATGGTTGAAATAATGAAAACGCCGGCCGGGTCCAATGCGCAGGCAAAATAACAATTGCTGCTGTCGTCGTAATACACGCCACCCATCCTGTTGAGACCTTCTTTGTCTGAGATGGCCAGCAGTGGCAGAAATGATCCGCGGGCATTGCCGGGGTCGTATATTGAAATGCCATTGGCAGTGGCCACCCATCGCTGCTTCCTGTTGTCGCTGTATACGTCATTTACACCTCCGGGCAGTAAGGAGCCGGTCAGTTGCGGGATGTTTACCTCAAGTACAGCTGTGCCTCCGGCGTCATCTATGCGGATAAGGCCTTTTTGTGAGGCCATCCATATTTCATTCTTTCCGGGTGGGGTAAACCGTTCAGAAGGGTAAGGAAGTACGGAAGGTATTATTTCACTGTAGCTGTTGTTTGCTTCATCGTAGCGGAATAAAAATCCTCTTTCGGCTGAAAGGAATACCAGTTTGCGGGCGGCATCATATTGCAGGTCTATCACATCGCCGTTGAAAGATCCCCCGTTGAACTGAAAGGTCCGGGTTGTAATGTCCACTGTCGCCAATCCATTATTAGTGCCGAGCCAGAATTCATGCTCATTCTTTCTCACCAGCCGCTGGATACTTCGGTATTTTGATTTATTGGTTTGCGGATGGCTGGCTGCAAAGGCTTTCCAATCATAGCGGGTGAATTTACTGCTGCGGATATTGTAGCTCACCAATGCGCTGTTATCCGGAACGATCCACACTATGTCATCTTCATCGATGAATATATCCCAGATAATATAGTTGGGCAGTGAGTTTTGCGGGTTGGCATCATCGGGCTGCATCAG
>JAEUVM010000462.1 GCA_016787125.1 Chitinophagaceae bacterium | reverse complement strand
CGACCTCCTGAA
This sequence comes from Chitinophagaceae bacterium, assembly GCA_016787125.1. Lineage (GTDB taxonomy): Bacteria > Bacteroidota > Bacteroidia > Chitinophagales > Chitinophagaceae > JJ008. Next base: position 4,462 of record JAEUVM010000462.1, on the reverse strand, counting down.
ATACCATATCCGCACCGGCGATACCGAAGGGCTGGTAAACTATCCGCAGTCCATCCAGGGTATCAAACTGGTGGCGCTGGTGATAGACAGGGATGAGGAAAGAAAGTGGAGCTTCCGCAGCAAAGGTGATTTTGACTGTAATACCTTTGCCCGCAGGTATTTTGAAGGGGGAGGCCATTATAATGCTTCCGGAGGCCGCAGCAGCGACACATTGGAGAAAACGGTGGAGCATTTCAAGAAAGCAATGAAAGAGAATGAAAACCTTTTACAATAAAAAAAGCAATATGAAGTCAATCAACAGAATGTTGTTCGCAATCGCCTGTATCAGCCTGTTAGCCATGGCCGGCTGCAATAGCGGTTCGTACAAAAAGACCGCCGGCGGATTACCCTACAAACTGATTCCCGGAAAAGATACCCAGAAGATCCGTGTGGGTGATTATGTGAAGTTTACCATGGAAATTAAGCTGAATGATGACAGTGTGCTCCGTACCACCGGCAAACTGCCTGCTTATGCCATGGTGCAGCCCAATCCCCGCGGCTATGATATAGAAGAGATGTGGACCAAACTGAAAGTGGGCGACAGTGCCGTGATCACCCAGCTGATGGATACCATTATGAAGAGGAATCCCGGTCCGCTGCCTCCGCAGTTCAAAAAGGGCGACAGGGTGGTGTACTACCTGAAAGTGCTCGGAGTGCTGAAGAGCGACTCACTGGTACGTGTGGAAGATGAAAAAGCTAAAAAAGAACTGCTGGCCGCCGAGATCAAAGAGGTGGAGAAATACCTGGCCGATAAAAAGATCACTGCGGTGAAGACCCCTTCAGGTGCCTTTGTGGAGATCATCAATCCCGGTACTGGTAACCCGATAGATTCCGGTAAGTATGTAACCGTATATTATACCGGCACCACCTTTAAAGGTGTGAAGTTTGACTCCAACACCGATACTGCTTTCCATCATACAGAGCCGATGCCTTTTGTGGTGAATACCGGCAGCATGATGAAAGGTTTTGATGAAGGTGTGCAAATGCTTCGCAAAGGCGGCGAGGGAAGGATATATGTGCCATCCATGCTTGGATATGGCAACCAGCCTCAGACCCCGCTGATCCAGCCATTCGATCACCTGGTATTTGATATTAAGATCAATGAGGTGCTGGATAAAGTACCCCCGCAGCCACAGATGATGATGCCGGAGGCAAGGAGGCAAAAAGTTGATGCGCCTCAACCGCAGAAGTGATATTTGCATTGAAATATTTCGCAAATTTGTACCCGTCACGCCACCAAGTCGTGACGGGTATTTTTTTAGGCTCCGTTTTTAGTCCAGCATCTGAACAAAAAGACCCTTTCCGCTCCCCCTGGAAACTGACAGAACCGTATAGCCCCGCTTTAAAGAAAACAGAAAAGATAATGCTTGCCTATGTTGAAACCAGTATGCCCTTGAAAAACCCATGGTTTTGATTCAAACGAACACGAAAGAGGTCCTGTTTTGCAGGGCCTCTCTTCGTTTACAGCATGGCAGTCAGTTTAACGGCCTCAACAGCTTCTTTCACATCATGCACCCGTAAGATGGATGCGCCTTTCAGCAGCCCGGCCGTATGAATTACGGTGGTGCCGTTGAGCGCCTCAGCGGGAGTAATGCGAAGTGTTTTATAAATAAAAGATTTGCGGGAAACGCCAAGCAGCAACGGACAAGGTAATATGGAAAAAGCTTCCAGGTGGCGCAGCAGTTCAAAATTGTGTGTTGCTGTTTTGGCAAAACCAAATCCAGGGTCGATGATGATATCGGTAATGCCTTGCCGGCGCAGGTCATCCGTTTTTTGTATAAAGAAGTCGAGCACTTCGGTGGTTACATTATCATACACGGCCAGTTGCTGCATGGTTTGTGGAGTGCCTTTCATGTGCATGAGTACATAGGGTACCTGCAGGGCAGCCACGGTGGTCACCATCTGTTCATCCATACTGCCACCGCTAACATCGTTTACCAGGCAGGCGCCTGCAGCAACGGCTTCTTTAGCCACACGACTGTAAAAGGTATCCACCGAAATAAAAGCAGCTGGAAATTGCTGGTGTACAGCTTCAATGGCAGGCAACACCCGTTGCAGTTCTTCTTCCGCACTCAGCAGGGTGGAAGAGGGCCGGGTGCTTTGTCCGCCGATATCGAGCAGGGCGGCACCATCGGTCAGCATCCGTTCAGCCTGTTGTAAAACGGCCGTGATATGCTCCTGGCGGCTGCCCGCATAAAATGAATCGGGCGTAACATTGATGATACCCATTACAAGCGGTTTATCTATCACCAGCAGGCGGCCCTTACAATTCAGCGTGTACATCAGGATTTGTTCGTTATTTTTGACGATAAAGATAAAGAGAGTCGGAAAGACGGGAAGCAGGAATGATTTATTCTAAAAGTAATATCTGTGATGTTGCGGGTTTCCTTTCTTTTGGGACATTGGGTTATTAGGGTATTAGTTTATTAGGATATTGGGGTAATAGGTCTTCCGGACTTTCTGACTTACAAGATATGACTACAACCAACCAGCAATACGACAACGTGATATCCGCCTGTAAGGATATTTTTATCAGCAAAGCCAGGGATTATGGCACAGCGTGGCGTGTGTTGCGCACCATTTCCATCGTTGACCAGATATTTATCAAGGCACAGCGTATCCGCACCATCCAGGAAAAAGGGGAACAGAAAGTATCAGATGGCATTGCCGCCGAATTCAAAGGCATTATCAATTATGCGGTGATTGGCCTGGTACAGCTTCAGCTTCCCGACAATGCGCCCGAGGAAATGGCATTGGATGAAGTATCTGTGCTGTACGATAAAAACATTCTTACTGCCAAAACGCTGATGCAGGATAAGAACCACGACTATGGTGAGGCCTGGCGCAGTATGAGCCAGGAAAGTTTTACCGACCTTATCCTGATGAAGTTGCAGCGGATAAGACAGATACTGAGCAATGATGGCAAAACCATCATGAGTGAAGGCATTGATGCCAACTATCTTGATATAATCAACTATGCTGTTTTTGCACTAATACTGACGTAATATGAAACCCGTGGTAACAATTGTAAGGATACTGGTGGGAGTGCTCTTTATCTTTTCCGGACTGGTAAAGGCCAACGACCCGCTTGGTCTCAGTTATAAAATGCAGGAATTTTTTGAAGTATGGAAACTGCATGGCTTCAACTCGTGGACGCTGCTCTTTTCCGTACTGATGAACGCCTTCGAGATCATTGCCGGTTTTGCCCTGCTGCTTGGCTGGCGTATCCGTCTGTTTGGCTGGCTGTTGTTGGCACTGATCGTCTTCTTTACCTTCCTTACAGGCTATACATACATTACAGGCAAACCTACCAACTGTGGCTGCTTTGGTGATTGTTTGCCCATCACTTCTTTCACTTCTTTTATGAAAGATGTTGTACTTACCGTACTGATAGGGTTCCTGCTTTGGCAGCAAAAACATATAAAACCTTTGTTTGCCGACAAACCGCTCACCATTGCCATGCTTGCCATTACGTTGGCATCTTTTGGCTTTCAGTGGTACACGCTTACTTACCTCCCCGTGGTGGATTGCCTGCCACTTAAAAAGGGAAATAATATTTCTGAAAAGTTGAAGATGCCGGCGAATGCAGTGCCCGACAGTACAGTTACCATGTTTGTATATAAAAAAGATGGAAAGGAAGTGCAGTTTACTGCCACGAACTTCCCGGCCGATTTCAGTTCAGAAACTTACCAGTTCATCAAAAGGGAAGACAAGCTTATACGCAAAGGGAAAAATAACGAACCACCTATCAAAGGCTTTGTACTAACCGGTGAATCAGGTGTTGATTCCACCAGCTATGTGCTGACGAGGCCCTATACTGTATTGCTCTTCATGGAAGATTTTGCGCAGGCAGGCAAATCATGGAAAAAGAAATTTGAAGAAATATATGCTGCCGCAAAAGCAAAGAATATTCCCTGCTATATCATCACAGCACAGCCGGGCGAAGCGGTAAAACAACTCGCCGGAACTTCCTTTGCCGGTGTACAGGTGTTTAAATGCGATTATAAAGTGATAGAAACGGCCGCCCGCAGCATACCCTGTATTTACCTGTTAAAGGAAGGGACAGTTATGAATAAATACAGCGGTGCGCAGATGCAGCAAATAAAAGGAATTGTGTCTGACCTGCCGGCACAGGCAGCACCGGAAGTGCAGCCGGCCGCCACTACTGACACCCTTTCACAACAACCATGATAAAATTCATTGCCCGGAAACTGATGTATGGCCTGCTGGTGTTGCTGGGGGTTGTTACACTGGTGTTCTTCCTGTTCCAGGGCTTTGGAGATCCGTCGCGGATAGTGATGGGACAATCGGGCGACTCCGCCACTCAGGCCAATATCAAAAAGGAACTGTATCTCATCAACGAAAAAGGAGAGAGCATTTCCCGTTTCAACCAGTTTCTCCACTACCTGAATGATGTATCGCC
>JAEUVM010000447.1 GCA_016787125.1 Chitinophagaceae bacterium | reverse complement strand
CCTCTTTTTCTTCTTTCCCTCCTTTAATCTCTTAGCTATCTTCTTTTACACGACCGGTAAATGGTTGCGGCAGACAACAGATAAATTTATACTCAATATAAAATCACCACAGGTATGAATTCTTTTAAAAACGGTTTCCTGCCAGCCTTATTGCTGCTTACGATTATTATTGCTCCTCTCACCGGCTTCAGCCAGCGGAAAGACGAACGGAAAATTCTGGCCACACTTCGCCTCGAAGAAAAATACTGGAGCAGCGGAGATATTGATGGCTACGTAAGCCTCTACGCACCACTCGATTCCACCCGCATGATCTTATCCAAAGGCGCTGCATATGGTAAAGACAGCATACTCGCTTTTTATAAAAGATACTGGCCAAAAGAAAAAATGGGAAAACTGGTACTCGATGGCGAACAACTCGAACGCCTTTCCCGCAAATTCTATTATGTCACCGGCTACTTCCATGTAAGCTACCCCGATGGACGAACCATTAATGGCCGGTATTCAAGTCTGATGATAAAGATAAAAGGACGCTGGTACCTGTATACAGATCATTCGGGTTAAGCCTCACTTTTTCCGCCCGGCGATCATCCAGTCCCACGGACGGGGTTCTTTCAGCCACGCAGGAGGTTTGATAAATTCCGTATCCCATCCGTATTCGATCTTCTGAATGTCTTCAGTAATGAAACCTGCTCCATCAAGCAGCAGACGAAGCTCTTCTTCCAGGTAATGCTTATGCGGTACCTCATCAATATCAGCAATACCCTGGCGGATATTATTCCATTTGCGCAGCGCTTCCTTACCGTTGGTGGTGGCAGGGAAAAGCTTCCTGTCTACCCGGAATTGCTGCTGGATGATATTCGTAAGCAAGAATGATTCAAGCGATGGCACAGTAATGATGATACGTCCTCCTTTTTTAATACACAATGGCAGGTTGCGGAAAAACTGATTCCTGTCTTTCCGGTTGGCCGTAAGGATGGCATTGATACAAATACCAAGATCACAGGCGGGAAGACCGCTGTTCCGGCGGCTCATATCTGCCCGCAGGTATTCCACATTTTTATACTGGGGGTATAAAGAAGCAGCCAGCGAAAGATTGCGGGCGGAAATATCCACAGCAATCACCTTGCGGAAGGAGGGAGCCAGCACCGGCAACCATTTGCCAATGGCACAGCCGATATCAATAGCGGTCTTTTTGGGAGAAGCATGTTTACGGATAAAATTGCTGATCACCGCCTTGCGGTCATTCTGCAACACATCAAATATTTCCTCGTTGTAGGAGGGGGCCATTTTTTCCCAGTAAGCTCTCTTCATTTAGTTAATAGATAATAGATAAGAGATAATAGTTTTTCGATGCCCAAGATACTGTTTTGGACAAACTTCCTGCCTCATACTTCCTCCTTCATACCTCCTGCTTCATACATCCTCCTTCATACCTCCTGCTTCATACTTCTTGCTTCATTCTTCCTCCCTCAACCTCAACTAAGTTTTCCACAAGAAAATACTTTGGTCTGCTTTTCGCTGATAGAGTGCTGCACCCCATTCCCTCCGCTCAAGGACAAGCGCCAGCCCTCACGGGCCACACCACAATTTATTATTCATCCTTTCCAAAAATTGAAACCAATGAGAAAACTTCGCATTGTACCACTTCTTCTTTTAGCCCTCATAGCCATGCTCGTTTTTTATTCGTGCCAGAAAGAAACCTCACAGGATATGAACCAGGTGCCCGAAGGACAACAACGGGTTCGCATCCGCCTTACTGACGGTCCCGTGAATTTTGATGCGGTAAATGTGGACATTCAACGGGTGGAAGTACTCGTGGTGCCCGACAGCTGCCGCACCGGCCGTGGTACGGATGATGATGACGATGATGATGACGGTGATGGCGATTGCCACCACGATCATCCGGGCGACAGGGACCATCACAGCTACCGTTGCTACGTTTGGGATACATTGGATATCCGTGCCGGCGTTTACAACCTGCTCGATCTTTCCAATGGCACCGATACACTGCTCGCCAGCGGTCTTACCATCGCCGGCACCATTAAACAGATCCGGCTTACACTTGGCACTAACAACAGCGTGGTGATCGACAGCATTTCCTACCCGCTACAGGTTTGGAATGCACTCAACCGTGTTACCATTAACGTAAGGGGAGAAGACATTGAAGAGATCACACCCGGCGACCTCCAGCTCTGGCTCGATTTCGACGCAGGCAGGTCAATTGTAAAGGTGAGTCACAACCGCTTCGTTTTAAAATCCTTCCTCCGTATCTGGGTGCCATCACAAACCGCCGCTATTAAAGGAAAAGTGCTCCCTTTTGCCGCATCACCCGTAGTGTCTGCAATTGCCAATGGCGATACCCTCATCGCCATACCCGAAGATGGCGGCCGCTTTAAAATAAGAGGGCTCCGGGGTACCTCCGCTGTGCTTTTGATCAACGCCACTGCGGGCGGATACCAGGATACCACACTTACCGCCGTACCCCTTCAGCGGGGGCGTGAAACCGATATTGGAACAATTCAGTTGCATAATTAAGCCTTGATCAAAACAAAAAGCCCCCGCAGCTCTCTGCGGGGGCTTTTTAAATTACCTGCCAAAATGTTTTGCTAAAATATTTAGTTTGTTGCCTATCTTTACACAGGCAAACCCGTCTGCAAAACAGGCGCCGGCTACAGTATATGAGAGAGATCATCCGCTTTCCGCATGGTGTAAGGAGATACAGGCTGCTGGTGGAAGAAATATACCGCAGCGACCAGGTAATCCGCTACCGGGTATCAGGAAGAAACCGCTCCATCGTATTACAAACGAATGAACCTTTCTTCCGCAACAGGGGAATGAAACTCCGCCGCCCCGATTGGAAACTCATTGAAGGCCGTGTAAATGAACCCGGCTTTGTCAATAAGATCATTGAGATCATGCAGGTACGCCGAAAGGAACTGGAAAGCAAAGGCCTGTAAACGACAAACGGCCACCGGCCGCTGTCAAATCACATTATCAGTATCGTAAAAGAAGTTATTTCTTTTTAGCTGCCTTAGCGCTTTTCTTCGGCGCTGCTTTTTTTGCAGGCGCTTTTTTAGCCGCAGCTTTTGACTTTTTAGTAAAAGCACCCGGCACTTCCGCTTCAATAAATTGTTTTACCTGCTCTAATGAAAAAGCAGCCGCATCTTCTGCCGTGTACTTGGTCTCATCCGCCTTGCGGGGCAGTTTGATGATCTTTTTGCCAAACTTCACAATGGGGCCCCATCTCGCATTCTCCACCGAGATCTTTTCATCCGGCCAGCGGTGGATAAAACGGTTCGCTTCTTTCTTCACTTTCGCATCGATCAGCTCATCCATTTCCGCCTGCGACAGCCTGGCAAAATTGTAGCGACGTGGCACATTGATAAACATGCCATCCCATTTGATATAAGGGCCAAACCGCCCGGTGCCTTTGGTAATGGGTTTATCATCATACGTACCCACCGGCGCATCAGCGATCTGCTTTTGTTTGATATGCTTTATCGCCGTGTCAAGATCAACCGTGGAAAGGTCAGTGCCTTTTGGTAAAGAAATAAACTCATCACCCCATTTTACATACGGACCAAAGCGGCCCACATTCACCGATACATCCTTCTCTTCATATTGTCCCATCGAACCCTGCGCACCAAACAGGTTCATCGCTTCTTCAAAAGTGATGGTCTCAATGCTTTGTCCCGTAGGTATCTTTGCAAAGCGGGGCTTCTCCTCATCATTCGCTTCACCTATCTGTATCATGGCGCCATAGCGGCCCATACGGGCTACCACCGGTTTACCGCTTTCAGGATCGGTACCCAGTTCCCGTTCTCCTTTAATGCGCTCTGCTGTTTCAATCGTCTTCTCCACATCCTTTTTAAAAGGATCGTAAAAGTCGTTGATCATCTTATTCCACTTCATCTTGCCTTCAGCCACTTCGTCAAACTCTTCTTCAATCCTGGCCGTGAAGCTGTAATCCATGATATCATCAAAATACTGCTTCAGAAAGTCGGTCACCACAAGCCCCAGGTCAGAAGGAAACAGTTTCGACTTCTCCGCACCCGTATTCTCCTGCTCCATCAGCTTGCTCACCTTATCCTGCTTCAGTTTATATACACGAAAATCACGGCGAACCCCTTCTTTATCCCTCTTCTCCACATATCCTCTTTTCAGGATGGTGGAAATAGTGGGAGCATATGTAGAAGGACGGCCGATACCCAACTCTTCCAGTTTCTTTACCAGCGAAGCTTCCGTATAGCGGGGCAGCGGACGGCTGAAGCGCTCCGTAGCGATCATTTCCTTAAAGGGAAGTTGCAATCCCACCGTCAGCGGGGGCAGCATTCCTGCATTAGCATCATCCTCCTGCTCATCCTCATCTTTATCTTCTCGGTAAACTTTCAGAAATCCGTCAAACTTCAGCACTTCACCGCTGGCAGTCAGTTCTTCCTTATTAGTACTTATTTCAATTTTCGCCGTCGTCTTTTCCAGTTCGGCATCCGCCATCTGGCAGGCCATCGTTCGCTTCCAGATCAGCTCATACAGACGCTGCCAGTCGGCCTCCTGTATGGTGGTATTATTCATATACGTGGGGCGAATAGCTTCGTGGGCTTCCTGGGCGCTTTCGTTCTTATTCTTATACTTGCGGAATTGATGGTATTTCTCACCATACATACTCTTCACCGTGTTGGTAATATCGCCCAGCGCCGTATTGCTCAGGTTCACGCTGTCGGTACGCATATAAGTGATATAACCATTCTCATACAGCTTCTGCGCAATCAGCATCGTGCGGGAAACACTATAGCCCAGCTTGCGGGCAGCTTCCTGCTGCAGGGTGGAAGTGGTGAAGGGCGGGGCAGGGGAGCGTTTACCCGGCCTTACGGTAATATCCGTTACTTTATAAGCAGCGCCGGCACAGCTTTCCAAAAATGACTCAGCATCCTCCGCCGTATTCTGTTTCTTCGCTTCCGCCGAAAAAGTAACAGCCTTACCCGTTACATCATTGGCAGTAAAGAATCCTTCAATTTTAAAAGTGCTTACCGGAATAAAAGCATTGATCTCCCTTTCCCTTTCCACTATCAGGCGCACCGCCACACTCTGCACACGGCCGGCACTCAGGTTGTTGCGCATACTCATTTTGCGCCACAATACAGGACTCAGTTCAAAGCCCACAATACGGTCCAGTACCCGCCTTGCCTGCTGCGCCATCACCAGGTTCATATCAAGCTTACGGGGATTTTGCACCGCATCCTGAATCGCCGGTTTGGTGATCTCGTGAAAAACGATACGCTTGGTGGTTTTGGGGTCCAGGCCAAGCACTTCACACAGGTGCCAGCTTATGGCTTCTCCCTCACGGTCCTCATCCGTAGCCAGCCACACTTCACCGGATTTCTTCGCCAAAGATTTCAGTTCATTCACCACCTTCAGCTTCTCATCAGGAACAATATAACGGGGGGTAAAATTCTTTTCAATGTCGATGCCCATCCCGGCCTTTTCAAGGTCGCGGATATGACCAAAGCAGCTCTTTACCTGGAAGTCAGATCCAAGTATTTTCTCAATGGTTTTCGCTTTCGCAGGGCTCTCAACGATCAACAGGTTCTTGGCCATAAATGGTATAAAATTAAAACAGGTGCCGGCTTTTCAGCGGTCGCAAGTTAGGACAAGAATAATAAAAAAATTTTTTATCCTGTTTTTTTGTTCCGGAACAGCTCACCAGCCCCGCCAGCTTTGATTTCTTTTGGAAGAAGAAAATATCCCGCAAAAGCACAAAGG
>JAEUVM010000438.1 GCA_016787125.1 Chitinophagaceae bacterium | reverse complement strand
GTGTCAAAAGAGATGGCTGAATTGCTCGGAATGGAAAATGTGATCACCGAAAATATTGGCGTGGTGGACCTGAAAGGCAAGAGCCAGGGCTTTGAACTCTATGCGTTGAGAATTTAGCCTAACTTCCCTGCAGTAAGCAGGCATGAAAAAAAGCTCACTTTCATCCAATCTTTCCCGCACTCAAACGCTGCTGTTTCTGCCGGCGGCTGGTTTGCTGGTCTTTGCCATACTGGCGGCATTCAGTCAGCCGCGGTATACATTTGATCAGAAGGTATTTGATCTCATTGCCCCATCTATCAGCGAAACAAATACCCGCTTTTTTAAATTCATAACGTTCTATGGCAACCATGCCTTTCTCATTCCGGCCAACCTGTTGCTGCTGCTGTATTTTATTATCAGGAAAAATAAATTGCTGGCTGTTACGGTGGCCGCAGTGGAAGTATCCAGCCTGGTACTGATGAACCTGCTGAAAATGCTTACCCAAAGACATCGCCCTCCTGAGCCGATGGTGAGCGGCATTACCAATTACAGTTTTCCGAGCGGCCATGCGTTTATGTGTGTGGCTTTTTACGGTCTGCTGGTGTGGATGCTTTTCCGGTATGAAAAAATACAATGGAGAAAATATCTTTTGAGCAGCGTGCTGGTGCTGCTGATGCTTATTATCGGTTTCAGCCGGGTGTACCTGCGGGTGCATTATGCCAGTGATGTGATTGCAGGCTATTGCATCGGTCTCATTTGGCTGATGTTGATCCTCACCCTCATTCAACGTATGATGAACCGAACCCCGGCACTGAATAATGAAGGTCAGGGTTTGTAAACAAAACGGAGTATAGTGGATTTTCCCGTCTTACCTTCATTGGAGATATACATATCGCCGTTCGATTTAAAGGTAAGCCCTTCCGGCTGGGGAAAAAGCTGGCTACCCAGCTCCGTCACCGTTTCCACTTTGCCATTAAGATCCGTCACGACGAATAACTGGGATGCAGAAGAAATGATAAAGAGTTTGTTTAGTTTGGGATGAATGCCTGCGGCAGAAGGCTGAAATTTAGATGTTTTGTGCGGAGACATCTCTTCCACTTTTGCGGCATCGATCTGGAAAACAGGATCATTGACAAAACCGATGGAATCCGGGTAAAACGCAAAAGCACTCACTGTCTTTTTATCATCCATGGCACAATTCTTACAAATAATGATCAGCGCCTTACGGGCCGTATCTGCATACATGGTTTCAAAATCATTCTTGCCGCTGATGCCAAGTTTGCCCGCTTCCACACCCCTCACACTGTTTCCTTCGCGGAGTATCCTGGTGATCACTCCGTCGCTGCGAAGTATATAAGGCACACCTTTGTATATAGCGATATCTTCATAATCTCCTTTTTCACCAAAATCATACTCGCCTTTTATTTGTTTGGTTTCTTTATCAAGTACAAACAATGCTCCTTTTTCATCGTAATGCGCCAGAAATTCATCCCGCTGGTTATCCCAGGCCAGGCCGGATATTTCCAGCAGGCGCCTGTCAAGCTTAGCGGTCAATACCTGTCCGAAATTGTAATGGGGCGGTGATTTGATGATCTTTGGTTTGGGTTGCTTGCAACCGGCAGCAACAGATACAGCAAACATCAGTACAGCAGCAGCTTTGAAAGGAAACTTTAAAAAAACCATTCCTTTAATTTTGTTTAAATTTATCAAAAGTTATCTTTATAAGATGCCGGATACACAACCATCCCTTTTACTGGATGCACAGGCCGTAGTTACCAACCTGCTCACAAACAAACTTAGTAAAAGTATTAAGTTTCATACACTTTCCCATACCCAGGAAGTGGTGGCTGCCAGCGAAAAATTGTGTGGCATATATCAGCTTACACCCGGCGATAAAGAAGCCTTATTACTGGCCGCCTGGTTTCATGATACCGGCTATACCGGTGGTGATGCCAAAGACCACGAGTCGGTCAGCGTGAGACTGGCCAACGAATTCCTGTCGGCACATAATGCACCGGAAGAATTGAAGAAAAAGGTGGAAGACATCATTAATGCCACCCGGATGCCGCAAACACCTGACAATCTTTTACAACAGATCATTTGTGATGCGGATCTCTTTCACCTGGGTACCGATTCCTTTAAAGAAAAGAACAGGCTGCTGCGGGAAGAACTGGTGGAATTTGGCGGTCATGACTTATCGAAGGGCGACTGGCGCCGCATCAATATCCGCTTCCTGGAAAACCATAAATACTTCACTCCGTATGGCCAGCAACAATTACAGCCTGTAAAAGAAAAACACCTGGCCGGATTGAAAGAAAAGGATAAACCAACTGCAGATATGAAGCCTGATAAAAAAGAAAAAAATGCCGATAAGCCCAAAAAGGGACCGATGCCTGAACAGGTAGCTGCGGAAAAAGCAAAAAAAGAAAAAGAAAAACAATCTGAACGGGGCATTGCCACCGTATTCCGCATTATGGCTCAAAACCAGAACAACCTGAGCCAGATGGCAGACTCCAAAGCCAACATCCTTATTTCAGTTAATGCCATCATCCTGAGTATCGTACTTTCTACTTTTGCCACCAAACTGGAAGACAACAGAAACCTGCTGATACCGATCGTATTGCTCATTATTATTTGTGTGGCAACCATCGTGTTTTCTATCCTGGCCACCCGCCCCAATACAAACCACGGACGATTTACGGAAGATGATATTAAAAGTAAACGCACCAACCTGCTCTTCTTTGGTAATTTCTTCCGGATGAGCTTAAGAGATTATGACTGGGCCATGCAGGAAATGCTCGCCGATAAAGACTACCTGTACACCAGCATTGTAAAAGATAATTATTTCCTGGGTGTGGTACTGGCTAAGAAATACCGGCTCCTTCGTTATGCTTACAACATATTCATGTTCGGGCTGATCGTCGCCATGATCGCTTTTGCCATTGCCGTGATGCTCCCGAAGCAGGCAGAAGTATATGTGCCGTCTAACTAACCCCGGTTCTGCCTCAGAAATAAGCCATACCTGACAGATACTAATTAATTCTTCCAGTTACGAGGATTTATCCGGCAGTCAGTATTTTTTTTAGCAGATTTGCAGCAATCGTTCATGCATAAGGCTCTCCTGAACATATCGCTGTTCCTTTCCTGTGCCGGCAGCCTGGTGGCCCAGACGGTCAGCTATCGCTTTATCAATTTCAGCGCTAAAGACGGGCTGCTTGACAAGGTTGTTTATAATGCCACGCAGGACAGGCGGGGTTATATGTGGTTTGGTACGGCAACAGGGTTATACCGGTACGATGGTCATCGCTTCCGGTATTTCAGAAGCCCCATTGATAAAGCGGGAAGTAATATCTCAAACATACTCCAGGGAATACTTTGCGACAGCAGCGGACATCTCTGGCTCGGCAGCTTTACCACGCTGCAATGGTATGATCCTCTGAAAAACCGTTTCTGGCAGCCAGACCTCAACAAGCCGGAAAACAAAAAATTTGCCTCCTCGTATTTCTACAATTTTTCGGAAGGAAAATATATCTGGTGCAGTACGGCTAGAAATTATGTGTACCGCTTCAACAAGCAGGATTCCACCCTTTTGTCACTGGCACCTGGTTATCCCGCCGGTGCCTCCACCACAAGCCTGTATACAATTGAAAAAGGCAATTACCTCTACGATGTGCATCCCGAAGGCATTTACCAGTTTGAACTGTCTGGCCGCTTTACCAGGTTTGTTGCCCATCTGCCGGCAGACATATCCAATGCACAATATTCGCCGGCAAACAATACCCTTTCCCTGTGTAGCTATGAGAACGGCCTGCTGACATTCACTCCCGGACAAGACACCAGCATAACAACAGCCTATCCCGCCAATAAACTGCTGAAGGGAAATTACCTGTACAGTGCTGCCGCTGCTGATAATGGCGTAACCTACGTGGGAGCTACCGGGCTTTTTATCCTTGACAGGCAGGGAGAAACCCTTCTTAACTCCTATGAGCTTAAGAATGAAAATGAATTCAGCTTTGGTGCCGCCAAAAAAGTGGTGAATATTTTCACCGACCGTGAAAGGAACCGTTGGTTTTGCAGCCACAATGGCCTTAGTATGATGCCCTGGCAAAATGACCAGGTAAAAACGATGCTGTTGAAAGACGAAGTAACCGGTTTCATTACTGAAGCCTTCGGAGTATACCAGGATCCGGGCACCAGCAACCTCCTGCTTATCAATACCACCAGCCGGGGATTACAATATGCAGACCTTACCAACTGGAAGGTAAGTACCATTCCCAACCCCTCAGCCTCGGATCAGTTGAAGAAAAGAATAACAGCGCTGGTTAACACGCCCGACAAAAAAATCTTTGCTTCGGATGATCAAAACTTCTTCATCTATAATCCATCCACCCGCACCCTGGCACCTTATTCATTAACAGATCAATATGGCAAACCTATCCGGCAAATAGGCCGAAACCTGTATGACAGGAATGGTACTGTTTTCATTTCCACCTACAACAATGGTTTTTATACATGGGATTATCCCGGCGGGAAACTGCTGCATCACAACAAATGGGAGGTACTGAACACTTCTTCAGATACAAAGGATAACCAGATGGCTCCCTGCATTGCAGACAGCAAGGGCAACATCTGGTTTACCGGCAGCAATGGTATATATGAATATCGCCAGGCAGATAAAAAATATTACCAGCATGTGCCGCCAGGAAGTGATGATTTACCCACTATA
>JAEUVM010000430.1 GCA_016787125.1 Chitinophagaceae bacterium | reverse complement strand
TTCAGTAAAATAACCGGTTTACCTGCCGTAATGATTTGGAGGCGGGCGACATTACTACTGGTCCCGTACGTACGGGATTGTGCCTGTCCCGCCATATGCGGGGTCACTCACTTCATCGTTCGGTAATGCTACCGGGCATTTGCGAAGTGGGTTACTGCTTTAGCTGTTTTCCTTATGGCAGGTACCAGAAATATAACTTCAAACAGGCCGCCAGCATTACGAAGCTTTTAGAATCACATATCGTCCGCCAGCTTAATCATTTTAAATGCGTACGCAGGTTCAGGTTATGTAGTGGTACTTTTTTTACCGGTATTTTTTACAGCTTGCACATTGATACTTTTGATTGCCCGCCCTTTGCATCCCAGCTATCCGGTATTCCTTGCCACAGTATTTTCATTCCGTCTTGACCTGATATTCTGATACATCAATAGAAAAATCATGAATGGAATTGTTCAGGCCTTTTGAAAATAACCAATAATACACCCAAAAAAGAACAGGAGGCAAATTAATTGCCTCCTGCTTGTCTGCCGTGGCAGGTAATTCATTGTTTTATCTTGTTGATATGAAAACCAGATAAAGTAAAACATTGCCACATCGTATAGTTCGGCGCCATGGTAAAAAAGTAATACTAATGCACCCGGCTGGCTGCTGTTACTGTTGTCAGGGATATCTCACGTAAAATAAACTATTCCCTCAACTACTGAACTTACTCAAGAAACTTGCTTTGAATATGGCCGGTTGACGGGTTGATGATGTTTCCGTCCGAACAGATAATCACACCCTCCTTTACTGAATAGGAAGCGCTGATAACAGCCCTGTCAAGGGCAATGTGCTTACACACAGCACCAGAATCAATATCAGCTTCAAAATAATGGTAAGCGGTATACTGGTTATTATCATAGCAGGTAAAAAGGTGCATCTTTTTCCTGGGCAGATCAACAACACCCTCGGTAACGGTATACCCTTTTCCCAAATCGCTGACCCATATTACCTTCCCCTCTAAAGAATAAGCAGTGAGCTGATCAAAAAAACGACGCACAATTAATTTATCATCTGCAAGTGTTGCAAAGCTTAGATCGTCATTAATCTTCACTTTTTCGATCCGCTTTTCAGTAAACCCCCCGCTGTTTACCTCGTAGAGCACCAGGCTTTTCTTTATTTGAACCACGTAAGTACCCTTACTGTGTGTGCTGAATATTTCTGAGATGCTGTTAGTTTTCCAAAGCTCCTCTCCGCTGCTTGCAGACAGACAATACAATTTATTGCTCGCGGTATGAACCAGGACAATATTTTCCTGCAAAAAGACAGCATGAATAGACTTTATCCGTTTATTATGCCACATTACCTCCCCGCTTTTCAAATTATAAAGCGCCACGCCCTTATAAAAGCTGGCACAGCAAACAGCGTTTATCGCAACACAGAGTGATATTCGGCTCCCCCCGGTGCCAAATATCGTACTGATCTGAGCTATCCGTTCAGCGGTTTTTAGTTTATATACATCTATTAGATCTTCAAAATAAGTACATATGAAGATATCTTCATCCGTTATAATTGAATAATATTTGTGGTTCATTGTTTAATTTATCAGTATTTAACATAAGGCAAGTGTTCCAGATTGAATTCCTTCAATAAATCTTCGCCAAACTTAAATATTTCAGACTGTGAGGCATTCGGATAATCTGTTTTAAATTTTTTCCATCTTGCATTCCACACACCACCGCCAGCTCCCTTATGGAGTACCTTATGAAGTTCATCACTTACCCTCACACACCACTTATTAATATTAATGTCTTTGGCTTTAAACCATTTTTTAAACTCCTTCGGAAACACATGATGCTTGTGCAATACTCCTGACTTTAGTAAAAGCTGCTCCCCTTTTGCAGCAGCTTGTTTCGTAAAATTTAGGACAACACTTGGCTTCGATAAATCCCTGGTACAATTCTTAATTAAGTCATCTGCCGCACCCATTTCCGCTTTTAACCCTTTGATCTTAATCGGTAACATACCTGCAGTGCTCAACATAGCTGCGGTTTCATTCCCCTCCAGCCAATAGATAGACCCGTTCAGAATGTTAATTCCAGGAACAAATATACCCAGGTAATCCATGGCTATATGTAGCCTGCCCAACGTGGATTGTGCTGCTGCCTGCTCACTTCTGTCTGTCCATAAGCCATCCTTTTTTAGGCGAATATTTTTACCCCCTCTTTTACCTAACGTTTCATAATCAAATTCCTGGTTACCGATAGCATACAGAGCAATTACCTGGCCATTATACCTCTGAGCAAGCTGTTGTTTGAAGAGCTTGCCTCCTTCATTTCCGGCAACTGTAACGTCGTTAAAGTAATAGTTGGTTATTAGATGATCTCCATAAGTACTTTGTACGGCTATCCAACCATGGGGTAGTCCTGGCACAAGGTCTCTTATGAAGGCGTTTCCGGCTATTGATATAGTTGATACTGTAGTGGAAATAATGGTAAGTGTTGTATTAGCTGTAGCAGTTACAACAGCTGTCATTCTGGTCCCGTATACAGTTACACCTTCAAGTGTCTTTATGATCGGATCAAGAGAAACCCAACCTCCGCTCGGGTCTGTATTATTCGCAGGATCGCCACCCATACCAATATACGGGCTCGCAAACTGATCAAAAGGATCTGGTGTCGTCCACCTTCCGATTTGCGGGTCATAGGTCCGCAGGAAAAACTCATTGTAGTTCAGCTCAAACTCTGTTACCTCCTCATTATATCTGCCCTGGTAGCCGTACCTGGGCAAATTAGGATTCAAAGAACTGCTTACCGACCGGGAGGAGATAGCAGCTATCCGTAGTCCATACGCATAATAATGATCCTCTGCTATCAGCTGACCCCTGTCGTGGCTTACCGTAAAATTATCAAAATACACCGCTTCATTGCTCTCATTGCTCAGGTACACATACACATACCCATTCTGCGTGGCCTTGGTATCACCCATTACGAGCGCCGCCGCCCCGTTGCCGGCCTGCTGCACACGGGCAAAACCGCTGCCCGCACTTACATAATTAAACTGTTCATCAAAGAATATCCAGTTCATATAGGCCCTTGGCGCATTGGTATTGCCCGCTCCGGGTTGCTGCTGGTAAAAGTTCTGAAGGGGGGCATTGCCGCCCAATGCTGTGGTCACCGCCGCACCTTGCCCGTGCACAATGGGGGTGCTGCGGGGGCCGCTCAGCACACTGGCAAAGCTGGTAAGCAAGGCATTCAGCCCGTTGCTGCCGGCACCGCTGCTGCCCGGGTCAGTTACATAATAATAATCCACCCTCGCCCTTACCATGTCGCCGGCCATTATTTTCAAAAAGGCGTTAGGCCCGGTTTTGGGTACACCACCCGTGGCAAACAGCCTGCTCACTTTCTGGTTCTCTGCCAGTGTCAGTGGAGGTACCGTGCCGCTTGTCCAGTTTACAGGCCTATCTGAACGGGTACCGCTTACTTCATTCACTGTTCCCGGGTTGCCAAAAGTGGCTTCCTCATTTTGCTTTATCGTGGTATTTGCATCTTCCATCGTACACACACCAGATGCTTTGTTTACTTCCTCTGTTATCGTTGCCCGTATATTGGTCAGGTGGTCTTTTATAAAATAGTCAAACATACCCTGCTTGCCCTCTGGCATCGGTATGCCCCCGCTCAGCACATTCGTGGGGTCGCTGGCATTTACATAAGGCGTTACAAGCCGTATGCGCCCCTCTTCATGCATTATCATCTGCAGGTGCATACCGGCAGCGCCTGCACTGCTTTCTGTATAGATAAATGCACCGATATAGGTGGTGGTGGTTACCACCGTTTGGTTGCCATTGGCCGGTGTCGGGTTCTCCGTTACTATCTTCTGCATTTTGCTGCCGCCTGCATCATACACATAGCGTATAGTGCCGCCGCCCTGGCCGCCACCCGGTGCAGCAATGGTCATCAGCTCGGGCTTGTCCAGGTAATTATAGATTATGTTGCTTACCCGTTTATTATTATCGGTAAGCATATTACCGTTCACATCATAGGTATAGTCTGCCGTACCCGCAGCATTTTCCCCATCCTTAAAGTCTCCCTGCTTGCCGTTGGCCGGGTTACTTCCTCCGTCCGTCACATAGTGCAGGCGGTTACTTTTGGTATGGTAAGTATAGTTAAGCTGGTCCAGCACAATAGGCGCTGTGGTGCCAGGCGCTATACCCATTTGCGTCATGGTCAGCAGGTTACCATTCTCATCGTAGGTCACATTACCTGTGCTGAAGTCAGCCTTGTTTGTATTCCAGCTTCCCCCCTCAAATTGCTTAAATATGGCGCCCGTCAGTCGGTTGGCATTATCATATACATAATCATACTTGCGGGCTGTATTGTTTCCCTGGCTTTTCCATTGCACACCGGTCGCCTGCCCGTTTAGTTGCGTTGCAGCAAATTTTCCGTCCTGGTTATCATACCCTATGTACAGGCCAAAATAATGGTCCCACTGGTTGCCGTTTTCCGCCAGTGCATAATCTTTATTGATTCCCGTAAGCCAGCCACGGATATTGTATGAATAGTCAATGGTCTCAAGCCCTGCACCACTGTTATAATTGGGCGAAAGCGTTTTGCGGTCCAGCCTGCCCAGTTCATCATATTTATAAGCAGCCGTTATTTTATATAGCTGGTCTTTTTCCTCCCGCAGGTCTGTCATCACGGGGTTCGTTACCAGATCCGCATTGTTCACCTGTATAGAATTACCCAGTTTCTTGGCAATGCCGGTTACATTACCGGCCTTATTGAATTTCAGCTTTGTTACAATAGAGAAGTTGGTGTAGGAAGTTCCGGGATTAGTATGTGTTTCCACAGCAGCCAGGGCCCTTCCGTCAAAATGATACTGAACAGAGTTAATGTCAGTGCCGCCCTTTATATTATCGGCGAGGCTTTGAATACTGCGCCCTTCCTCATCATAATACACGGTGGAAGTCAGGTACTGGGGGGTGGTTGCATTATTCAGCACCAGTGTTTTCCCCCCGGTCGGCAGTCCGCTGGTTCGTATGGTGGTGCCCGATTCCTCCAGGTTGCCGCCCATGCTCAGATTCCGGTAAGGGAGTTTTATAAATTCATTCGGGTTCAATTCCTTTATCCCGTTATACAAATAATCATCATAGTAGGTGAATGAAAGTTGTGTAAATTTATTAGGATCGTTAATCTCTGAATTTCCGAGAAAGATATGATTCACCTTTATTGTTCCGCCATGGGTGGTATTCAGTGTTATGGTATTGCTGCTGGCAGCATACCTTGCACTCCAGGTAAGGTTAGCATGAGTTTCAGCTGTTTTGAATAAGCCGGTCATTACCGGCCGGTTCAGTTCATCGTACAATATGGCCATCCACTCACCTTTTACCCTTGCATTTGCATCCTGGGTAAAGATGGGCCGGTTCCGGTTATCATACACCATATATTCTGCACCCTTACCCGCGGTTTTTGTTGCTATCGTTCTTCCAAGATCATCATAGTCGTACCAATAGCATAGTTCATCGGCCACTTGTTGTGTTAACACCCAGCCATTGTTTTTCGCTTCGTTTACTGCCTTCGGAGTAATGGTATAACGAAGCTGGTTAAAGTCGTCGTAAACAAAATAGGTGCACAGCCAGCCATCATGATGGGTGCTCAGGGCCGTGCCCTCTTCAAGTTGTACCTTCTTAAGCACCATATTTCCGCTCCGGTCAGTATATGTTATAACCTTTTTCTCCTTTTCATCAAGTACCCATGATTTTATTAACCCGTTCGAACTATAACTACCTGCTGCAACTGGTATTTCACCTTGCCCATAACCCACCGTCCAGCGTTTCACCATATCTGCAGAAGGGTTGTACACTTCTACATTCCCGCTTACATTCACACTGCTGCCCGTCCACGCATTGCCCGGAGCATATGTTTTCAGCACCTGGTTTAGCGGGCTGCCATCCAGCTCTACTTTAGCAAAAGCGTTGGCATCACCAAACTTAGACTGGTAATAAGCGGGCTGTGCTGTTTCCGAGTTGGTCTTAAACTTTCCCGGATTATCGAGTGTTGGATAAGGAAGCATCGCCTTATCCACACTGCCGCCCGCCACATATTTTATTGATTGCACCATGTCGAACCACTGGCTTCCACTCTCATCATAGTGAGTGCCCTTACCTACAGTCTGAATAGGTCTGCTCAATCCGTCAAGGTAAGTGGTGGTCTGTATTTTCTTGTCAATGGCAAGCCCGTCTGCATCCTCCCAATGATCGATGCCTCTCACCAGGGCCGTATTTTCTCTTATATAGTTACGGTTTTCAAAATCGGCAGTTTGATAATGCGTGGTGAAATTGATTTCATTTGAATAACCGGTAAGATATTCCGGCGGCACTTGCAATCCAGCCGTAATACCAACTGTTATAGTCGCCTTCCTGCGGATACGGGTATTTGAATAGCGAATGGCATAGTTTGGATAGGCTTGTCCTGAGCCAAAATAAGTCCAGGGCCCTCCGTTTACGGAGAATTCCCATTCATAGTACAGCGTGTAGCCCGATGCTGTATAACCACCAGTCGGTGCGGTTTGTGTAACAGAAGGAATTGTATTGAATGCAAAATCTGTTACTGCCGCAGAAATCGTCCCGCCATTAACAACCTCTAATTGTACACTCATAGCCGAGCTTGTACAACCGCCCGTAGAACCACCATTACTCCAGGTGCTGACACATCGGTACATCATCCAGGGACGGGTAATTGCACCCGGCTGGTAAGAAACTACTCCGGTTGGCACACCAGCTGTGGTAAGAGCACCGGGTATATTCTTCCAACCCCCAAATGCTCCTGTGGCATATACATCCAGCGATTGCCATTGAAATGTATAAGTATAGCCGTTCATTGAAGTACATCCGGAAACCGCTTGCACCTGGCAAGGCGTCTGCCCGTAAAATACTTTTTGCAAAGGCGGATAACTTACCCCGGTAGAAGGGATTACATATACCTGTAGCATATCAAATTGCTTGCTGCCCTGATCGTATAGTGCAATAAACCTCAGGCCTGGAGTTGATGTCCACGATACATTTGCATAGATATTGCCTGATACTGGGTTGGTATTCTGCGACACTATCGTTCCGCCGTATGCCACCCAGCGGATATCTCCCGCAATCGTGCTGGGCGGAAAATAAAATTGGGCTGTATAGTTCATTACTTGTCCGGTGTAAGGGTAACCCATGGCAGAGGGCCCGTTGATCACAGCACCCGGACTGTATTGAGATGGTAAAACGCTTGGCACATAGCTCCTCCCGCTTACAGGAATGCTGTCGTTTAGTTGTTGCTCCAGTATCAAAGCGGCATCTTCAAATGATAGCTGGGCACTGCTTCGAACAAGCGAATCAAGTATTTGAAAACTGCTGTCCGCTATCAGTCGTTGAATCGTGCTGTCTTGAATTACAGGTATAAAAGCATTCTTATAAACGGCGGTATCATACAATCCAAGGCTGTCATTCACCAGCCGTTGTTGCACATTATCCATAATAGGATCCGCAGCCAGCGAATCAAGATCCGACTGCTCTAAACCAATAACCGGGCTTCCAAACGGCGACAACTCAAGTCGTTGTCGGTAAATCCGGTCTAAAGAATCAAGTGCAGGATCGGGTGCGGCCCTTCCGTTAGCAACGCTGTCACTGATTATTCCGAACACAGACTCAATATTGATGCCCTCCTGTGCCAGTAACGTATCAATACTTGTTTGGGGACGTTGGGGAAGTACCGGGGGAGGCGAAATTATCTTTATTACTATCGGGTTCGTGAAGGCATAAAGGGTGTCGCAAAATGCCTTTCGGCGAAAGTATATGGTAGATGATACAGCATTTCCATAACTCAGGTTTTGTCCGGTGGCTCCTGCAATATCCTCATACAAATAACCATCAGGAGATTTCTGCCATTTATAGGTATAGTTGTTATTACAATCCCCATTGACGGCAGCAGTGGCGCTTATTGGGGACGGCAATGTGTTCGAAGTAATAAACTGGCTGGGAGTCGTAATTATTCCTCCTGAAAAAGGAGGAATTATAAATATGGCCACACTTCCTGTATAAAGCGTATCATAATTACAGGTCACCTTTCGGCGAAACCAGGTGGTGCGCTCCAGGTATCCGTCTATCAGCAATGAGTCGCCTACAACTGCACTGTCAATATTCTGGTAAATTGTGTCGTCATAGGAATACTGCCACTGGTACTCATAGTTTTGATCACAATCCCCTCCCTCGGCCGGCTTCGCAAACAAACTGCCGGCGATATCATTCGAACGTAAGGATTGACTGCCAGTTAAGATTGCACCCGCAGAAAGCGGGTTGGGGTCGCCCAATATGGCTACAGTATATTGGGCCAGTAGTTCATCATTCTCGCCAAAAAATTTGATTATACACTCGGTACAAAGCGCATTTCCAAAGCGGATAGTGATCATGTCATCATAATACTTGAGTACGGTACCGCAGCTCACATACCAGTATTCATTCTTCTTACCCCTGGGTACCAGTGTATAGGATTGCTCACTGGTACGGTCTGCCTTATCAGGTCCCGCAATTGAGTAAGATGGGATCTCAGACCCTCCTTCCATTCCTTCAGACGAGCCATTATTGTTGTTCTCCCTTCGTTGTATCGAAGAGTCTATTATGGCTTCTGTAATTATTTTGCCATTCGCCTTTTCTTGTGGCGTGGCATAAGTTTGTGCCCGCAAAGCGTCCGTGCACATCAGCAGGGTTATTATAACAATGGAAAACCGTACTAAGTTGATTTTGAAAAAAGACATAGAAAATAATTTCATAGTTTATAATCAAGACCGCTTCCTTTGCGTATC
The DNA here is from genome assembly GCA_016787125.1 of Chitinophagaceae bacterium. GTDB lineage: Bacteria > Bacteroidota > Bacteroidia > Chitinophagales > Chitinophagaceae > JJ008. The sequence goes on along the minus strand of JAEUVM010000430.1, from coordinate 17,993 downwards.
TGCACTATCGCTTATAGTTGTATTCGTATGTTTTAATGATATTTCTGTTCTGATCCCTGATCAGTTTCAGCCTGCCAAGCGCATCATACTCATAATATACCAGGCGATTGTTGGCGTCGCATTCAGTCACCTTTCCAACACCTTCTTTATAGGCAACGGTACTCATCAGTGTACCCTGAGGATAAAGACGCAGTTCATCTATTACAGCATCTCCTGAAAGCGTAACCTGCGTTACACCTGTTATCTCTTTTTTATATAGCGACCGGCCTGTTGCTTGTTGGGTGTATATATTTTCACCATACTCGCCATTAACCATCACATAGTCTGGTTCCGTGTTCTGTGTCCACCATGTAATTACATATGTTTTAGCGGGGTCAAGTCCGCTTCTCGATATGGTGGATGTCTGGTTTAAGGATGCATCAAATCCCAATTTGAACTCTTTAAAGCCGGTAATCCCGCCTGTAGTTTTGATGAATGCAGGATTAAAGTTCCACCCTCCTTTTCCATCAGCCTCAAAGCTTGTATAAGCAATATGGGAGGCTGTGGCATTGGCCACACTTGCAACAACAGAACGGCTCTTGTAATCATTTATAAAACTTGTTGTATTCTGCTCATCGGTCACTTCAATAAGGTTGCCATCGTTGTCATAATTCATCCATGACTTTAAATGGAATAATGACGGATTACGTATCAATACTGAAGGATTATGCGTTCCGGCTGTACTCTGTGGCACCGGTGTTTTGGTTTTCAGTTTCCAGATCATAGATGGTTTCACTTCCACCCTTGCACCAAATGTATACGTTTGATACTGGGTGATCGTGGCATCAAGCAACACCATTCCTGCAACACCTGTTTTCTTGAGCCAGGTCTCCGTTGCGATGGGCGTATGAATGGCATTCATTTGCACAAGCCTTTCCATGGGGCTGCCGGGAATAGAATAATCCGTTGGATAATAAGTAAGCTGGATGATTAGTGATCCGGCATCCTTATAAATGATTTTACCCTTTTGCAGAAGTGTCATCGGGTCGGTAATGGTATTGGAAACATCCGAGTAATATAATTGGCCATTTACATATGACTTTTCGGTTGAGGCGGCAAGGTCTGTTCTGCCCGTGTAAACAAAATAGGGCTGCGGTATCATCCAGTGCACCTGCCCCCAGGTATTATAAGACGCATAGTTGTTTACCCACTCAATCCCTTTGATATCCCTCTTGTTTACTGTCGCACATTTACAGCTTTGGTTGTTAACATCCGCTTTTTTCTGAACGATATAATTGTACAGATTTTCCGACTCCTTCACTTGTAAATTGTTCTTATCATATACTGTAACTTTCTTTGGTAATCCATAAATCCACGAAGCAAGACGCTGATTTTGTATAAATGGCCATTGAAACTTTGGTACCAGGGCAGGATAATCCGCCAGGCTGGTGAATTCATATACTGTCTTACCATTATACCCCGAAGAGGAATTTACCTTTGTCTCAACTCGTGAATAATATCCGGGAAGGGCATTAACTTGTATATTACTTTTATTAGATAAGGTAAATCGATGAAATTCTGCACTTCCTGTCATAGTTGCTATAAGCTTGATCAATTGATATACAACCACTACCGCCTGCCCGATAACGTTAAACGGAGGTGGCAATGCGGCAATAGCAAGATTCATGGAATAACTGATGGCAAATCCCACAGCCATTTTAAACATAGTCTGTAATACTTGCGGATTAACTCCAGCCTCGGGATAACTCAAACCCGCTTTGTTCCAGGTAAGTTTACCAAGCCATTTCCGGTTGTATTCTGTCCAGCTGAGATTATAATACTCAGGAGCCTCATCGCCCCAATGCGATGACTGGTTAACGGTATTGACATAGCTGAAATCGGTAATTACGTCTTTAGAATGATCCTCCCCGTCAAATACAATAGTTTGCGACACCGATACCCCACCAGCTAACTGTTCATAGCTTGCTGGCAGTATATTAACTGATGGTTTTATTTGCTCGTACTTATATTCAATAGAGCCCCCTGTAGGAAAAGTAACTTTGTGAAGCAGGCCATTCTTAGCCAGACCACTCTTGGGGTTTTTATACCGGGGCAATACCGTTTTGAAATACTGGGTCTCTTCATTACCTAGAAAATCATGGTCCTCGTTCATCGGCAATCCGCTGATACTACCGTTAAAATAACCCCAGTGGTCCTGTGCCAGAAAATTGCGGGCCGGCACAATATCATCCGCCGATACAGTAGATCCCGTATAATAGTTAAAAACGTAAGGAGGTTCGGTGGCATCATCCTCACCGGTACCAAGTTTTTGAACACTCAGCAGGCATAGCCTTGCAAATTTGCTTTCATACCCGGAAAACCCGCTTGTATATGGCCTTATAGTATTCTTAAAAAAATAACCATACTGAAATTGATACGTCCTTGCTGATTGGCCGTTTATTATATAACTAAGCCGCTCCAAAGCGTTGTCGCCTTTCATATCTGCTCTGGCAATACCGGAGTAAGTGAGGTTAATCGTTCCTCCGTTGGGAAGCTGAATGCTCTTCAATCTTTTCGTAAAGGCAATAGAACGGGAATAGAAAAGCGACGTTGGTCCGGCTTTGAATTCACTCAGCCAGTTGTCATTCCAGCTATACGCATTTGCCGTCTCAGGATTCGAAAGCCTGTTAAAACGGTCTCGGCCTCTTCTGATATCCCTCGGCATTCCACCGGGTCCATCATTCAGATCCCGGCTATGGTTTACTGAAAGGGATGAAACAAGTTCATTTCTGATATCTTCGTAGTTGAAAAGAATCTTCTGCCCCGTATTAGCGTTTTCAATTTCAGATAAATACCAGGTGTTAATAATATAGGGGCGTTCATCAGCCGCCAGTTCATAACCCCAATACCGGCTGATATCATACTCATCATCCGGAGGATTACCGCTAGCCACTGCCCAGTTTCCTGCCGGATCCCTGTAGGAATACTTATACCGGCAAATATGTGTGAGTGCCTTTTGAGAAAACGAATACTTAATTCCGTCTTCCGTTATAATAGTGAATCCATTTATGCGGGTCCGGATTCCCTGCGAGGTCATATCTTGTAATGTAAAAGCTATCTTCACCCTTGAATCACCAAGAGTCGTGGCTTGCATATTTTTCCCAATTATAAAAACGCCTGATCGGCCATTCATCCGGAAGAAAAATTTATCCTGTTCTGTGTCAGCCGCTACCCTGTTTAATTCCTTATACACAGTTTGCTTTGTAAACACGGGGTAATAGTTAAGTCCGGCATTACATCCGTTCGTGGCGTTGGGGTTATAAAGAAATCCGGCCGGATAATTTTTTAACAACATTCGCACCGCATCTTCATGATCCTTTTCGGCAGAAAAATCACTTACGGTATATTCCATTTGGTCATCCGGCTCTCCATTCTGTATACGGGATATAAATCCTCCTACATCAAGGTTCCACCCCGTTCCTGTATTTGAAGCCACATCATTCACAAGCAAACCGTTGCCTCCTGAATAATTCAAATTCACATTCATGGACAAACCAGCCTTCCCGTCCACATAGCTTATTAAGGGAAAACTTTGCTCCGGAGCTCCGCTTTGCAGGTTTACCTGGGCAAAAAGCGGGGTTGTAAGAATGGTAAATGCCAATACAATAATTTCTCTGCGCATATTTATTGGTTTTATAAAATATTTTCAAAGCCCAATTCCTATCCTGAAAAGAATGGGGCTTGTTCTTGGTGATTTGGTTTGTGAAAAGAAATCATATAATATTTTCATTTCCCCCTTCCGCTTCTTCCCCATGTTGTATTTCTTGCTTAGTCCTGCCAATGCAGAACCCTTCCAACCGCTTAAATCCTGTAATTGTTGTATACGTCTGATTTCTGAAAAATAATTTTGCTCATATCCTCCGCTCAGGTAAAATCCTCCTTTGATTTTCCAATCAATAAACGATCGCAAACCAACTCCCTGGTGTGATATTTTTATTTGTGATATACTATTGCCTAATCCGACTTTGTAAGAAACCCCAAGGCCTATAATCATTTTGTCACTTGGTTTATAGCCTGCCGAGAAAGACATGTCTGCATTTGCCGGAAAATACCGGTTATGACGCACGGTTTGTATTCCCGCCATAAATTCTAACCGTTGCTTCAGCGTTTTTGTTTTTTGTGTGTTTGGCTTGAAGTTTGGAAGCTCAAAGTCTTTACCGTTATTGTTCCATTGAAGGGCTTTTTGCTTCAGTTTATTCACTTCGGCCTGTGCTTGCTGAAAAGCTTGCTGTATTAGCTGCTGGGGGTTAGCTCCTGCAGCTCTTATCCGCGACTGCACAGTCGCATTCACCATTGCCCTTGATTGCAGCAGCCCAACTGTACCATTGGGATTAGCAGTACCTGCAGGCGAACCGAATAAGGACGATAGGGTTGAGTTTTCCTGCATAAACTTATTGAAGGCATTTAGCTTTCGCAATAATTGCATTGCCAGTTCCTCTGCTTTACCAGGCTTGTCAAACAATTCTTTATAATTAACAAGCGTTTGAACATAGTAATAGCTTTCTTTGTTGATCTTTTGCAAATACTTGGTTTTACCAAGATGCTGCATTGCATACTGAATTAATTGCTTTTTCCTCTCTTTTATAAACTCTTGCACCGCTTCAGTATTATCAAGTTGTGCATTTAGTTTTCTCATTTTCTCTTTGGCTATTTGAGCTGGTTTTACAACTTTCTCATTCAGTTCGCTCCTTTTTTCATCCAAAAATTTTATGGTGGTACTTAACCGGTCATTATACTCATCAAATGTTCTTTTATAATTGCTTACAGTTGCTTTGCCTTCTCTGTATTTCTGTAACACAGAGGCAAACGTCAGTTGCCCGTTGCCAAACAACCGCTGCGCCGTCTCCGGACTTGTTTTTTCCAATATACTTTTGATCTTGCCTTCCCAGCGGGCCAGCTTCTCCAGAGTCTTTTCTGTTTTATCTGTCAGTCGCGAATAATACAGTTCTGCTTTGGAAGAAATAGTGGTGAGGTATTTTTCGGGCAGAGCGGCAATGGCTGTAGTGCCGTCACGGCGAACGGTATCAGTTTGCTGCGCAGTTACCACTGCACAGCAACACAGTAACATTAGCATGGTTATACTCCTCAAATACATCTGGTTCGGTTTACACATTTTATTACAGCCTCATTGCCGTAATACATTCTCAATATTTCGTTCATCCATACTCCGCATCGGTAGCAAAACCACCAATAACAGAGTCCGTCCCTCCCCTCCGGGGAGGTTCGGAGGGGCCACCCCCAACAACGGAGTCCAAGTCCCTCCCCCCAGGGGAGCCAGCCTGCCGGTAGGCAGGGTCAGGAAGGGCTCCTAATCTTTTTTCATGCTCAATGGAAATCGCCCTTTAGAGAGTAGTGTGTGTATGGCGGACGATGGTAATACCTCAAAATAACGTAATTGTTTTCAATTATCGCATACCATATTTATGGTATTTTTTCAACAAGGCCCTTTTAAATCCGCCTCTTATAGTATTAACTGGTAAATGAACAAAAAGGGTTGGGTAAAAATCAAAAATATTCGGGAAAAAGCCGGCCTGCCGGTCATTATTGATTTCCAAAACAGTAAGTCTTCAATCTGAAATAGACTGTCCCTCCTGCAACTCCCCTCAAAACCTTCTGCCTCCTTTCAGAACACTGCCAACCTCAACCCCGTCAACGGTCATCCGTCAACAGTCAACTCATTCCCCAAATCTTCAATCTTAAACATCTATCCTTCCTGCAGTTCCCCTCAAAACCTTTTGCCTCCTTTCAGAACACTGCCATCCGCAAGCCCGTCATCGGTCAGTGGCCAACCGTAAACCCTTTCCTTAAAATATTAAATCCTGTCCTTTGCGCATCACTTCATATTTTCATCGTCTCAGAATACAATAAGCTACTATGAAAAATATCAAATACCTCCACAAAGCCCGGGATAAAAAAGGAAACATTGTCCGGGTCAAATCTGAAAACTTTCCGGGTGACATCCTCCAGCAGGAGCTTGACAAACTCAATATCTCCCAAAAAAAAGCCGCCGCCATTATGGGTATCCCTACTTCTAATATCAATGATATGATCAGGGGCGTCAGGCCAATCAGTGTACTCGTGGCCCTCCGGCTGGAAAAAGCATTTGGTATGGATGCCGCTTATTGGATAAACCTCCAGGTCCGCTATCTCATCGAACTGTCAAGACTTGATGTCAGGGTAAAAAAGAAATTGAGTAAGATTAAGCCATTCATATCGGCAATCGCAAAATAAGCATAGCCTGTAATACTGCGGTATTGCAAGTCCTGCGGAAAGGAAAAAAGCAGACCGTTAATGCAATCTCGAATCAAAAATACAAATACTCACCTTCAACATAGTTAGTATGGGGGGGGGGTAACTATCTGAGTATAGAAATATCTTAAATTTGAAGCTATTCAGCGAATTGAGTACTACTGCATTTTATTAACCCGTTTCCGTCAGATCGCAAAAAACACTTCTGCTGATGACTATCACATTCAGAAACCAGGTTCTCCGCGTTGAACTATCTGAAGTTGACAACACGATTGTTTATCATGTTTACTGGCCCGACAATTCTGTCCGCTACCTTCTTCTCGAACCCGACACCCACGGCAATCCCGTCTGGCATTATATTGACCAGGACGCCACTACCGAAGCCGCCGAAATCGGTAACTTAGTAGAACAACTCACTTCCTGATCATGCCCAACGCTTCCGAACCTTTCATCCTCACCTTTCAGGACTCCCGCATCCGGGTGCAGCGACACACCATCCAGGGTGCCTTCGTGTATCACATCACCTTTGAAAACAAACGGCCACCCCTCGTCATCACCCGTGCAGAAAAACCCACCGGCCAAAACTGGTGGACCTCAATCCCCGAAGGCCGCCAACTCGAAGCCAACCTCATCGGCCCACTCATCGAAGAACACATAAAGAAAACAGGATAACCATGTGCTACTACAACGGACAAAAAGTAACCCGTGCAGAATACATACGCCTCAAGGCACTCGAAAAAGCCGTAGCCAACTACGACTTTCTCCATCGTGATCTCCAGGTAGGATTCGATTACGGCTTCAATGCCGTACTCAAACGCCATCCGGATAAAGAAGACTTCGACATCGTACAAATGGAATGGGGCTTCATCCCTCCCTATCTCAAAACACGGGAAGACGTTACCAAAATGCGTTACGGGTATAAAGATGCATCCGGCCAGTTCCGCCCGCCCATCACCACACTCAATGCAGTGTCTGAAGAAATGCTCAACAACGGCAAGCTATACCGCGATGCCGCCCTCCACCGCCGCTGCCTCGTTCTCTCCACCGGCTTTTATGAATGGCGGCATGTGCATCGCCTGAATAAGAAAACGGGCCAGCCCCTCAAGACCGCCGATAAATATCCCTACTACATCACCGTCAAAGACAGGGAATATTTCTTCATGGCAGGCATCTGGCAACCGTGGACAGACAAAGCCACCGGCGAACATGTCGAATCCTTCGCCATCGTCACCACCGCCGCCAACCCGCTCATGGAGCAGATACACAACACCAAAAAGCGTATGCCCGCCATCCTCGATGAAGACCTCGCCTGGGAATGGCTCTTCGGCGAACTCTCAGAAGAACGTATCAAACAGATCGGTATGCACCAATTCCCGGCATCTCAAATGCAGGCATATACGATAGCAAAGGATTTTCGGGAGGCTTTGGACCCAACAATGGAGTTTAATTATGAAGAATTATCTAATTTGGAGTACTAATTCGTAATAGAAGTTATGGCGAAAAGAAGAAGGATTGAAATCGAAATGACAGATATGATGATGTTTGAATCAAATCGGACATGTTGTGTTTGTAACGAGCCATATAAGGCAGTTCAAATTCATCATATTGATGGAAATCCTGGAAATAATGAGTATAACAATCTTGTAATACTCTGTTTATCATGCCATGATAAAGCTCATATTAAGGGTGGTGCTGGTAGAGGTTGGACTAAAGGTGAACTGCTTAAATACAAAGAAGACTGGATAAGACGTGTTAAGAAGAGAAAGAATGATGCTGATAAATTGGCTTCAATACAGTCAGTTCCGAATTATGAGAATTCCGAATCAAAGGAATATGCTCTTTATGAATTGGACTATGTCGACCCTAATGATGGTTTTACTTTAAGAAATTATCTCTTAAAGATTCTCCTAGTACATAATGCACAATGGAAATTGGCAAAAATTGAGTTTGATGAACCCGGAGGGGTAATTCTTGGAATTACAAATATGTTAGCTTTTTATGAGTCAGTTCTTGTAAAGCTATCTACTTTTTATCCAAAGGATCATTTTCTTAATAAGCACCCCCAGATATTTTTCAACGAGCAGATTGCTACTCGCAGTGATTTTTACGGGTTTGTGGCCCATCCCTTTGGTTGGGCAGGTACTATGGAAAGAGACTCCGCTTTAATGAGAACACTGGAGGATGTAAAGAATATGATTGGTATTATGGGAGATCATCTGATCTTTAATTGTACTTCTATTGATCTGGAAGATTTAGAGAACTGGGGTGTGGCATGGAATAAATGTCACAGCAAAATCAAGAACAAATCGAAAACAAATGATTCCCTGTAATAAGTAATACTAGTATGTCATTTTCCATGACCAGCGTATAGTGAATACAGATTGGCCACTTTGGGTTGAAAATTAGTCTTAAGGTACTTTTGAACTAATCTGCACACCGTTCTATTCTTAAAAATCACTCTTAAATAATATTCAGTAGTATATTCTGCAACCCATAAAGGATTAAATTTTTTGTAGTCAAAATTTTTCATATCCAACAGCCAATCATAATAATGAGAGAGTCCTTTCATTTTGTTTATAAAATTAGGTGGCAGGTGTATTGAATTTTTATATACAAGATTTAGAAGCTCGTTTAGGCGACGAAATTTTATTTCCTTATCTAAATCAGCCCACCATCCGGATGAAATAGAGGTTGGCTTTTCTAGCATACCTAGCAATTTTTCAAAATATCGATTGTAATCGATTATTTCAAAAATGGACGCCTTATAATAAAGGTCAAAGTTTAATTCTAAGTCTAGCTGTTTTTCTATTCTTGCCTTAAGATCGTTTCTAAACTCAGTAGGTAATGCCTTATGGCAGGTTATTAAAATATTATCATGTTGTCTTCCACATTTTTCACAGGTTGTCAAGTTTTCGTTAAGTAAATTGTCAAATTCACTTCTGTTGGAAAAGAATTTGTAATTACTTGACTCTGCTATTTTATTAAAAGTGTCAAAAAGACTATAACTGTGCATCTCCTTAGTGGATACAACTAACATAAACAAGTTCGATATATGTTCCCTACTGAGTATTTTCCAGTTTCTATGTAAAAAGGAACTTAGATGTTTTAGCTTGTGAGTTTCCCGTTTTGGTAATTCCCTTAAGTGGATAAATATCTTTTCAAAGCAAGAAATAATAAATTCCTTTTTGAATTTCACAGTTGAGAGTAGTGCAATGAGTGACCAAAACATTTCGAAAAAAGGCTTATAGAAATTGTATGTGCTTTTTTCTTCAACTTTTTGTATAAGGGACGTATCAATGGATAAGAAAGCTAGCGCACATGTCATAAATGAGGACGTGCTCTGTAAGTAACGAATTTCGTGTTTGATGAATCGCACATATATTTCAATTATCTTATCTGCATTTCCATATTTCAACAGAGTTTCCAATATTTTGTCATCGAATCCTTCAAGCCTATTTGGCTGATATTCGTTTAAGGCATAACTTAGGAGGACTCCCTCGGTATAATTGTTACATATTAAATTAAAGTCAGAATAATGGGTGTAAGTAAGCCTGTTAGCTGATACGAATTCAATAAAATGAGTAAATTCAAAAACTAGATTTTCAAAATTATTGTTGCCGCTAACGGAGCCGAAAAGTTGAGAAAAGTAATGACCTCGAATGCTATCTAATACCTTTGACACTTTTGTTGCATAAGTTTGTATGGGGTTTGCATTTTGAAAATAGAGTGCTATTTCACGGTCTATTGCAGAGTGTTCTGCAAATTTAAAATATGTTTCATCCAAGTTCCAGCTATTGCATTCATTGATAATTTTACTAGTTATTGTATTTGATTCTACATATGCTGAGCTGCAAAGCCATTGTAAGCAAAATTGAGCTACATATATAGTTGTCGGGTTGCCATTCTTTTTTACAGTATCAAAATGTTCATAGTAGGCGTTTATTGCGTCAATATGTAGCCCCATCCTATAGTAGGTAAATCCAATCTCAAGTTTATCGTTAAGGTCTATTTTTTTCGAGATAATTTTGTTCCATAAAAAAGACTCATAATTGGATAAAGGCGACTCTTTGTTTTCTGCCGTTTTCATTCTGATGTCAATACTTTTTTGACTCCCTCCAATCATGTTTACATATTCGATCTGTTGAGCGTTCATCCTTTTAAGAATATAAAGCAGTTTGCTTTTGTTTTGTTTTGAGTTCTTAAATTGGGAAGTGGCTTTGAATCGCATTTTTTTTACATCAATATCTCGGAACAAGTTGAATAGGTCGATATTGTTTGTAGTGAGAGTATTGTTGCTATAGTCTGTATAGTTGTATTTGTAATTTGATATTCGTAGAGGATGAACACGGGAGAAAATACTTAGTGGAATCATGGGCATTCTTTGTTCACAAGCTTTTAATACTTCGTATAAATATGTCAATAAATCATTGCTCTTTGGACTTACTATCCTTATGATATACTTGCCTTCATTTTTGTGATCGCTTTTATCATAGCTTATTTTATTTAGTTCACTTAAAGTGCGTAAACCACTTTCTAGCGATTGATAGAAATGGACTGTTATCTCCTTATCGATTAGCTGAGGGTGAAGTTTTGTTGCATCTTTCTCGGGATATCCAAAATCTTTTACATCTTTTGAAAAAAAGGCAAATTCTGTTATTGATTTTGCTTTAAGATATTCTATTGCATTCAAGTATAGAATAGCATCATTAAGTGATTTTGTTTTGCCGTTATGAAATGGAGCTCGACCTTCGACTATCCTGTCATATATCTTGCTTTTTACAGCCTTCTTTGATTTTATTATGATTCCTTTTCCTAAGAGCTCATCTATATTTTGTGCCTTGTGTTCGACTTGAATTACATCCGTTGGATCTGAATTGGCAACTGTTAGTATGGTTGAATGTTGGTTTACTGTGTCAATTGATTTTCTACATTGGGCAATTGTTTGTATTTTCTTTTTTTCCCATTCTGTAAGTAGAATTTCTGGAATCAATATTTCAATCTTTCCTTGGTTAACAAGAGTGTCCAGACGGGAGATTAGGTAGCTTTCATGTTTTGAAGCCAAAAGCCCGATCAGAATATTAGTATCTAATAGTATATGCATATAGTCTAAAGTGCTTAAAAAGATAGGAAAATAATTTCGAAAGATTTACTTTCAATTCGGCTCCGTGAATAAATAAGTCTTTTGTACAAGACTGAGATGTTGTTTACTTTTCGTTGATATATTTTCGGTTACTTTACTTGTAATTCTTTTTTTGTAATTGGCAGAAACACACAGGTGCTCTGTTTTCAACATTTCATTTTCCATAACCATGCCCCCCATCTCCAAATCCCCCCATCTTCAAATCTTCAAATCAATTCATCTTCAAATCCCCCAATCCCCCAATTAACCCCCCACCGCCCTCCTCAGTATATTTTCCCCGTAGCGCCTCTTCACACTATCAATCGCCTGGTACAACTTAATGTTCTCCTCCGTATCATCAAACAAACTGATTTGATAATTCCCCGGTATCAGGTTCGTAAACCGGATACCGATCAGCCGCACCAGCATCCGCCGGGAGTAGAGTTGGTCCAGCAGGTCTTGCGCCGTTTGTAGCAGGATATGGTCGGCATTGGTATAGCGGATGGTGCGTTGCTTTACTAAGGTGTCAAAGTTGGAGTAGCGCAGCTTCACCGTCACACAGCCCGTCAGCCGGTTTTGTTGGCGAAGGGTATAGGCGATCTTCTCTGTCATCCGCACCAGTTCCCGATGCAGAAAATGAGTGTCAATCGTATCCTGCTGAAAGGTATGTTCCGTACTGATAGATTTTTGTTCATGAAAAGGCACCACCGGCGTCTCATCAATACCATTGGCACGGCGCCACAGTTCAGTGCCCTGTTTGCCCAGCAGGTTTTGCAGCAGTTCAACAGGTATTTCACTCAGGGTCTTCACCGTTTCCACACCCATCTTATAAAGCTGGTAGCCCGTCTCTTTCCCCACACCGGGAATCTTCAGAATGCTCAGCGGCGCAAGAAAACTTTTCTCTTCGCCAAAAGGAATTTCTATTTGTCCGTTCGGCTTCACTTCATTCGTGGCCACCTTACTCACCAGTTTATTACTCGCCAGACCATAAGTTACCGGCAGCCCGCTTTCCTTCAGCACCTTCTGTTTCAGTTCATCGGTAAACAGGCGGCAGCCGAAATACTTATCCATCCCGCTCATGTCAATATAAAATTCATCAATAGACGATTTCTCAAACAGCGGCACACTGTCTTTGATGATGTCCGTCACCAGGCGACTGTATTTACTGTAGCTCTCCATATCACCACGCACCACAATAGCTTCCGGGCACAGGCGGCGGGCCATCCGCATCGGCATGGCGCTGTGAATACCAAATTTGCGGGCCTCATAACTGCAACTCGCCACCACACCCCGGTCACCACTGCCACCGATCAGCACCGGCTTCCCCTTCAGCTTCGGATTGATAAGACACTCCACCGACACAAAAAATGTGTCCAGGTCCATATGCGCAATATGTCTGTCATCACTCAATACCATCGCTCAACAAAAAATTCCAAATAACAAATAACAAATTCCAAATAAAGAACCCAAAAACTCAACCGCAAAGCCAATCCAATCCATTTGCACCCAAAAAAAATCTGCGAATCAGCGGCAGCACCTTTTTGCGCAGCAAAAAAATCCGTATTAATCCATCCAATCCATATAATCCGTGTGCAAATGCAACAGCCCACCAAAAAAAATCTGCGAATCTGCGGCCCCATTCCAATCCCTTTTGCGAAGCAAAAAAATCCGTGTTCATCCATCTTATTCGTATAATCCGTGTTCCCCTGTATTCATTTCCAAATCTTCAAATTTTCAAATCTTCAAATCATCCCATTGTATTCATCAGCACATCAGCACATCATCACATTAGCTCATTGTATTCATTTCCACATTTCCATATCATCCCATTTCCACATTTTCACATCATCACATTTTCACATTCGTCTTATACCCCACCTTCCACATTCCCCCCACCTCCAAACTATACACCCCAAAATCCTCCGTCACCTTCCCCCTCACTCTGTAAAAACCACTCGTATGCAGCGGGTACCGCTCCGCCGCATCCGGAAAATGCACCGTATCCACCCAATCCAGCACACTGTCATAGAAGGTGCCGAAAAACATACTGTCATCATTCTTCGTCACCGCATGTTTGCGGGCAATAAAGTATAGCAGCATCGTAATCGTCTTGCCTTTATGCAGGTGCATATCCTTCGCCGCCACATAGCGGGCCGGGTCATCATCCGCCATCGCAAAAGGATTGCGCAGCGTAAAACCCATAATTTCCATTTCATCATACAGGTCATCCAATGGCAGGTCGCACAGTTCCGGAAGCTCGAAAGAAAGTGGTGGCTCATCAAACAACGGCGACTGGTTATGCAGCGCCGGCTGATTATGTTTCTGCAAAAAATTCGCCTCCCACAGCAGCCGCTTCTTCGATTTACCGGTAAAGCGGAAAGCGCCGATGCTCACCAATGTATTCAGTTGTTTCAATCCCGGATGGATGCGTTCAATAAAATCCTGCAGGTGCAGGAAGGGGCCGTGGGCTTTCCGGTCAGCAAGGATGGCATCGGTCAGTTCATCATGCAAACCTTTAATATGGATAAAACCCGTATGCACCACCTCACCACGGATATTGGTGTACAGGTCGCTGTTGTTGATGCACGGCGGCTGAATGTCAATACCCGTTTTCAGCAGTTCCATAAAATAAACTTCACGACTGTAATAGCCGCCAAAGTTGTTGATCACCGCCACCATAAATTCTTTGGGGAAATACGTTTTCAGGTACAGGCTCATATAGCTCTCCACGGCAAAGCTGGCCGAGTGGGCTTTATTAAAACTGTAGCCCGCAAAACTTTCCATCTGCCGCCACACTTCCGCCGCCAGTTCATCGGTATGACCGATCGCTTTGCAGTTGGCAAAATATTTCTCCTTCACGATCCTGAAGTTGTTATGACTCCGGTACTTCCCGCTCATCGCCCGCCGCAAGATGTCCGCTTCGCCAAGGTCAAGCCCCGCAAAGAAGTGAGCGATCTTAATTACATCTTCCTGGAACACCATCACACCAAAGGTTTCCGACAAATGTTCTTCAAACAGCGGATGCAGGTATTTCACTTCATCGCGGTGATGATAGCGGTGAATGTACTCCCGCATCATGCCCGACTGTGCCACACCCGGCCGGATGATGGAAGAAGCCGCCACCAAAGTGATATAATCATCACAACGAAGTTTTTTCAATAGCTGCCGCATGGCGGGCGACTCTATATAAAAACATCCGATAGTATCAGCCTCCCGTATTTTAGCACGCACAGCAGGATCCTGGCGGAAGTTTTCAAAATCGTGTATGTTAACATGAATTCCCTTGTTTTGCTTTATCAGTGCGAGTGATTCACGAATATGCCCAAGACCACGCTGGCTCAGCACATCAAACTTGTTGATGCTTACATCTTCCGCCACAAACATGTCAATATGCGTCGTGGGCATACCCTTCGGCGGCAGAAACAAACTGGTGTATTCCGTAATAGGCTTCTCGGTGATAAGCATACCACAGGCATGCACCGTTGTATTGCTCGGAAAGTTTTGGATCAGCCGGCTGTATTGCAGAATCAGCTTATGCACCTGGTCTTGCGGCTTACGTTCCCGTTGCAGTTCTTTGATTTCATCCGGGGGCAGACCAAACACTTTACCCAGTTCCCGCACACAGGAGTCATATTGATAGGTGGTATAGGCGCCCAGCAACGCCGTATGTTGTTTGCCATGTCTTTTAAGAACATAATCCATCACATCATCACGGTCAGTGTACGAAAAGTCAATATCAAAATCAGGAGGGGAGGTGCGGTGCGGGTTCAGAAAGCGTTCAAAGAAAAGGTTCAGTTCAATCGGGTCCACATCAGTAATGTACAGGCAATAGGCCACGATGGAGTTCGCACCACTGCCACGCCCCACATAATAATAACCTTTCGATTGCGCATAGCGGATAATATCGAGGTTGATCAGGAAATAAGCATTAAAGCCAAGGTCATTGATGATCTTCAATTCTTTCTCCAGCCTTTGCAGGGCAGTGGTATTTTTGTTTCCATACCGCTGTACCAAACCACCACGGGCCAGTTTCTCCAAAAGTTGCCGGTCATCTTCCGGCGAGCCGCCATAAACCTGTTTGTTTTTGTCTTTGGCAAAATCCATATCAATATGGCAGTCATCCAGCAGCCGGTACGTATTGCTGATGATAAAAGGGTATTGGGCAAATTGAGCGATCAGTTCCGCAGGGGAAACAAAGTATTCATCCGTACCCGCTGTATCAGTAACAGGCAGTTTGGAAAGCAAGGTGTTCAGGTCAATCGCACGAAGCAGCCGGTGCACATTATAGCGGGTTTTATCCTGGAAGGTAACAGGTTGCCGCACCACCAGTTTATCCCGCCACAGGTTCATATCCTGCCTGAAAAGTTTCGTCAGTTCACTAGCCTTGATACCGATACGTTCGTTGGCAAAAAGATCACCGGGTTCTTTAGCGCCAAAAGGATAGATCACAAAGCCGTCCCATTCATCCGTAAAAAAAGAAACCTCCCCGGCACAAACCGGGAAAGGTTTCTTGTTTTGCAGGTGATCAGAAATAAAACGGTTGATCCATGCAAAGCCTTTGTTGTTGGCAGCAAGTAAAATATAAAGCAGCTTCCCGTCATTGCGAATCTCGGCACCGGCCACCGGTTTGATGCCCTGTTCACGGCAATGCTTCACAAAGGCCCAGGTGTCAAACGTACCATTGATATTGGTCAGCGCCAGCGTGGTCACCCCAAGTGCCGCCGCCGTCTGCACCAGTTCCTCCGTAGAAAATGTACCGTACTGGAAGCTGAAGAAGGATTTACAGTTAAGAAACATCCCCCGCAATGTACTAATAATTTTAGCTTTAAAAGCTAATAATATTAGTTAGTCTCTGAAGGGCTTCAAAATCAAAAAAGTAGAATCATTTATGAAGACTCTTGAATACGGAAGAGGCAAACAATAAGAAAGGGGAGTAGGGGTATTTACCTAAAACTCAAAAATACCCTCCCTCTCCGTATGTCATTAACACTACAATAACGTCTTTAATCCCGAAGGCAAAATAGCTTTGCACTCCCCCTATTGTAAAGTGGCCGGAAATGCGGGCAGTTGATTATCGGCAGGAGCAACACACTTTCTGAATTCCATGCTCCCCGGTACCAGCAGCAGCAAAAAGGTGAAATAAAAAACCTGCCGGTTGCCATGATTATCCATTATTACACTTCCGTATCGCACTAACCATGCGGTAAACGATCATTTCATTTCTGTCAGCAGACAGGAAGAAACACAGCTATGCCCTCACCGGCATAGCCTGAAATAGTATGTTGTAAATAATGAATAAAAATAAAACCGTCACTATGAAAATTCAATCCAAAGGGGTGGAACTGAAACCCTACAGCCTGAAAGAACTGGCCCTCATGTATGGTGTAAGCAATCCAACCATGAAAAACTGGATACACCGTCACAAAGAAAAGATCGGCGAACGCATCGGCCATTATTATCTTATCTCCCAGGTAAAGACGATCTTCCATGTACTCGGCTCCCCCGGCACCTCCGACGACGACACTCATTAACCCTGCGCCCCAGCGCCTCCGCAGGCAACCCCCATCAACAGTCAACGGTCAACGTATTTTAGGCATTGAGACCCCGACACCCGACACCTGACACCCGTCACCCGTAGTGACCCCGTAGTGACCCCGTACTAACCCCGTACTAACCTCGTACTAACCCCGTACTGACCCCGTACCAGACTCGTATAGCCCGTATACCCCAAACGCAAAGAATCGAGAAAGATCGAGAAGAAACGAAAAGAATCGAGAAGAAACGCAAAGAATCGAAAAGAATCGAGAAGAAACGAAAAGAAACGAGAAGAAACGAGAAGAATCGAAAAGAATCGAAAAGAAACGAGAAGAAACGCAAAGAATCGAGAAGAATCGAAAAGAATCGAAAAGAATCGAAAAGAAACGAGAAAAATCGAAAAGAAACTGAAAAAAACGAAAAGAAACGAGAAGAAACGCGAAGAAACTGAAAAGTGCCACTTTGGGCCAATAGTATGTTTGTCCTGTCATCAGAAAAACATACAAAATCCCCCAATATGGAAACAACAATTCACGTAACCGTTTCAGTCAAAGAAACAACAGACAGTAAAAGCAATGCACTGGCTGGCAGCCTCACCGCCGCCGCCTGGCTCATTGCCCGGTCAGCCCTCTGGAATGGCAAAAAAATAGAAGCCCCGGATCAGGAAGAAGCACAGCGTTTCATCCATGAATTTATCACCCGCAACAGGCAACATGCACAGAATTATGAAGAACTGGTAATAAGGCTGCTGGCAGAACGATTCCATCGTATACAGTTGGGCCATTACAAAATACCATCTCCCGCTACCTGGTTCCACGATCCGGTACGTGGCTTTCAGGGCACCGATAAACTCGGCCGGCTCATCTTGAACAAACGACTCACCGAACAGCACTACAAAGGCCATTGGATAGATTTTGCCTGGGCAGTATGGTATTCCATGCCCGTCACACCGGTGATCTTCCATCGCTGGCGCAGCCACTTCGCAGAAATAAGCCAGTCCATGCTCAATCTCTACCTGGCCTGCATGCAAAACAGCACCCGCACAAACCAA
>JAEUVM010000202.1 GCA_016787125.1 Chitinophagaceae bacterium | reverse complement strand
AACATAGATTATAACATAGTCTATGTGTATTAACTATGCTTCTCATATGCCTATGTGGCCAATTGGTACTTACAACCAATAAAAAACCCCGCAGTTGCGGGGTGATGTGGGAGTTGACGGGATCGAACCGCCGACCCTCTGCTTGTAAGGCAGATGCTCTAAACCAGCTGAGCTAAACTCCCATTATGTCAAATTCTGTCCGCCTTCGCTTTACCGGAGGCGACCCGTTTTCGGGACGGCAAAGATAGGGGTACACCGTTTTTCAGACAAAATATTTTTCATCTATTTTCGGACAAAATTGATTGTATGGCAACCACTTATTGCGAATTCGTACTCCATGCCGGGAAAGACACCGTACACCGCCATTATCACGACCATGAATACGGTTTCCCGATTGATGATGATAACCTGCTCTTTGCAAGACTCGTACTGGAGATCAACCAGGCCGGCCTTAGCTGGGAAACCATCCTGAAAAAGAAAGATAATTTCTTCCGGGCTTTCGATGATTTTACCATCACCAAAGTGGCCCGTTATTCTGAAAAGAAAAAAGAGAAGCTGATGCAGGATGCGGGCATCATCCGCAACCGGCTGAAAATTGAAGCCACCGTGCACAACGCAGGTGTGATATTACAACTGCAAAAAGAGGCCGGCTCCTTCCGCCAGTGGCTGGATAATCACCATCCAAAGACCAAAGAGGAGTGGGTGAAACTGTTCAAAACCACTTTCCGCTTCACCGGCGGCGAAATTGTCAACGAATTCCTGATGAGCACCGGCTACCTGCCCGGCGCCCACGCCGAAAGCTGCCCGGTATATAAAAAGGTATTGGCCAAAAAGCCCCGCTGGAATAAAAAACAGGCTGGTAAATAGGATGGTTGACTGATTTGCAGGTGATTAGCATTCCGCAGGCACCGAAATTATCCCGGTAAACACCATTATTTTCCCTGCAAGCATCGAAAATGTTACGGCAAGAGGGGTTATTTTTCGTGCAAGCATCGTTCCGGCCAGCGCAAGCCCCGTTATTTTTACTGTAAAATAGCATCCGGCATACTCCATCAACCATCAGGATAGGTGGAGATTGGGTAATGGGGTTATTGGATGATTAGGTTATCAGGCAAAGCGGGATTCCGGTAATGGTGCGGAGTCGACCATCAATCGTCAATCTAAAATCCAAAATCTAAAATAGAAAACGGTTTTTCCTCAATTCGGGTTTACCTCCGGCAGCCGATAATGATGTCCATCCAGTACAAAGAGTTCATCAATTTCGTAGGTCCAGAATTTAGAGAGGGGTGATTTTTTAAGGATTTTCTCCACGTCTTTTTTGCTTTCCGCATTCAGAGTTATCCAGGAGCGTTGCGATTCCATGCTCACGGCATAGTGGTCGATAGTGCCTTTGTTGATGAGGAAATTGATATAGGTACGATGCGGTGGCACCAGTTCCATGAACTCATCACTCATTTTAAAATGTATCGTGGCGAGGTATTTCTGCATAAAAGAATGACGAGGTAAAAGTAGGAAAGGATTTTGGGATTTACTGAAGTATACTGGATGATAATTGCCACATAGGCACAAGAGGAGCATAGATAATTCACAGAGGCGCTTAGCCGCGAGGGCGCCAGGGCGCAAGGAGGGAAAACCAGGACGGTAGATTTTTTAGTTTTTATGCATTCGTTATTATCTGCTTATTATCTTTAACGCCCTGGAACGTTAGCTCAGTTGGTTTAGAGCACTGCTTTGACAGAGCAGGGGTCACTGGTTCGAGTCCAGTACGTTCCACTTATTAGTTGGTATTTGCAGGAACAGTGATTGAATTACCACCATCGGAAACCCAACTATTATCCATTATCTATTATCCATTCACTGTATATTCCACAATCTCGTTTGCCCATTCCTCCCTATACGGTACAGCAACCCGTATATAATTATCCGTATAGCCTTCCATCATTCCGTTCTGTTTGTTGTGTTCAAACAATACCTTACGGGTTTGGCCGGCATGCTGTTGGGTGAAGTACTGCATTTTCATGTAGGATAAATTGCGCAGCGCTTTATTGCGGTCGTGGCGCACCTTCACCGGCACCACGGGCCCGAGGGTGAGGGCATGGGTATTGTCACGCTCCGAGTAGGTAAATACATGGAGGTAAGATATATCGAGGGAGTGAAGGAAGTCGAATGTTTCTTTGAAGTCTTCGTCTGTTTCGCCGGGAAAGCCCACGATCACATCCACACCGATAGC
>JAEUVM010000176.1 GCA_016787125.1 Chitinophagaceae bacterium | reverse complement strand
GTAAAGCTATAGGGTATGGTGTTGCCGGCGGCGGTCAAGCGGATATCTGTTTGTGCTATGCCTGTTGTGGCGGCATGCTGTAAGAAACTGCTGAAGGTGTTTTTGTCGCGGGCATCCACGAAGGTTTCGCATGGTTGGTGAAGGAGAGCATCGCCGCTGGCGCCGGTGATATATTCGAGTGTTTTATTCCAGCGGAGGAGGCTTCCGGTTTCGCTGATGATGCAGTATATACCGGGTATGTTCACATCGGCTATGTGCGTGGAGGGTGTTGGTATTTGAGAGGCGCCTGGGGGCATGGTAAGTAAAGGTAGAGAATAGATAATAGTGAATAGTGAATAGGGCGTGACGGGGTGGCGGTCGGTTAATGGTTTGTGGTTTCCTGTTGGGGAATGGGCAGATAAAGTATATAGGTATATAGGTAAATAGGTATATAAGTAAATAGGTATATAGGTATATAAGTAAATAGGTAAATAAGTTTATAAGGGTATCTGGTTATTGGCAGATGGGGTTTTTACGAGTGTGTGTAATGACGGGTGGGCAAATAATCGCCAGCTCCATTGTGCCGGGTGGTTTCCGTTGGGGGTGGGGCAAATGGAGGCTTGCACAGCAGTTTGCTGCCATGTGTACCGCTGGTGGCGGCTGATAGTTACCCGGTTGTTAGCCGGATGTGTAAGGAAGTGTAAAGTGGATAAGGTGGGTTAATCGTCGAGGCGGAAATCGAGGTCAAGGAGTTTTCTTGGATGTATTTCCAATCCTTTTGCGAGTTCCATCAGGGTAAGAATAGTAATATTCTTTTCTCCTTTCTCGATTCTGGCGATGGCGCTGTGATCAATGTTGCACTGTGTGGCCAGGCTTCTCAGGCTGAGTGCCCGTGCATGGCGCAACCGACGAACATTGGATCCAAACACCTGCAGATTTGACTGCGATTTTTGTCTTCCCATGGTATAATTTGAATTTCAAGGAAAAGGTCATGGAAAGTGAATAATAAAACGTTGCCTATTTGAGCCACTGTTTAAAAATATATTTTATATTTGAAAATACCTTATCCGTTCGTGTTATGTCAATACCCTTTGAAAACAGGCTACAGCACCTGTCGCCCGAAGAGCGCAACAATCCCCAACTTGTGTTTGAGAATTTCTTTGAGAGCTTTCACCTCCATGAGGCGATGGACATGTTGGAGCAGGTACGTAAAGTAATGAATGCCTCCCTGCATAATAAGGGCCAGCGGGAGCGGGAAAACTGGCAGTATTTCTTCGATAAGGTGGAAATGCTGATGGAGGGGGCGTGGCTGCAGCGGCACGTTTGAAGTAGTAAATAGATTATAGAGAACAGATAATAGATAATAGAGAATAGATAATAGTGCGTAACAGGTTGAAAGTCAGCTATTAGTTTGTAGTTTCCTTTATGGGGAATTGGGGAATTGGGTTATTGGGCTAATGGGTTATTGGGCGTAAAAGGTTGGGTGTCGGTTAGAGGTTTCGGGCCTCTATGGGTAATTGGGAATGGTGAATAGATAATAGTGCGTAATAGATTGAGGGTCAATTGATAATTTGTTGTTTCTTTTGTGCCGGGCGGCGGCGAGGCGGCCGGCTGGTGCTTTGACTGTTATGGTGGTGTGATTTGTTGTTTCCATACGGGGATCTTTTTGCTTCCTGATTATGGTACAAACATACTATTGGCCCGGGGTGGCACTTTTCGGTTTCTTCGCGTTTCTTTTCGATTCTTTTCGTTTTTTTCAGTTTCTTTTCGATTTTTATCGTTTCTTCTCGATTCTTTGCGTTTCTTCTCGTTTCTTTTCGATTCTTTTCGATTCTTTTCGATTCTTCTCGTTTCTTCTCGATTCTTCTCGTTTCTTCTCGTTTCTTCCCGTTTCTTCCCGATTCTTTGCGTTTGGGGTATACGGGCTATACGAGTCTGGTACGGGGTCAGTACGGGGTCAGTACGGGGTTAGTACGGGGTCACTACGGGGTCACTACGGGTGACGGGGTGTTGGAAGGTTGACCGTTGATGG
>JAEUVM010000164.1 GCA_016787125.1 Chitinophagaceae bacterium | reverse complement strand
CCGGTGAGAAAACCCCAGAGGGCCCAATCCTGCACTCCGAAAATTATATATCCGATGGTGGCAGTGATGCCTTGTATGATAGAGATGAGCGGAATGCCCAATGCGTTAGCCTTTACAATTTTTTTTGTTTCAGCCGCAAGGATGTTCACATTGGCATCTTTAAGCGGAATGATGCGGAATAAGGTCTTCTCCATTTCCCGGCTATGATACAGCATATAATACAGGAAAAAAAGCATAATGATCAGGTTAGTCAGCAGGTTGGCAGTGCTGTTAAGCAAACCGGGCAGGAGTTCTGTTATTTTCTGTAAAGAATTATTAAGTGAATCTTCGGTAAGGAATGTAACACCGAGCTTATCCTGCATGTGCGTTACACCCGTTTTAATATTCTCCATGAGAGAGCTGGGGTCGCTGAGAACGGCGTCCAGCTTCGGACTGATCAGTGTGACAGCAAGGAATACAGGTAATCCAAGTAAAAGAAGGTAGTAAACAACAAACAGGCCGGCAGCACGACCTCTTTTCCATTTCCTATTATAAACAAGTTGGAAATTGCTGGCCCGGCTGAGAATATAAAGGGTAACGGCGCCAAGCAGCCCGGGCAAAATAATAAAAAGCTGTTTGAATACCACCCAGATCAATGCAATGAGGATGGCCAGCAGCAGTATCTGCTTGATACGATTGTTGAAGGTGAGACTCATGCGGGGAAATTATTCTGTAAGGTAGGCAGATTTTTATAAGCAATATAGGTCAGCTTTCCTGACCACCTGCGGCTTCTTCCTTTTCTTTGCGAAGTTGCGGCATCCTGTTACGAACGAAATGGCTGAGGAAGAATTCGATTGCAGTACCCCCGATCTTTTTGAAGAGGTTGTTCGATTTTCCAACAAACAGTTTTTTCCCGATAACTCCGGCACCGATACCCACTGCCGCATCAACCAGGTTACTCCGCAAACCGGGAGAAGTGACAATATCTTTTATAGAGTTTTTAAGCAGGCTTGACGGACTGATGCTCTCTGTAAGGCGCCCAAAGCTTTGCTTCAGCTCAGCAATCTGCTCTTTTTCCAGCTCATACAATTCAGCAAGCCTTTTTTCCAAACTGATATGGGCAGCTTCCCTTAGCGGCATGTTATTTCATTATTTTATGAATGATGAGATCAGAAAGGGGAGCTTTTATCCATGTTCTTCTGAAAAGATATAACAATAAACCGGCAAGCAAATAAAAACCGCCTGCTATGAAAAAGCCGTAACCGGTGTTGCCAAGCAAATTTCCGATACCTATGGCTGCGCCAATGCTCAGTATTACTACAGCCATCACTATACAAAACACAATAGTAAACCGTGCGATAAGCGAAGAAACGGTTTCGGAGATTTTGCCGGCTGCTTTCAGCTTCAGTATCTCGGCTTTCGTCTCCACCAGTTCGCCGGCCTGTGAAATGATCGTTTCTATATTACTAATTGCTGATTGCATAGCGGAAGTTTTTATTGTTGCCGGTTTATCGTTGTGATCAGGATAAGGCATTTTTAGCCGCACTTACTTTGGAAGAGATTTTCTCTCCTGCTTTTTCAGCTTCTTCTTCCACATGGCTGAATGTGTTTCGGAGCGTATCCCCCAGGGCATTGAATTTTTCTTTTACGGCATCACGAAGATCTCCGGCTTTTCCGGCAATTTTTTTACGGGTTTCTGATCCTTTGTCAGGAGCGAATAATATACCTGCCAGGGCGCCCACTGCGGCACCAGCCAGAAATCCCACTAATACTTTTGAGCTGCTCATAGATTATTTATTTAGTAGTTAAAGAATACAGTTACTTATTAACTGCCAGGTAAGGCCCGCTTTGCCTGCAAATAAGAGAACGTATGTAACTGATCCCCGATAAAACAAGCAGAATATGTACCACAGCCGGTGCTTTGAAAATAAAGACCCCTGCTATCCAGCCTGTCAACAACAACAGGCTTGTTATAAAAAGTAGTTTTTTCATTTGCATACCTGTTTAGGAAATCACACATCTGACCGGCTGAATGGTTTTCCGAAAAGAAGGGACAACACAAACAGCACCAGGAAAAGGAAGAAACATATTTTGGCAATGGAGGCGGCACCGGCGGCCAGTCCGCCAAAACCCAGGAAGCCCGCAATTAAGGCTATAACGAAGAAGGCGATTGTCCAGCGTAACATAATAGTTGATTTTAGTGAGAAAGATTTTGTTTTGTGCGCTGAAGTATTGTTTGAAAACATTGTGCCATTGCCGTCCAACGTCTTAAATCGGAAACTATCCATAAAAGTTGGGGAGGTTTTTCCCCGATAAGGGCAAAAAACCGGGAACCCGGATTCCTCAAAGCGTGGAACAATAGTTGTATTCATACCCGGCATATATAAATTCTAAATCTGCATTATGAAAGTAAACATTGGAATTTCTGTCAAAAACCTCGCTGCAATAAACAACCTCCTTGTATCTGTTCTTGCCGATGCCACCGTTCTTTACATTAAAACCCGGAAATTTCATTGGAATGTATCGGGCAACAGTTTTACAGAATTACATGAGCTGTTCGAAGCACAATACAAGGAAATGGAAGCCGCCATAGATGAAGTGGCAGAACGTATCAATAAGTTGGGTTTTAAGACACCCGGCACAATGACAGAGTTTTTGCAAACAACCAGTTTGAAAGAAAACCCCGGAGTAAATCCTTCGCAAAAAGAAATGCTGAAAGAACTGGTAAATGACCATGAAGCAGTGATACGCAGCTTGCGCAAAGGAATACAGGAATGTGATGAAACCTATAAGGATATTGGTACAGCAGATTTTCTTACCGGGCTGATGACCGGTCATGAAACGATGGCCTGGAAACTGCGCAGGTATCTCAGTTAAACAGGCCTGGTCTGGCTTCGTGTAACTGATTTCTCACCGGATGCATACCTTGCAACC
>JAEUVM010000141.1 GCA_016787125.1 Chitinophagaceae bacterium | reverse complement strand
TACTTTTTGTGAATAGGAGGCAGCAAATACAAGATTGGCGATCAGGAGAATGACGAGGTGGCGCAGGTTTTTTTTCATGCGTAGTCCGGGTGTTAATGGTTACGGCATTGAAAATACGAAACATTGCCGGAATAGCCCTCTACCCAAGGCAGCGAAAGTTACTTCATCACTTCACTGATGGTGTGGCCGATGCAGCCATCCGGCATTTGTATGCGGAGTAAAGCGGCAAGGGTGGCTGCAATATCCGTCATGTATGTTTCCCGGCTGGTCTTGCCGCTTTTAATGCCCCAACCATACCAGAGCAATGGAATGTGTGAGTCATAAGGATTCCAAAGCCCATGTGTGGTGCCGGTGGTGCTGTAGCCTTCGATATACCCTGGTTTCAGGATAAACTGAACAGCGCCACAGCGTTTTGGATAATAGCCGTTGTTGATCATGGTACGCAACATATCGGGAAGCGGCACTTCGTTCAGTTCTTCCAGCGCAAATGCCCTGTAGATCATCGGGTCGGCTGAAAGAAATTTTACCACATCTTCAATTACATCCTCTGCATCGATCATTGCAGAGTCCAATGCAGGATGGTTAAGACTTACCTGGTAATTATCATCGCTGACGGCGATATTGCTCACCTTGTATTTTTCCGCCAGCATCGTATTCAATTGTTTTATCAGGCCGGATAGCATCAGCCTTCCACCTGGTAATTTATTTTCCTGCATAAACTCAGGTGTATGGGCCACACCATGGTCGGCACTCAGGAAGACAACGTACTGGTTCTTGCCCACTTTGCTGTCGAGATAGTCTAACAGGTTGCCGATCTCCCTGTCAAGTCTTAAAAAACAATCTTCTGCTTCAATTGAATTGGGGCCAAATGTATGCCCTATATAATCTGGTGAGGAGAAACTGATGGCGAGCATATCGGTGATATTGTCGGCGCCAAGTTGTTCGGCGGTAATGGCGGCTTTTGCAAACTCTGCCGTCAGGGTATTCCCCATCGGTGTGGTGGAGATTTTGCCATAATCTTTTCCGGCAAATCCTTTCAGGTCGTAAGGAAATTTTGCGCCGAAGGGCTTTGCTTCATACGGCTTTTCATCTGCCGTGCTTTGCAGGTAGGTAGAGATCGGGTAGAGGGTGTTCCATCCCTGCTGGTAATAACTGTCCACCATTTTCCGGTCGTTAAAGCTTTTCACCCAGCCGGGTAATTCATTCATATAATAAGTGGAAGTGATCCATGCGCCTGTACTGTTGTCGTACCAGTAAGCGGCATCGGCATTATGCCCTGCCGGTAAAATACCGCCACGGTCTTTGATGGCAACGCCTATCACTTTACTTTTAAAATTGGTGGCAAGCCGGAGCTGATCACCGATGGTTGTCACCAGCATATTCCGCGGACTTTGTTTTCCCTGTGTGGAACTGCTGCCCACTGTGTTTACTGTT
>JAEUVM010000086.1 GCA_016787125.1 Chitinophagaceae bacterium | reverse complement strand
ACATGAAGAATATCCGGAATTTTTGCATCATCGCACACATTGACCACGGTAAATCAACCCTGGCTGACAGGCTGTTACAAAGCACCGGTACCATCAGCGACCGGGATATGATGGACCAGGTGCTGGATGATATGGACCTGGAACGGGAAAAAGGCATCACCATCAAGAGCCATGCGATACAGATCAACTACAAGCATTCGGACGGGCAGGAGTATATCCTGAACCTGATCGATACACCCGGCCACGTTGATTTCAGTTACGAAGTAAGCCGGGCCCTCGCTGCCTGCGAAGGCTGCCTGTTGCTGGTGGATGCCACACAAGGTATACAGGCACAAACGATCAGCAACCTGTACCTGGCCATTGATAATAACCTGGAGATCATCCCTGTGGTGAATAAGATCGACATGGACGGCGCTATGATCGAAGAGGTGGAAGACCAGATCATTGACCTGATCGGTTGTAAAAAAGAGGAAATCCTTCATGCAAGCGGCCGTACCGGTGTGGGTGTGGATAAAGTACTGGAAGCTATCGTAAGCAGGATACCTGCACCAAAAGGTAAACCGGAAGCTCCCCTGCAGGCATTGATATTCGACTCTGTATTTAATTCTTTCCGGGGTATTATCGTTTACTATCGTATCCTCAACGGTTCAATAAAGAAAGGTGATAAGGTAAAGTTTGTTTCCACCGGCCAGGAATATGAAGCCGATGAAGTGGGTATTCTTAAACTGAAGATGACCGAGAAGACGGAAGTTAAGACCGGCGATGTGGGCTACATCATCACCGGTATCAAGAACGCCAAAGAAGTAAAAGTGGGAGATACCATCACCCTTGCTTCAAACCCTTCGCCAGAGGCTATCAGGGGGTTCGAGGAAGTAAAGCCGATGGTATTTGCCGGTATATTCCCCGTGAACACTGATGAGTTTGAAGAACTGCGTGACTGCATGGATAAACTCCAGCTCAATGATGCTTCCCTTACATTTGAACTGGAAACTTCACAGGCGCTCGGTTTTGGATTCCGTTGCGGCTTCCTGGGTATGCTGCACATGGAGATCATCCAGGAAAGGCTGGAAAGGGAATTCAACCAGACCGTTATCACCACCGTTCCCAACGTGAGCTTTATCGCCCATACCACAAAAGGGGAAAAGATCATTGTCAACAACCCGACCGAATTTCCCGACCCGGTTAAGACAGATACTATCGAAGAGCCTTTTATCAAAGCACAGATCATCACCAAGCCGGAATATATCGGTAATATCATGACCCTCTGCCTCGGTAAGCGTGGCATACTGGTAAACCAGAGCTACCTTACCCAAACCCGTGTGGAGCTGATCTTTGAAATGCCGCTGACGGAGATCGTATTTGATTTTTATGATAAACTGAAATCCCAGACCCGGGGTTATGCTTCTTTCGATTATCATCCTATCGGTTACCGCGACAGTGATATTGTAAAAATGGACATCCTGCTGAACAACGACAAAGTGGATGCACTCAGTGCACTGATCCACCGCAGCCGGGCACAGGATTTTGGCCGGAAGCTTTGCGAAAAACTCAAAGAACTTTTACCAAGACAACAATTCCAGATCGCTATACAGGCCGCTATCGGCGCCAAAGTGGTGGCAAGGGAGAATATCTCTGCCATGCGCAAAGACGTTACCGCCAAATGTTACGGTGGTGATATCAGCCGTAAACGTAAACTGCTGGAAAAACAAAAAGAAGGTAAGAAGCGGATGCGCCAGATTGGCAACGTAGAGGTACCGCAGGAGGCGTTCCTTGCTGTATTGAAGCTGGACGATTGAGGTGGGGAATGGTGAATAGTGAATGGGGAATGGTGAATAGAGAATAGGAATAGTGAATAGATAATACAGCCGGTGTTGCTTATAGTATGTTGTCAGTTGTCTGTTGTTAATCGGTCGTTTTACTTCTTTCTTCGTTTGTCGTCCATTCCAAATACACCAGGTGAAATTTTCAGACATCATCAATTATCCGCTGGGCCTTTTAGGTCTCAGGATTGCCAGGAAGGATGGAACTCCTGCCGTAAACAGGCTGGATATCGAAGCCGACCACGACTTCATGGAAATTTATGAGAAAGTAAAAGCTTGTACCATGGTGGAGATGGAACGCTGCTATGCACTCTACCAATCTGTTCAATATATACTCAACAACAAAATTCCCGGCGACCTGGTGGAGTGCGGCGTGTGGAAAGGCGGCAGCTCCATGCTGATGGCTTATACCTTATTGAAGAGAGGAGTAAGCGACCGCCGTTTATACCTCTACGATACGTTTGCCGGTATGACAAAGCCCGGCGAGCATGACGGATCAAACGAGAAAGCAGAGTGGGAGAGCAAGCGGGTAAATGAGGAGCAGAACAATATGTGCTATTCCCCCATTGAAGAAGTGAAAGCGAATATGCTGCAAACCGGTTACCCGGCAGCCAACATCGTTTGGGTGAAGGGAAAAGTGGAAGAGACTATCCCGGCTACAATACCTGCACAGATCGCTTTGCTGCGGCTCGATACCGATTGGTACGAATCCACCCGGCATGAACTGCAACACCTGTATCCGTTGCTTTCATCAAAAGGTGTTTTACTGATAGATGATTACGGCGCCTGGCAGGGGGCCAGGAAAGCCACAGATGAATTCTTCGGAAATAGAGTTTATTTACACCGGATTGACTGGACAGGCCGCCTGCTCATTAAAGACTAAGCACCTTCTCCTCCCACAATGTATAAACGGCTTCCGGCGAAAAGCGCTGAATGTTAGCCAAGGCCCCTTCGCTGAGTGTATTGCGCAATTCAATAGTATCAATCAATTGGCGGATAGCAAAACAAAGCTGGTCAGTCTTACCTTTCTCCACCAATACACCATTCTCCTTATTAATAATATGCCGCGGACCGGTTTCACAATCAAAAGCAATACAGGGCAGGCCGGCAGCTTGCGCTTCCAGTAATGTCATCGGAAAACATTCATTCACAGAGGTCATTACATAGAGGGAAGACTGCTGGTATTCGGTCATCACCTGGTGGTCTTTGGGTGGTTGAAGCAGGAGCAGCCCGGTCAATCCTTCCTCAGTGATAAAGCGTTCCACTTCTTCTTTTAGTTCCCCGTCGCCGATCAGTTTCCAGGTCCAGCCTGGATGGTACGGCAGTATTTCCTTTGCTGCATTCAGCAGGTATTCTATTCCTTTTACCGGTGTGAGCCGGGCAATGGTGAGTATTTGTTTTGTCCGGGTGCAGGTTTGTTCCATAGGGAGGATAAAATTGGGTATCACCACCGGGTTATTGTTTACCTGGCGGAATAGCTCCTGTTCATCACTGTTCAGGCATACCACAGCGTGCAGTTTTGGATAAGCCATCCGGAACAGCTTTTCCCAGAAAGCACTTCTTTTCAGTTCATGATAATGATGATGCTCCCACGATACCACGGTTGACCGTTTCCTTGCACCAGACAGCACCGCTGCCACCGCAAATGGATATTCAGTGGCGATCACCAGCGATGGTTGTAATTTTTTCAACAGCTTTCGCAGTTTCAATACATCGGTTAATAGTTTGATCTTCCGGGTAAATACATTTCCCTCACGGGTAATGCCAAAAGAAACGGGCTGCTGCACCAGTTTCACCTTTTCATCCAACGGGTAAAATGATTCATCCGTTTCATCCAGCACCAGTAGCGTGACAGTATGGCCCTGTTGTGCAAACAGGTTGGCCGTATTCACCACGGCCCGTTCAATACCACCGGGCAGATCGAGCCGGGAGCAAAGTATTACGATATGTGCTGCGTTTGCTTTCATCAGCGGCCGATCATCTTTTTGATCATTTTCTTTATACTATAATAAAATATCATCCCGGGTCTGTTGTATCTGTTTAATATCGTTGCTGCGGCTGGTTGTTTCCCCGGAGTATTGTTTGCAACTACTGTCTTATAATAACTTATCCGTTCAGCGGCCGCATCATGTGTGTTGTAAAAGGCTTCCACCGTTGTGGCGGCCTGTTCGCCGATAGCAGCAGCCTTTTCTTTTTGTTCCCAGATGTCTGTTATGGTTTCAGCCAACCGGGTTACCGGTACGATCCACGCATCTTTTTTATCAGTGAACATATAGGCTGCTCCTGTCTTATCCGTCATTACCATTGCTTTTCCTGCCTCCCCGGCTTCCAGTGCCACATAGTTAAAAGCTTCCCATGCCGATGGAATAATGACCAGCAGGGCCCCGCTGATCTTTGCTTTTGTTTCTTCATGGTTCAATTCATTGAGCCATGCAAATTGCTTTCCCCATATTGCAGGAAATTGATTCGCCAGGTAATCACTCATTTTACCTGCACCCGGTGCGGTATAGGTATCACCACCGATCCAGTACAATTGAAAGCCGGGATGTGTTGCCACAATTTTCTCCACCGCTTCTGCCATCGCTGCTGCACCTTTTATCATTTGTAATCCGCCTGCCACAATAGCATAATCCCCGGTTGTTCCTTTTACTCCTTTACCTGTCTGCCACGGTGCTGCCAGTAATACCACGGGTTTACCGGCTATTGTTTCCAGTTCCTGCCGGTTGGCCGGACTGTGAGCAATGATCCCATCAGCATGGCGGAGGGCGGCTTCTTCCAGTTCCCTTACCAATCTTGTCTGTACATCTTCTTTCACCACATTGTATTGCGATAGCTGTGTAAATGTACCGTGGCCCGTTATCACAACAGGAGGGAGGTTGTTATCCATTAAGAAAACACCCAGTCCTCCGTAATCTCCCGTTTCTATTATATCAATAGTATACTGCTGCCGGTTATTCAGCAGCCATTCATGCATGGCTTTGCCTGCAGCGATCCAGGTGGCAGCGTCTAATCCGCCGGAGGGAAACCAGCGGACATATTTTTTATAATAACGATGATAGGTTGCTGCCAGTCTTACCACGGTGATGCCGTTCTCTTCATTTACCGTATCACTGCCGCTATGGTCGTATGCCGGTACCAGCACCACCACATTATGTCCGGCCGCCGTAAGCAGGGTAGCGAGGTGACCATAGCAGGTGGCGATACCTCCTGTATGCGGCGCATAATTACTGGTGGCGATACAAACCGTCATAGCTGTTTGCAGGCAGTTTATTTCTGGCTCAACCTGTAGAGCCATCTTTTAATCCGGGTGCGCAGCAGCAGTTTTCTTTTCAACCGTACCAGCGGACCGGGTGTATGGTGCACAGGCATTTCCTTTATAAACTCTTCCAGGCTATGCCCGCTTTCCCTGAATGTTTTTTCAAAGGTGAGATAATATGGATACAGCAGCGGATCATTTCCATTCAGCAGTTCAGGGATATACAGGTTGGTGAAATGAATAAACACCACCGGGTACTCGCCATTTATCAGCACTTCCTTTCCCTGCTGCACTCTGTTATATTCATGCTGGTTCCAGAAAGCTACATTGCATCCTTTATGCCGTACGATGCCAGCATTGGGAAACAGCACCGGCACAGCATCCAGGTATTTCTGATCCACAAACAACCCGTCTGCAAAATTCGTTTCCACTCTATACGCACAGCAGCGGCCCCACCAGCGCAGCATGGGGATGGCTTCTTTGTTCACACCCACCAGACCTGCATTGAACTGACCGTATTTATAACCGGAGAGAAATTCTTCTTCGTGCTGCATCGGGTTGCGGGTGGTGCCGCCCGGTGTAAGCAGTACGGAGTAGTTGTTTAATTCATCAAAGAGAAATTCATATCCCGAAAAGAAGAACAGATCACAATCGGCATAGATCACTTTTTCACATCCTTCTGCCAGCAGGTACTCCAGCAGCACCGGCTTTAATCCCCAGCGCAGGGCATCTGCATTTTTATCTGCATAGTTGGCATAAATAAGGTCGGCATTGGCCACCTTATATATATCATCCATACGGATATACCGCATACCGGGCATCGGGTTGCCGGGTGCGCCGCCATCGTTATCCACGATCAGCGCCACCAGTTGCTCTGATGGTTGCAGGCGCTGCAACGACCGCAGCAGTGTTGCTGCATACGGGATATAATTTTTTGTGATGATGGTGCAAAACACCCTCATAGCTGATCGTTTGTTCTTTTATGAAATTTTGAAAACAATGATCCGAATATGACCCTTGTTGCCAGCCTGAAATTAATGGAATAATACCTTATGACAAGTTTACCAATGAACCCGATCCCATCCGAACGCAATCCATAGCCCGTGTATTCCCGGTTGAACCAGCGCAGCACGGCTTTTTTATCCGTTACCACCGGTGATTTCATCAATACCTGCAGCAGGCGGAAGTATTCTTCTTTGAGCCGGAGGCGGTGGGCGGGTTTCATTTGCTGACTATGACTGGCGCCTGTTCTTCTATATATATTATATATGGTATGCTCATACATGACAGTGCCGCTGCCAAGCAGGTGGAGATACAGGTACCAATCACCGAAATAACGGAAGGGACGGAAATCTAACCTGTGTTGTGCCAATGCTGTTTTATTAAACACCACCGCACTTACATTCAGCACCGGTGAACGGTATTTGAGCGAACGGTTTATTTCCTCTTTGCCATCAAGCGAATAGCTATTGCTCCACCAGTTTGTGTTGAAGTATTTATTACAGATGTCTGCCGTGCTACTGTCTTCCTTGCCGGATGCCTTTACCTGCGAATTGCAAAACCACAGTGAAGTATCGTTGGTGATCTGTTTGGCGGCTGTTTCCAAAAAACCAGGCAACGCCACATCATCGCTCTCGGCTATCCATATCCATTCGTTCTTTGCCAGCGAGATCCCTTTTTGCCATTGCCCGAAGGGAGAGCCGCTGTTCTTTTCTGCATTGTACACCACCGTCACCCGTTCATGGGGCCTGTACTTTTCGATGATAGGACGGCTGTTGTCGGTAGAGCAATCATCAATCAGTATAATATCAAAATACTGGTAAGTTTGTTTCAATACAGATTCAATCCTCTCTTCCAGGAAGGCGGCATGATTGTAATTTGGTATGATGACGGAGAACCGGATCATGCTGTTATCATTTCCTGAATAGATTCCGGATGAGTTTAAACGGGTAAAGTAATATATGCCCCGTGCGGTAAGTGATCGTTTGCGTGATCATCTTTTCCTG
>JAEUVM010000069.1 GCA_016787125.1 Chitinophagaceae bacterium | reverse complement strand
CTGATGCGCAGCGTTCGGTTGTACGTGCCTTGGGCAATGGCACCCTTGCCTGTAAACATAGTGATCACCTGTTCCATTTCATCGCGGCTGTGCAATACCACATCCAGCAATATCCTTCCGTCATTTTCACCGGCTGCGGCCCTTGCATATTGTTCCTTATTAACGGTAAAACCTGTATCGGCAGCAGTATAAGGCTCCACCAGGCGGATAAAGGGAAATTCTTCTTTATTGATCAATCGTTCCAGTTGCTGTGGTTCATTCACTTTCACCACATAACTGTATTGTGGCACTTTGTACAATACCGGAAGCCCTGCGCTTTCCAGTGTATCGCTATACTTTGGCAGCAAAGGAGAATCCAGCGTGATGATATAATAAGCCGGAAAAGTTGATTCCTGCCGAGAAGAGGAAACACCAGCGAGCAGGTTTACAAAACGATGGCCTTTACTCTTCCGTGTTACATTCTTCAGCACATATTCTCCTTTCTTAAGAGAATAGTGATACTCACGAACCTCACCCGGTGTGTTTATGGTAAGCAAACCCGGCGTCAGTAAACGGAATGCCAGTCCTTCCTTTTCCATCTGCTTAATATTACCGCGGGTGGCATGGCCTACCAGGCAGCCATCTGATTTATCATACTTACTCATCAGTTTTTCAGCCAGCGCTTCTTCCCTTCCATCCATAAAATAAAGGATGAGTTTTCTTTTAAAGCGAAGCCAGATGAAGAAATACCAATAGGAAACAGAACTGCCAAGCAATACAGCACCCACCAGTATCCACAGCCATTTTTTGTCTTTACCCGGTATCACCTGTATCAAAACTGTATCTATGCCCTGCAGCCCGTCATTATCGGTAACGGTGAGCTGGTAAATATAAGTGCCGGTGTCTTTCAGTTGCAAGGGTGATGTTGGCGAAAGAGGATCGTTGGGGGTGATCTTTAGCGGGCCTTTCAGTTGCGTCCATTCATACTTTACCACCTGTCCGTCATCATCCTCGCCGCGGCCTGAAAGATTGAATGTTCCCGGAGTTATCTTTAAGTCGTCGCCGGCAATGGCCCTCGGGTTCTTTTTTGGAATTGTATCCTCAACCGGTTTTTTCTTTACCGTTACCACAACAGTATCACTCTTAAAATCGTTTCTCCTGTCATTTGCGGATAAAACAAAATTGTAAACTCCTTCCGCCAGGCTGGTCACTTCCGTTACGGGAGAGGATGGCGTCACTATTATTGCGGGCTGGTTTCCAGGGAAATAGGTCCACCTGGTCACAGGCAGGTCATTATCCT
>JAEUVM010000613.1 GCA_016787125.1 Chitinophagaceae bacterium | reverse complement strand
ATACATCTGTGCGATCTCCACGGCGCTTTCCTTCATTTTGCCGGGCAATAAAAACACCGGGTTCACACTGCTCATTTCTGCAAATACCGGAATGGGCACTTTACGCTGGCAGGCCCAGTCAAATAATTGTTTACCTCCGGCGTATGATCCGGTGAATCCAACAGCACAGGTATGCGGATGCTCCACCAGTGCCCTGCCTGTTTCATGACCTGCTCCATGCACATGTGCAAATACCCCTTCGGGCATACCACAGGCAATAGCAGCCCTGGTAATAGCGCCAGCCACCAATTCACTGGTACGACTGTGAGCTGGATGTGCTTTCACGATCACCGGACATCCGGCTGCCAATGCACTGGCCGTATCGCCACCGGCTGTGGAATAAGCAAAAGGAAAATTGGCTGCACCGAATACCACCACCGGCCCCAGCGGCACCATCATCTTTCGGATGTCCGGCCTTGGAGGGTTTTTATCCGCTATTGCTTTATCAGCAGAAGCATCGAGCCAGTCGCCTTTTTCACAGGCATCTGCATAAGAAGTAAGCTGGAACATTGTCCTTGCCCGCTCATTGCGCAGTCTTGCCTCCGGCAAATGGGTTTCTTCCCCGGCGGTTTGGATGAGTTCATCTCCCAATGCCTCCAGTTCTTTTGCAATGGCCCGCATAAAATCAGCCCGTTGTTGCCGGCTTAGATTCCGGTACCTATGAAAGGCCGACCATGCTTTTTGCATCACTTCATCTATCTCTTGTATTGTTGCATCGGTGTATGACAAATTATATCGTTTTAGTTTGAAGTTTTTTGTTGGCAGATGGGTTATAGTTCATGGCTTATGGTTCATGGCTCATCGTTCATAGTTTTTACTATTCACACAGGGTTTTCCTAACCCTAACAACACTCAGACACAATCATCATACCAGCACATCAGCACATTTGCACATTATCACATTTCCACATTATCACATCTGCACATTTGCACTTCGTCTTTTCAACCCAGCACAGGGCGTCCGGCGATTCCTTCATTAATAATAGCGAGGATACGGGTACGCTCCTCTCCTTCCAATACCAGCCTTGGCGGCCGTACATATTCTGAACCGATACCCGTTTTTGCAGCAGCCAGTTTGATATACTGCACCAGTTTGGGATGTATGTCCAGTTCCAGTAATGGCATAAACCAACGGTAGATAGCAGTTGCTTCTGCAATCTTGCCCGCTTTTACCAGGTTGTAAATGGCAGTTGTTTCTTTTGGAAATGCGCAAACAAGGCCGGCCACCCATCCGTCGGCACCGAGACAAAGTTCTTCCATGGCCAGTGTGTCCACGCCGCATAGTATTTTGAACCGGTCACCGAAACGATTCTTCATCCTGGTGAGATTGGTTACATCACGTGAACTTTCTTTAAGCGCCGTAATATTTTCATGCTCCGTCAGCGCATCAAACATTTCGGGCCTTGTATCAATCTTATAATCCACCGGGTTGTTGTAGATCATGATCGGCAGATCGGTGGATGCGGCCACGGCTTTAAAATAAGTGATCGTTTCCCGGTCATCCGTTTTATACCGCATGGGCGGCAGCAGCATCAGCCCGTTGGCCCCCCA
This sequence comes from Chitinophagaceae bacterium, assembly GCA_016787125.1. Taxonomy (GTDB): domain Bacteria; phylum Bacteroidota; class Bacteroidia; order Chitinophagales; family Chitinophagaceae; genus JJ008. The sequence continues at coordinate 357 of JAEUVM010000613.1, read as the reverse complement.
TCGTTTCGCATTTGCGGCCTGCTGGATGGCATCTGCGGTGGTGCTTTCTGCAATGTTTACAATTACCGGCAGTCGGCCCTCCATGTATTCAAGGGCCTGTTTGGTAAGGACCTCCTTTTCTTCCTGCCTGATCGTGCTGGCCTCACCCAATGATCCGCCGATGATCACGCCGTGCACACTTGCTTCCACCTGTGCGGCCAGGTTCCGGATAAATAGTTCGCTGTCGATCCTGTCATCCGGGGTAAAAGGGGTAAGCAGGGCCGGGAAAACGCCTTTCCATTCAAATTGCATAGTGTTGATTTTCATGATAAAGATAAGTGTTGATGGCGAATGGCTTATAGCTTATAGCTCATAGCT
>JAEUVM010000745.1 GCA_016787125.1 Chitinophagaceae bacterium | reverse complement strand
CTTTTCCGTTTCACCAATATAGCTGTCGGAGAAATGAGCATACTTGCCGATATAAGGAACAATATTGTAATTGTTGATCGGGTTTTTTACCTCCCACTGGTATTCGGTGAGGCCGTTTCCTTTTTGCATAGTTGAAATAAGCCGGCCGTTGCCCACAGCCACCAGTGAATCAGGCACCGTAATGGCGAGGATAGCGCCGTTGTCAGGTTCATCTCCCTGGTGATCTTTGCAGGGATACCACACACTGGCGCCAAGGCCCTGGCAGGCCACCGTCATCCAGGGGTTTCCCTTAGTATCTTTCTTCCATATCCAGCCACCATCCCAGGGCGGATTGATGGCTTCACGGGGCTTGCCGGAGAAATAGATCCTGACACCATATTTTTTTGAAGAAGCAGTTTCACCAGGCAGCAGCCGGGGCGGGTTGGAAAACCGCATGCCAAATTCTATGTAGAAAACATTACCCAGTCTTTTAAACGCCAATCTTTTATTTTCAAACACCACACTGTCTACTTTCATCGGCTGTTGCAGGTCGATCTGCATCTTCCGGTTGCGGCTGTAGCCGGATACCGTAAACATGATCTCATTCCATCCTTTCAATGTTTTTGATTTGTAGTCAGGAGCCACATGCAGGTTGTAATGCTGCACATTCCACCAGGCCCGCTCAGGAGTAATGGTGCCACGGAGCGTATCCTGGCGGGTGAATTTTCCCTTATTATTCAGCGGCTGTGCACAGGCGGCAGTGGAAAAGCAGACTGCGGTCACCATCATCAGCAAACTGCCCCGGAACCGGCATGAGTTTATATATTTCACGGAGGAAAGTTTTGTTACTGTAAATTTAAGTTTTGAAAATGAACAAAGCAGTTAATTATACAGGCGGTATACTGGTTATTTTGGTTGTGTGTAGCATTTGTTGGTTGTCATGCTACAGCAAGCGTAACAGTGAGGGGAATATTTTTCACTATAATGAATTCAATGGTATTGCTTCGCTTGATCCGGCCTTTGCAAAAAGCCAGAGTACCATGTGGGCGGCACACCAGCTATACAATACGCTGGTGGAAATAGACGACAGCCTGCACATCGTTCCGTCGCTTGCGAAGCGCTGGGAATTTTCGACCGATAAAACCATACTCACTTTTTACCTGCGGGATGATGTGTACTTTCATGATGATCCCGTATTCGCCGGTGGCAAGGGAAGAAAACTTACCGCAGCGGATGTGGCCTACAGTTTCTCCCGCATCATCGATCCGAAAACGGCCAGTCCCGGCTCATGGATATTTAACCGGAAAGTGGATTCTATACAACCGTTTACCGTTATCGATGATACCACCTTCCAGGTAAAGCTGCTGCGGCCGTACCAGCCCATACTCGGAATTATCTCCATGCAATATTGCTCGGTGGTGGCAAAAGAAGCCGTGGAAAAATATGGTGTGGATTTCCGGCGCCACCCGGTGGGCACAGGCCCCTTCCGGTTTGCAGCCTGGGAAGAAGGACAA
>JAEUVM010000732.1 GCA_016787125.1 Chitinophagaceae bacterium | reverse complement strand
CCCATTTGCATCTCCGGGGGTAAATAGCTACCTTTAACCCCTGTATGAAAGCAGACCGTAAAAAGATCAAAGGCCGCATCAGCACATTTGCAGAGCAATCGCTGCCGGCCAACTTTTACATTCCTGATTGAGCTGCCTCTTTCCGCCAATTTACTTACACACCCATTGCCCTAAATCAGCCGCAAGGCTGGATTGTTTCAGTAACGCTTGTTTTATGAAAAATGTCAAACTGATTGAAGTACCGTCCGAAATAGGTGCCGGCACCCGCGGCGCCAGCCTGGGGATAGAAGCTATTAAAATTGCTGCCCTCGATTTTATGAGCAATTTCTTTATCCATTTCCCTTCAGAAAAGATACAGACAGAAAACAAGCTGCTGTATGAACCGATCGAGTCGCCGTATGCCAAGCGTATCAAAGGTGTGGCAGCGGTGTACGACAGGGTGAGCAAATCTGTTTGTGATACCATTAAAAACAACTTCTTTCCCGTTGTATTAAGCGGTGACCACAGTTCGGCAGGCGCCACCATTGCCGGTATTAAAATGGCAAAGCCCAAGAGCAAACTCGGCGTAATATGGATCGATGCCCATGCCGACCTGCATACCCCCTACACCACCCCATCCGGTAATGTTCACGGTATGCCCATGGCCATCTCCATTAATAAGAACAATGAAGACTGCGCCGTGCATGATATTGACAGCGAAACCGCCACTCAATGGAATTACCTGAAGAATATCGGTAAAATAGCCCCCAAAGTACTTCCCGAAGATGTGGTATTCATCTCCCTGCGTGATTTTGAAAAGGAAGAGCGCCACCTGATCGAGAAATATGATATGAAAGTGATCACCACAAAGGAAGTGCGGAGCAAAGGCGCTGAAAACGTGGTGCGGTCTGTCACCCGTTATTTATCTGATTGTACCGACATCTACATCTCGTTTGATGTGGACAGTCTCGATTCTTCTATCTCCAAAGGCACCGGCACACCGGTAAGCAACGGATTGAAAGAAAGGGAAGCTGAAGACCTGATCAGTAAGTTTATGCAAAACAGGAAAGTATGCTGCTTTGAAATTACCGAAGTAAACCCCACGCTGGATAAGGAAAACCTGATGGCCGAGATCGCCTTTAATATATTGCAGCGGAGTGTGAACGTACTGATGATGAGCTGATTTGAAAATATGGAAATGTGATAATTTGGAAATGAAGAAAATACTTTTTTGTCATACATTCTTCTTGCTGGCAATGATGGCTGCGGCGCAGGGCGGCAGCTATACCGATTCGATGAAGGCTTACCAGGAAAAGTATGTAAAAGAACATGGTGCCGTTAAGGGTAAAGACAGAGATTATCTTCATTTTTTTCCCATCAATGAAAAATACAGGGTCAATGCCCGCTTTGAGAGAGTGTATTCGTTCAACTGGTTTGAAATGGAAACCTCCGGCAAACGAAAACAAACCTACCGCATCTATGGTGTACTGCATTTCAAACTGGGTGATTCAACGCTGAAACTGCAGGTGTACCAGTCGAAAGACCTGATGAGTACAAAAGCGTATGGCGATTACCTCTTTGTTCCTTTTACAGACAGGACCTGCGGAGATGAATCATACGAAAATGGCCGCTACCTCGAACTCCGCTTTGCAGATGTAACTACGGGCAACTGTGTACTGGATTTCAACAAAGCCTATAATCCCTACTGCGCTTATGTAAGTAATGTGTACAATTGCCCTATTCCACCTAAAGAAAATGACCTGCCGGTGGCCGTCAGGTCAGGTGAAATGAAATACGGCAAATCCCATTAAAGCAAGGCCAGCTTCTCTTTGATCTCCTTTGTTTGCAATGGACCAATTTCAAATTCGCTTTCCAGGCATTCTTCCAGCAGTTTCTTTGCTTCAGCCTTTTTGCCATTGGCAGCATAAATAAAAGCGGTACTGATGAGTGCATCAGGCTCAAATGTTTTGTTGTGCACAAATGCTCTTGCCAGTTCCAGCGCTTTTTGATTGTTTCCCCTTTTATACTCCACCCAGGCCATCCAGCTGCAGGTTTCGGGCGTAAAGCGGTTGTTCATTTCTTTACTGGCAATAGCATAAGCTTTCCCATATTCCCTTACATTTTCAGTATACAGGGAAATGAGGTATTTATTATACATATCTCCGTATTCAGGGCGGGTTACGGTACTTACAAACTCATGCTGCCATTTCTTTTTGCCTGCTTCATCGTTTTCGGAGGCTGCAATATCAGCAAGCATCAGTTTAAGGTCGGGCATACTGGTTTGTGATAATATATATTGAAGGATTCGTTTTGCTTCATTGGTATTGGCATCATGCGAGTAGGCTATCCAGGCAATACCTTTCAGGCAATACAGGTCAGCAGGATCTTTTTCCAGCACATCAAGATAAGCACGGTAGGCTTCTTCCACCCTGCCGGCATGGCCATACATATCACCAAGGTTGGAACGCACCCAGTTGTACAGTCCTTTGTTCTTATCCTTTACTTTTTCAAATGCTTCCTCCATTAATACGATAGCCTTATCGAGGCGACCGGAATGATCTTCCCATTTGGCACGGCGAACGAGGTAATCGAAAGATGATTTGTCCTTCAGGCTTTCAAGACTCTTCAGCGCATGGGCAAATTTTCCCAGTTCCATCAGCACATCAAAACGAAGCAGGCATACGGTATAAGCATCACCACCGGCCTTTTCCGCTTTTGCAATATGCTCGGCCGCATTAACAAACTGGTGCTGGGTAATACTCGTTTGCGAACGGGAATACAATAATTCCGGCCTGGTATGATTGAGTTTAGCTGA
>JAEUVM010000713.1 GCA_016787125.1 Chitinophagaceae bacterium | reverse complement strand
TACATCAAGTGATTTGGTGAGCACTACATTATCGCCGTTTTGCAGAATAGCGCCGTAACAATCCCGGTGCAGGTCAACGGTGCCATCGCTTTCATGGTCGCCGCTGGCTTTGGCCCAGGCCAGTTTCTCCTCATCCAGGTAAAGCATATCGAGTTGTTCGGCAGCCCAGCTTTCATGGCGAAGACGGTTCAGCATGCGCCAAGCCATCACCTGTACGGCAGGCACTTCACTCCACATGCTGGTGGTGAGGCATTGCCAGTGGTTGCTGTCCGGCTCCTCTCTCTTTTCAATCTGCGCCAGGCATTTGGAACATACCAGTACAGCATCATCCATGTTTCCGGTAGCGGGCGGCACTTCATACACTTTTAATCCTTCGGTGGCGCTGCAGAGTTCGCATTGATTGCCGCTGCGGTTGGTAAGTCTGTCCAGTTGATTCATGTGTTGCTGTTAAATGGCGGCGAATGTAGGAAAAATAAATGCCAATTGACAAATCCAGGATCATAGATAACATCCTTCAGAAAAAGAAGAGTACTTCACAACCGTTTCAATACATCTATCCCGATGCGTGTACGTGTACGGAAGCCGATGGATTCGTACAAACGGATGGCGCCTGTGTTGGCTGTAAGCACATGCAGGAAAGGTATCCTGTTTTGTGCAAGTATCAGTTTCATCACCTGCAGCATCAACGCCTTTGCATAGCCCCTGCCCCGGAAATCGGGATGAGTGCACACAGCACTTACTTCCAGGTAAGGTTCGGCGTGCATGCGCTGCCCGCTCATGGCAGCCAGCCGGCCATTTTCAAAGATGCCAAAGTAGTTGCCAAAGCGGATGGTGTTTTGCAGAAAAGGACCGGGTTTGGTGAGTGCGGTCAGTTCCAGCATTTGCGGAATATGGTTTTCATCCAATGGCATTATGAGCTCCGATCCTGCTGTTGTAAAAGAATCCACCGGCTGCTCATACACCATCTGGCAGCAATCCATTTGATGCAGCACCTGCCATTTAGCAGTATCCGG
>JAEUVM010000710.1 GCA_016787125.1 Chitinophagaceae bacterium | reverse complement strand
GGCTTCGGGATGTTGTGTCATTAGTTCACGGATGGCAAAGAGGGCTGCATCCACCATAATAACTTTTGCGGCGCCTGCCGGTTCCCGCTCTCCTTTTTCTTCTGTTACCGGTGTGGGTGCAAACACATGTTGCTCCACCGTGGCGGGGTCGGGTTCGGGGGCTGCGACTGCTTTGGCAAAATCGGCTGCCACTTCTTTAGCTGCATCGTTTTCTATTTGCGCCAGTTGCTGTTCAGTTATGCCACGTTCTTTCAGTTTGCCCCGCAATTTTGGATGCGGATCCTGTGCCTGGTGAAAGGACCAGTCTTCATCGCTTCTGTAAAATTCTTTTCGTACGCCGCTGGTATGATGGCCGAGTAATGGTACAGTGGCATGTACGATATACGGCGCCCTGTTGTGGCGCACCTGTTCCACCACCTCTTTCATTACCTGGTAAGATGCTTCAAAGTCGCTGCCATCCACCTGTACACTATTCATTCCTTTGAAGCCTTCGGCAAATTCGTATGCGTTCATGGCCCTTGCTTCGGAGGCTGTTACGCTGATGCCCCAGTTGTTATCCTGCACGAGGTAGATAACAGGCAGTTGTTTTAATACAGCAAATTGAAATGCTTCGCTTACTTCTCCTTCGGTAATGCTTGCATCACCGAGTGAGCATATCACCACGGGCAGTTCGCCGTTTGCTCCTTTCGTAAGTTTTTCTTTCAAATGCCGTTCGAGATGCTGTACGCCCTGGGCCAGTCCCGTGGTAGGAATGGCCTGCATTCCGGTGGCACTGCTCTGGTGTATGATCAGTGGTTTATCCGGGCCACGGTAATTGGGATGTGAATAATATTCACGGCCGGCGGTGAAGATATCGTCTGCCTTTGCCAGCAACTGCAGCATTTGTTCATAGGGGGTAAAACCGAGCCCCATGAGCAGGCTTTCATCGCGGTAGTAGGGACTGACGTAGTCGCAAGGAAGCAACTGGAATGCGGTGGCCAGTTGTATGGCTTCATGGCCGCGGGAGGTGGAGTGTACATATTTGCACACGGCCCTGTTGGCTTCGTATGTTTCGGCCATGGCTTTGGCCCGGCACATATAATGGTAAGCCCGGAGTAATATGGAATTGTCAAGCATTTGTTGGAGGCAAAATTAAGGGAGAAGGTTCGATGTACGATGTACGGTGTACGATGTACGAGGTAGGAGGTATGAGGTATGAGGTACGATGTATGATGTATGATGTACGATGTACGTGGTCGTT
>JAEUVM010000593.1 GCA_016787125.1 Chitinophagaceae bacterium | reverse complement strand
GCAGGCGGCATCGCTTTACGCCGGGATCAAGCAGACCAAGGACGGGCTTGAAGTCAAGTTGCACTCGAAGGTTGATGTGATGGACAAGTTGTTCCGTCACTTCGGGCTGTATGAGGCCGACAACAAGCAGAAGAGCGCGCTCGACGGCTTGCCACGCGAACTGCTTCAGGCGATGGTGCAACGCTTGAAAGCGCTGAATGGTCAGTCTTGATAAACTGGACGACATAATTTCCGGCCTGCCGCCGGAAGCGCGGGCGGCATTGTTGGACGACGCAATGCGGCAGCTTGCGCGCAACAAGATTGCCGATTACAGACCGTATCCAAAGCAGCGAGAGTTTCACTTGCTTGGCGCGACGATGCGCGAACGACTGCTGCGCGCAGGAAACCAGTGCGTTACACCTTGGACGTTTATTGAAACGGCTGATGGGTTGCTCCGATCCGAAGAAGCGTTTTTTTCGGAAGATGTCCGTGTTGTGGCCCTGGCTGGTGAATCTGAATGTGTCGCTCAAGCGCAGAACGGATTTCTGGTTGGCATTGAGCCAGCGTATCGTTTTGTGATGGAGTCTGGAGAGTTTTTCGACTGCTCGGCATCTCACCAAGTAGCGACCGAACGCGGCTATCTCCGTATCGACCAGATAATGTCTCTTTCAAGTGGTCGGCATTGCTGGCATAGAGCCGAAGATTATCAGGCCAATTGTGTTGAGGATGGCTATCTATGTGATCCACAACTTCTGACGGAAGAAGGTATCTTCCGAGAACTACCTCAAGCACAAGCCTATGCTCTAAACAGTACCCTGTCGTTTTCGCAAAAGGATGTAGCGGAGCGTATATCGCTATGTACCAGCCTTTCTCTACAATCCTTCCACCAGACCATCGCTGACGATGCTGCGCTCCAGCGCGCGGCCCTGTTCTCGCAGTTTGCAGGCCCAGCTTCGCACAAATCCGTTCTATCGCTGACAGGCTACAGCCGCATTCTTCAGCAACCCGAGATTGAGTCATCCCGGCTGCAATCAGGGAACGTACTTTCTCGCGTGAAATCGTCGGCGTTTTTCCGCGCGATTCCCTGGTCATGCCAATTAGTCGGCGCTGAAGATATGCTTGGACTGCATATTTCGTCAATCCAAGAACATGGGCGATCTCTTGACGCTCTATCCCTTGGCTGTTCATTGCAAGAATTGCATCGTGATGAATCTCGCATTGCGACGTTTTACCCATATAAACATCCTGAATTAATTGGTAGAAAACGCATTATAGCGGTCGTTCCAATTGGTTTCCAGCCATTATTAGACGTTCAGATTGAGGATGTTCATAACTACAAGTCTGCTGGTGTTTATCATCACAATTGCGGTAAAAGTTTCTCTGTTGGCGCTGAAGTGTCCTATCACCTTACCGGGCTGTATCCAGACTGGTGGGACGGCCGCCGTTGGGCGCGTCCGACCGTCGTATGGGCATCCGGCGAGACGGCAGAGGCGACGCGCGACAATCCTCAGCGCGTATTGCTTGGACTGGCCGGCGAAAAG
>JAEUVM010000587.1 GCA_016787125.1 Chitinophagaceae bacterium | reverse complement strand
GAAATGTTTTGCTATATGCTTTTCGTTTTTTGCTTTTTGCAAAAACCACTGCCGGGCTGTATGTGCATTGGTCATCGTTTCCTGCGTGGTGAAGGTTTTCGATGCAATGAGGAACAAGGTTCTTTCCGGGTTTAGTTTTTTCAGCGTTTCAGCAATATGTGTTCCATCCACATTCGATACAAAGAAGGTCTCCATATCTTCCACCTGGTAAGGTTTCAGGGCTTCTGTTACCATCAGCGGGCCCAGGTCGCTGCCGCCGATACCGATGTTTACAATATACCTGATCTTTTTGCCGGTATAGCCGCGGTGTTTACCGCTATGCACATCATTGCAAAAGCTTTTCATTTTGCGCAGCACTTTCTTCACGGCAGGCATTACATCGCTGCCTTCGGTATATACAGGGCGGCCGGAAAAATTACGGAGTGCCACATGCAGTACGGCCCTTTTTTCTGTGCCATTGATCTTGTCACCATTGTACATGGCTTTTATAGCATCAGGCACACGGCATTCATTGGCCAGTTGCACCAGCAGGCTGAGTGTTTCATCCGTAATGATATTCTTTGAATAATCAAAAAGGATATCGCCCTGTGTAACTGAATACTTGCCGAAGCGGCCGGTATCTGAACGAAACATTTCCTTCAGGTGCTGTTCTTTCATTACAGCCGCATGGTTGGCCAGGAGGTCCCAGGCTTTTGTTTCAACAGGATTTATAGCGGGTAGCATACGAGGTTTCTATAATTGGGTAAAAATATCAATAGTTCGTTGTGTCATCTCCGGAGTAATATCAAGATGTGTTACCAATCGTACCCGGTTTGGCGCTATTGCATATCCAAGCACGGAATGTTCTTTCAGCCTGGACACCAGTTCGGGGGCTGTGATGGCATCTGTAAGTTCAAATATGATGATATTGGTCTCCACAGGCAATACAAACTTTGTAAAATCTTTTTTCTCAATAGCTGACGCTATGCCTTTGGCATGTGCATGATCTTCTGCCAGCCTTTCAATATTATTTTGCAAGGCATAAATACCTGCCGCCGCCAGCACACCTGCCTGCCGCATACCACCGCCAAACACTTTCCGTACCCTTCTTGCTTTTTTAATAAAATCTTTTTTACCAAGCAGCAGGCTTCCTACCGGGCAACCCAGGCTTTTGCTCAGGCAAATGGAAATACTGTCGAAAAGTGCACCATACTCCAGCGGACTTTCTTTTTTCGCCACCAATGCATTCCATAAGCGGGCTCCGTCGAGATGAAAGGCCAGTCCCTTCTCACGGCACAGCGTTCCAATCTTTTTCATTTCTTCCATATCATAACAACTGCCACCGCCCCGGTTCGATGTATTTTCAAGGCAAACCAGGCTGGTATGTGCCCGGTGCGGGTCGTCGGGGTTGATGGCGGCTGCCACCTGCGCTCCGGTAATGCGGCCCCTGTCGCCATACAGCAGCTTCACCGATGAACCTGAATTAAAGGCAATACCGCCGCCTTCGTACTGGTACACATGGGCGCTTTCATCACAGATCACTTCATCACCCGGCTGTGTATGGCATTTAATGGCGATCTGGTTCGTCATGGTTCCCGAAGGGCAAAATACCGCCGCTTCCATTCCAAACATACCTGCGGCGAGGGCCTCCAGTTCATTGATGGAGGGGTCTTCTCCAAAAACATCATCCCCAAGCCCGGCTGCCATCATGGTCTCTTTCATGCCCGGTCCGGGCTTTGTAACCGTATCCGATCTGAAATCAATGATCATCGCTTTGTTTTGCTGCAAGATAAACAGTTCGCCCCTGAAAATTGTCAGTTGGCGAAAGCAGAAATGCAGGCAACCTTGTATTTATTATCTTGGCGGAAATGAAGGCACCCACACTACTGGAATATTCGTTACTGATCGTTGCCTGTCTGCTTTTTGCAGGGTTGGGACTTTTTCTCCTTGCCAATTTCAGCCGTTTATTAAAAAGGCAGGTGAAGAATGAATTGCTGCGCAAAAACATACTTGCCTGGTTTACCATTTTCTCTTTTTCTGTGGCAATGGTACCGATGAGTGGCAGTTTTTTTTACATGATTGAGAAATTCGGATGGGGATGGGCTATCACGGGGCAATTGGTTTCCGCAACAGCCTGCACCCTGGTAATTTATAACCTGGTAAGGTGGGTGGCGGAAAGCAGCCGTTTTAGAAAGTTGTCATTCCTTGTTCATAATATCCTGATAGTCGCAACCATTATCATCACCACCCTGGCTATTCAGATACCACTCAGCTACTGGTTGTTCGGCAATCAAACAGGCCAGTTTCTGAAATATATTATTACAAATACGATATATATA
>JAEUVM010000466.1 GCA_016787125.1 Chitinophagaceae bacterium | reverse complement strand
ATCATAATCAAAAAAGGCAGATTGCGTGGTAAAGCAGGATGTGTTCAATCCATAATCCGTCGATTTTTCAGTGAAAGTATTATTGCCATTATTGATGAACAGTTCATTGTGCCCGGTAAGGCCATACTTGCTGCTGATGGTGGATACATAAATGTCGAGTAAGCCATCACCATTCACATCTGCCATGCTGACGCCCGTGGCCCAGTCGGCTGTACCTGCCACACCGGCCTTTGTGGTTATGTCTTCAAACTTAAAATCACCTTTGTTGAGGTAAAGTTTGTTGCTTCCTTTTTTGTTGGCGGCAAAATAGATATCCTCAAGTCCGTCATTATTGATATCACCTGTGCCTACGCCGGCACCATTGTAGTAATAGAGATAATAAAGGATACTGAACATCTTTTTCTTCTCCAGGTTGTTGGAAAAACTGATACCTGTGGAAGAAGAAGAGAGGCTGGTGAAGAGTGGCTTCTTTTTGCTGCAGGATGCAAACAAAACAGCAGTGATAATAAAAAGAACGAATAGGCGGCGAGAAAATGAAGTAGCTGCAATCATGAACGATTTTTATAATAATTGTCTGGTGATAAAAGATCAAAAGGGCTGAAACAAATAAATTGTTCAGCCCCTTTTTTCTGCTTATGCTCTGCGATTGCCAAAAAACTTTCAGCCAATCATTTTAAAGTCTGCTATTGTATAAGGCAAGCACTTCTGATGCAGTGAGTGCTTTTCCATACAGGCGAAACTGATCCATTCCTCCTGAGAAAGAGTGAATCCAGGCATCAGTGGGGCCGTTTACACCTGTTACGTGTTTGTTCCAGCCGGCTACCACAAGGTTTGACACGTTGGTAAAGCCCAGCGGGCCAAGGCCAACATTGTTCGCAGTACCTGTGTACACTTTTGCCACACCATCCACATAGGCTGTTACGATGGATGTTGTTTCATCATAAACAAAGGCCAGGTGGTGCCAGTTGCCATCAAGTACATTGGGCAGCCTGTTTACACCTCTGAATTCCACCCAATGGTCTTTCAAAGCAAATGTACAGGCCATCAGGCTGGAGGTGCTGTTGTCGTTATTGGGACCTGCTTTTTCAACCAGTAAGAACATGGCGCTTCCATGCCAGTAATCTGATGAAGGAAGGGAGAAATGAAATTCAGGTTCTCCGTCGGTTTGCGGAGAGTGCTTGACCCAGTAAGCTACTGTTATGCTGGTTGATTTTGAAAAGTCGTTTGCAGAAGGGTATTTAATCGCTTTGTCTTTTGTTGTA
>JAEUVM010000400.1 GCA_016787125.1 Chitinophagaceae bacterium | reverse complement strand
AGGCAAATCAATCATTTAATTCATTATTTAATTTATAGTTTATGAACGCAGTACAAAATTCCAAGTTTCGTATGTATCACGCAGTATATAACCACCTGCTGGCCAACCAGGCCACGTGGGAAAAAAACACCGGCTTCTCGTCCATCGTGAACAGGTTTAAAACCCTGTTTGCCACGATCGGTCTGCTGGTGGGGGAGAAGGCCCGCAAACTGGCGGGTGTTACCCTCAGCAAGCAGGTACAAAAGCAGGCGCTGGTGGATATGGCGCTGATGATCTCCGGTACGCTGATGGCCATTGCCAGTGAAGCAAAGAATGTCTCCATGGTGAAAAAGATGAAATTTTCACGCACTGAATTGGAAGACATTAGTTCGGAAAAACTGGGGCCCATCTGTATGCAGATCCTTTCAGTGGCAGTTGAATATAAAGAGAAGCTGGCCTTGTTCAGTATCTCGGATGTTACGTTAACGGCTTTTGAAAACCAGATCATCGGGTTTGATACGACTGTCAGTGCACCGAGAAATGCGATATCGGAAAGAAGATCGATCGTGGGCGAACTGGTGAGATTGTTTCGTGAAGCAGACGATGTGCTCGACAACCAGCTCGACCGTACCATCAGTTTTTTCCAGGCGGATGATAAGCTGTTTACCACAGCCTATACGTACAACCGCATCATCGTAGACAAAGGCACCCGCTCCACCCAGATCAAAGGTGTGGTGACAGACAGTGTGAGTGGCCAGCCCCTGAAGAATGTGCTGGTATCCGTGGAGGGCACCCTTTTTCTGACGAACACAAAAACCGATGGCAGCTTCTCACTGAAAGTACCGGTAACGGGACAGATCAGCGTGAAGTTTGAGCTGGGCGATTTTGAATCGGTGGTAAAGGAAGAAGTGGATATGAAACTGGGTAAAACCACGGATGTGAGTGTGGCCATGGTGAAGACGGCATAAGCAGCAGTTGATAGGTCATAGTTATATGTTTTATTTTACCCCGCATGTCTATGCGGGGTTTTTTTGTGCAAAATAGTAGGAGGCGGGCTGCCGGTAGTTCGGATGGACTGTCTTTTCAGTACTTTCAGGTAGCGAATGACGGAGTGAGGATGTTTTTTTCAACGGTAACTGCCACTTTATTTCAACTATGTTTTATGGGACTATTTAGTTTCTTCAAAAAGCCAACTATCATCCATGACCATTATTTTGGTCCCTTACTGCTCGTGGACTTTAAAGATGCTTCCAAGAATTATTTCGAAGGGAAAGGATATTTTGCCCCTGCTGACAGCGAAACTGAATACTTGATCCACGCCGGAATGGAAGGGCCAACGGAGCAGCAGAAGGAGTTTTACAAGAATTTGCAGGCTGACTTTGCCGCCTATATTATTAAGATGAAGCCTTTAATAGAGAATGAATTTCGAAATTGGCATGAGCAGTTTGAGATAAAGGACTTCGGCAAGGAATTTAAGCTTGTCAACATAACCATCCCCAGGTTGGACAACACCCCTGCAGAATGGGATATGAGCTTTACTACTTTGCACGACCTTGATCATCATATCACAGTTTATTTTGTGGGAGATCAGCCAACTGGTATCCTGGTCGACGGTTAAAGGAAGGGGCTGATTGCAGGAGGACTGGCGTAAGTGTGGCAAGGCAAGTGGAAAGTCACAATTTTTCTCACCCCGCCATCGTTAAGTAAGAACCCGGCAGCTTTCGGCTTTTGTGCTTAAATTCAGCTAAATAAATTCATGAGGGTGTACAAACACCAGCAACAAGAAGGAATCTGTTACCAAGCCATCATTACAGACACTTACCTGGATAACAATGGAGACAAATAACCTTACAATACTTTACAGACCCGTTGGGCCCGAAGAATTGAAATTAATTGAGGAATCGGGATGGAGAAAGTTTCCACCGAGGCTTCCGGAGCAGCCAATTTTTTACCCGGTAATGAATGAAGAGTATGCAATTCAAATTGCGAGGGACTGGAATGTTCCCGCTTCGGGTTCGGGCTTTGTGACAAAGTTTGCCGTTAAGACCGGGTATGTAAGCAAGTTTGAAATACAAAATGTGGGTGGAGAAGTACACAATGAATTGTGGGTGCCGGCAGAAGAACTGGAAGAGTTTAACAGCAATATTGTAGGACAAATTGAAGTAACCAAGGAATTCAACGGCAAAAATTGAAATGAATTCAACTAGAATACCGTGATTTATCATAAACAAATTGCTATTTATTTCGTCTGGGCAATTTTGCTATGTTCTTGCAGAAATCAGGCAAGTAATAAAACTGAATCTGTCACGACTGACCATACGCAGAAAGTGAATAAGGACAGTATGGAAATTAAGCTAAGACAAAATTTGCAGTTTATTGGCGACACTTTATTGACTGGTAAGACCTCCCTTCTGCAAAAATACATTGATGCTTATCAGCCGGACACTTGTGGTGTTTTAACTTACGAAGATTCAACCTTGCGTACAGGATTTAAGGGCGTTAAAGGCCTTGGTGATATTAATGGTGACAATGTTTCCGATACTGTTATTGTATTGCCACCATTTAACTTTTGTGAGGAGGGAGATTCCTATTACTTTTTTGACCCCGAATTGCCACGACTGTTTACCGACTCTTATTGTTGTCATCCCGATAACCTGTTTTCTATAAGCGACATTGACGAAGACGGGGCATCAGAGATTTGTATCTATATGTCGAGTTGTGCAAGCCGCTTTAAGTCACTGGTGGCTTTTTCGTTGAAAGGCGGGCGATGGAAGGAAATCGGGAGATGTACCTATGATATAGCATTTGTGGAGCCAGACAAAATAAAGCGAGTACGCAAAATCAATAAAGGAAGGTTCGAAATGCTTGAAATAGTGGACAAAGAAGAAAGCAACAAATGGCTACAGTTTTCGTTTTGACAAATTCCAGTGGCTAGCAATAGGTTTATGCATATCGGGCCAGGGATTGCAAGAGAGATATTTGTACAAACTTGTTTACATTCGGGCAGATGAATAACTTTCGGCTTTTGTGGCTAACTTGAGCTTGGCAATTTTATCCGTAGCGGTTTGTGCAAAGGAAATCTGATTCAACTTCAGCATAAAGCCGTGCATAAAGACTAATTTGAATGAAGACACTGCTAAACATACTTATCCTTACAATTTTCACCATTAATGGCTTTGCACAGGATAATAAAGAAGGGGCCAGGTCGTTTTTTACATCGGTTGTTAAGACGTACTTTGATAAAGACTGCGATAAGTTTTACTCTTTTTTTGGCGACTCCGTAAC
>JAEUVM010000378.1 GCA_016787125.1 Chitinophagaceae bacterium | reverse complement strand
CATTCCCCCAAAACCGCTTACCTTCGTTTTCTTCAAAAACTATACAATATGTCACAAGTTTGGAAAGACTACCAGGATAATAACAAAGATCGCTTCTTAAATGAAATGATGGACCTGCTCCGCATTCCCTCTATCAGTGCCAAGAGTGAACACAAAGCCGATATGCTGAAATGTGCCGATGCGGTAAAAGCCAGTATGCTTGCCGCCGGTTGTGATAAAGCCGAAGTAATGGCCACCGATGGCCACCCCGTGGTATATGGTGAAAAGATCGTAAACCCCGAATGGAAAACAGTGCTGGTGTACGGGCACTATGATGTACAGCCACCAGAGCCTTTGGAGTTGTGGACCAACCCGCCCTTTGAACCCACCATCGTGGATGGAAAAGTGTTTGCCCGCGGAAGCGCTGATGATAAAGGACAGTTTTACATGCATGTTAAAGCACTGGAGATACTGACGAAGACCAATACCATGAGCACCAATATCAAATTCCTGATAGAAGGGGAAGAAGAAGTGGGATCCCCTAATCTTGGAAAATTTGTGGCCGCTAATAAAGAGTTGCTGAAAGCCGATGTAATATTAATAAGCGACAGCTCCCTGCTCAGTATGGAGAATCCTTCGCTGGATACGGGTGTCCGCGGACTGAGCTATATACAAGTGGAAGTAACCGCTTCTGGCCGCGACCTGCACAGCGGTACCTATGGAGGTGCAGTGGCCAACCCTATTACCATACTGGCGAAGATGATTGCGGGCTGTCATGACGAAAACAATCATATCACCATCCCCGGTTTTTATGATGATGTGGTGGTGGCCACTCCCGAAGAAAGAGAACTGATCAACCGGGCACCCTTTGATGAAAAGGAATACAAAGACGAGATCGGCATCAAAGAACTGTGGGGTGAGAAAGGCTACACCACTTATGAGCGTACAGGCATCCGGCCCACACTGGAACTGAACGGCATCTGGGGTGGCTATACAGGTGAAGGCGCTAAAACGGTATTGCCGGCAAAAGCTTTTGCCAAAATATCTGCCAGGCTGGTACCCAATCAAACAAGTGATAAGATGACGGAAGTGCTGCTGAATTATTTTAAATCAATCGCCCCTTCCTGTGTGGAGGTAAAGGCTGAGCTGCATCATGGCGGCGAACCTTATATGACGCCGATAGACAGCAAAGGATATAAAGCGGCCAGCAAAGCATTGGAAACCACTTTTGGCAAAGTACCCATCCCGGTACGTGGGGGTGGCAGTATTCCGATCTGTTCAATCCTGGAAAGGGAACTCGGTATCAAGATCATCTTTATGGGATTCGGACTGGATAATGACAACCTGCACAGCCCGAATGAGAAGTATAATATTGAAAACTACTATAAGGGCATTGAAACGATCCCATATTTTCATAAATACTTTGCTGAAAACCAATAGAAAAATCCCAAATAACAAATCACAAATTCCAGGAAGAAATTCCAAAGAAGAAAACGCAAATAACAAATCCAAAGTGGGACTTTCAGATACTCCGGTAATAATCAATAATCAGTAATTAATAATCAACAACCAACAATAAAAATCCCAGCGCCATACCGCCGGGATTTTTTATTTTTAGGAAATGAAAGTATCGGAAGCGTTTGATAAAAGCCTGTTCTGGGATACCGATCCGGAGAAACTGGACTGGGAGCGGAGTATGCAGTATATTATTGAGCGGGTGCTGCAAAGAGGACTGACAAAAGAAGTGAACACCGTTTTTTCAAGGTATACCAAAGACCAGATAAAAAGCAGCGTTTTGAAAAGCCGCAGTTTTGACAGTAAGACTGCCAATTACCTTTCAATCATTTTAGAAATCCCCTATACAAGCATCAATGTTGCACCTGAATACTATTGATGAGGTTACTCATAACCTGATGCTGAACCTGCTGGGGAAAAACTACCTGTCGTCATTTTCGCTGGTTGGGGGAACGGCGCTGTCTCTTCATTATGGGCATAGAAAAAGTATTGATATTGATTTGTTTTCCACGAAAACATTTGTGCCTTCTGATCTGGATAATGACCTTACTGCGGATTTCGACAATTATGTTTACAGGGGAAATAACCGGAGCATGCTGTTCTGCAATATCGGGCCGGTGAAGACGGACCTGGTATTTCATCCTTTTCAGTTGCTGGCCCCCGTGCAGACAACTGAGGGTATCAGGATGTTTTCCATTGAAGATATTGCGGCCATGAAGCAGTTTGCCATTTGCAAAAGAGGCACCAGGAAAGATATGTATGATATATGGATGCTGTTGCAGCATTATTCGGCCAGGCAACTTGCTGATCTGTTTATTCAAAAGTATGGCGAGGAAAAGCTGATCTTTCTGCATAAAAGTATTTTGTACTTTGAAGAGGCGGAAATGTCTGAACAACCGGAAGTTTTGTTGCCCGGTTTGTCGTGGGAAAAAGTAAAGAAGGATATTACTGCTGCCTTTAAATCATTTTGATAGCTTGAAAACAAGTTTTCATACCCGCAATGTTTCACACTGTTTGCGCTTGCCCGCTATCCGTATCCTTGGCTTCCTGTTGCTCCTGCTCATTACACAACAAAGTATAGCACAGCGCAAAGACACCCTGTACTATAATTCCCGCTGGCAGATCTGTGAAAAACCTTTTGCCAGCTATTACCGATTTGGCCGTATAGTGATTGACACTTTTTGGTTTTACCAGGGACGGGTGTATGATTATTACATGGATGATAAACTGCAGATGGATGGCAATTATTCTTCCATCGGTGAAAAAGACGGCGCCTTCTGGTTTTTCTACCCCGATGGCAGCCCGCAGGCACAGGGACTTTACATTGCCAACCAGCAGGCAGGTATATGGGAGTATTATCACCCCAATAATAAAGGCCTGAAGCTGCGGGTGGATTTTGCAGGCGATGGTTTCAATTTTGTGGTACACGATTATATTGACAGCACTGGAAAGGTATTATTGAAAGACAGTACGGGAGAGTTTGTAATGGATATGTCAGTGGCAAATACCCAGCAGCACATCAGGCTGGAAGGTGAATTTTCAAAGGGGAAAAAGACTGGTTCGTGGAAATACCTCACCTATGTGTCGTCAATAAAAAAATATGACCTGGTGATAAAAGAGCAGTTTGAAAACGGGGTGTTGAAAAAGGGTACCACCTACCTGCCTGACAATATAGTATGGGATACGTATAAGGCAAGCGAACGGCATGACCAGTTTACCCCGTGGCAGTTTACCAAGTTCAGGGCCACCGAATTTTTCCAGAAAGACCGGACCACCTTCCGCCATACCAATGATGATGAAGACCTGCTGGAATACCTGGTAAACCGGCAGGCACCAACTTTTGATGTGGAAGACTCCACCTTTGAAGCATCCTTTATGGGCGTGCTCAGCTCGCTGAACACGCCTTCTATCCTGAAATATTTCAACGACCCTGATAAACTGTATAACGGGTATGTGGAACTGAACCTGTCTGACTCGGGGGATATTGAAGAACTCGAAATAAACGGCAATCTTTCACCAAAGGAAAAGGAGTATATGGATTTCTTTTTCAGGAAATTCAAGAATATAAAGGAGATCGTGGTGGACAATGTAGGCATTGATGCCTATCATAAAATATACTTCTATACCGTGTTGTTTGCCGATCTGGTACCCAAAAAACACCTGTACCTTTTCCCGGAGAAAATGTTCATGTTTTTCCCCGTTCCTTTCGACAAGCTGAAAGAACTGCTGCACGAGAAATCGAAGAAGAAAAAGAAATGACAACTTCTAAAGAAAAACTGCGCCTCGATAAATACCTGTGGGCCATCCGCCTGTTTAAAACAAGAACACTGGCGGCAGCGGCCTGTGATACTGGTAAGGTAAAATACAACGGCGCTGCTGCCAAAGCTTCACGGCAGGTGAGTGCCGGTGATGAATATGAAATAAAGACAGAGGCCCGGCGGTGGCGGATAAAAGTAACCGGGCTGTTGTATAACCGTGTACAATATGCAGAAGCAGTAAAATACTACACAGATATTACCCCGGAAGAAGAACTCCAACGGCTTCAATACCAGGCGGCCAGTTTTCATACCGGTAAGCGGCCGAGTAAAATTGGAAGGCCGACAAAAAAAGAGCGGAGAGATCTGGATGATTTTTTGGGGGATTGATGCGGGTGCAAGGTGCAAGGTTTAAAGTTTAAGGTTTAAGGTTTCTCAACGCCAAAAAAACCGTAACCGTATTTTAGTAATGAGCGCATGCAGACAATTAAGCCAATGCGTTTTTCTCTACATTTATGTGCTTTGAAATATGAAACTCATTCCTCTTTCCCTGTTGCTGCTCCTCACCACTGCACTGCCTGCACAGGATAGCGCTTCCCTGCAATTGGAAAAATATTTCAAGGCCATTGGCGGAAAATACAATATTGACCGGGTAAAGAATATCTATTCCCTGGCAGATTGCAGCGGGCCCAATGGCTTGTACCAGACTGAAATGTTCTCAGCCCTTGAAAGGAAAACGATCTTCCGGCAAATGCGGGAAAACAAACCGGATTATACGGGGATAGTGAATGGCGATACTTATTGGACAAACGGCCCGGAGCCAGTAATAGAAACCCGGAACACAGCCTTTGCGTGGCGATCCCACGAATTGCAATGGATAGCCATCCACCTCACTGAAAGGTTTCGTGATATAAAATCTGCAGTCAGGGAAGAATTCATCGGAAAGCAGGCCCTTAAATTTTCTGCAACAGATGAACTGGGTAAGACAGCCTCCCTGTTCTTTGACCCAAACACCAACCTGCTGCTGGGCTTTATTATTTTAAGTCCGTTCAGTGAAAAACCGGAAACGATCACGCTGGAGATCATTGAGTGGAAAAAGACAGGACGGTTGCTGCTGCCGGCTAAAGTATCCTTCAGCGATAAGCTGGGGAAATTTGTTCTGAATTTTCATACCATCCGTATCAACCGGGTAGATGAATCTGTTTTTGCTATGCCGGCAAAAGTGATTGAACTGAAAAAATTACTGGCATTGCATGACCTGCAGCGCAAGGCACATTTTGACCGGGATGCACCTTTGCTTGTATCCATCATGGCGGATGATTTTACCGAAATACGAAATGGTAAGATCGAAAAGCCGGGG
Source organism: Chitinophagaceae bacterium (assembly GCA_016787125.1). Taxonomy (GTDB): domain Bacteria; phylum Bacteroidota; class Bacteroidia; order Chitinophagales; family Chitinophagaceae; genus JJ008. The sequence goes on along the minus strand of JAEUVM010000378.1, from coordinate 290 downwards.
AAGGAGGCCCTTATCAAACGCTTCGAGGGATACTTCAATGCTGTCACTTTTATTGAATGGGATGACATAAAGCCGCCCGTGATACAGGTTTCAGACGACCTGAAAACAGCCATTGTGCATGTAAACAAAAGGGTTACACTGAAAACAAATGAAGGAAAGGAAGAACAGACCATTTATGCCTGGACGTCCACCTTTCAAAAGATCAACGATACCTGGCAGATGAAGAGCATCACATCCACAACGGGTAAATAACAGGCAAAGGGCGGGGTGAACAGGAAATGGATAACACC
>JAEUVM010000377.1 GCA_016787125.1 Chitinophagaceae bacterium | reverse complement strand
GAATGACTGGGTGATAGAAGGTCCGACAAAGATCAGCCGTCATTCCGTTATTTCGCAGGGCCATTACATCGGATTGCAGAAACCAAAGGAAACCGTGCCGGAAGTAATGGGTGGCCGCGACCCGAAGCTGCTGATGGATATTCACGACATCAGCGATGTGAACAGTGTGGAAATAGCTTCGTTGCCGGGACCGGTTACTAGTAAGACGTTTGAGCAAGGAAAGTAAAATGAGAGTATATTGGATTTTATTGTTTTTAATTAATTTCCAAAACAACTCTTTCTGTCAGAAAACATGTATCCGTGTGACAGATGCTGATGATAAGCCAGTACAGTATGTGAGCGGAACTATCAAAAAGGACAGATCATTTTATGTGAGTGACAGTAACGGGTTCTTTTGTGAAAGGTTGCTGAGTAAAATCAAAGCCGGAGATACCATACTCTTTTCGGCAATAGGTTACAAACAGAGAGAGCTGGTATATGATGGCAGTGACAATATTGTTTTGATCAGGGAATTTCCTCTTTTACCGGAGATCGTATTAGTAAAAGGGGAAGGTGAGGTGGAAGTTTGGGGCACCAGGAAAACCCCATCATTATTCGGGGGTTATTGCAGTATGGGGTTTAGTGATATTTTGGTGCAGGCAATGGGCCGGGTCGTTTATCCGGAGGGCAGGTTTAGAAAGGCTGAGATACTTTCTGTGTCGTTTTATAATACCAAAGGTGAAGAGAATGGTATTCCGGTAAGGCTGAGGATCTATACACTTGGAAAAGATTCTTTACCCGTGGCAGACTACCTGATGGAGAACATTATAAACGACACGAAGCGAAAAGGATGGGTGACCTTTGATTTAAAAGACAAAGGATTGCACATGCCAGAAGATGGTCTCTCGATTTGCCTGGAGATGTTTGCTGACAGTGAGGATTTGTATCACATGGAAAAAGTGAGGATCGGTGAGCGGCAGGTTATTGAAAAGAGATTCTATGGATTTGGTTTTGGAATGGAAAGTGGGGGCAAGTCAACGGTTATGAAATTCAATGAATGGACTCCCTGGCAGTTTTTACAATCCGCCAATCCCTGTGGGGATGTGGTTTGCAAGGTGAAAGTAAGAGTATGGAGGTAGTCTAAATTCTTTATTATGTTTTTATTATCTATAGACCTGTGGTTTATTCTTGGTAAAGCGGCGCTTATACTTTGTATAATCGGTCTCTCTTTCTTTATTGCCATGTATACCACCTATGCAGAAAGAAAGGTTGCTGCCTGGCTGCAGGACCGCCGTGGACCCAACAGGGCTGGCCCCTTTGGTATTCTGCAACCCCTGGCTGATGGAGGCAAACTGTTTTTTAAAGAAGAGATCATTCCGCTGGCTTCCAATAAAATGCTGTTTATTCTTGGTCCTGGTCTGGCAATGGTTACTGCACTTGTTACCAGTACGGTGATACCGTGGGCGGCTCCGTTTGTTACAAAGAGTGGTGGTGTGATTCCCATGCAGGTGGCTGATGTGAATATGGGCATCCTGCTGGTGTTCAGCGTGGTGAGTGTGGGGGTGTATGGCATCATGATCGGGGGCTGGGCTTCCAACAATAAATTTTCGCTGATGGCGGCCATCCGTGGCGCCTCTCAAATGGTATCGTATGAA
>JAEUVM010000331.1 GCA_016787125.1 Chitinophagaceae bacterium | reverse complement strand
GCGATGATCTGGTTGGTGAAATGAGAATACCAGGCTGCCGCGTCAATGGTAAGTGATGTATTCTTCCAGCGCAGGCTGCGTGTATAATTCAGGTTTACATTATAGCTCCTTTCAGGGTTCAGGGATTCTAGTATTTCAACGCCCCTTGCTCCTGTAAGGGCTGCATGCTCTTCTGTAAAGAGGCTCACTACCCTGAAGCCGGTGCCGGCATTCAGGCGCAATGCCTGGTTATCGGGCAAGGTCCATTTCCACGCCAGTCTCGGTGTAACGATGCCTTTATGTACCGGGTGATGATCATAGCGCAGGCCGAGCAGCAACAGATGCTGGCTGCTCATTTTCCACTCATCCTGCATAAAAACGCCGGGAATCACATATTTCTCCGCCCTGTTCTGTCCTGCTAGCGTATCAGCGGTAGCAGTTGAATTATCATCATAATAATTGTAACGGGCCGTCAATCCTGTAAGCAACTGGTGTGAGATGCCAGCCTGTTTGTCCCAAAGCAACTGGCCAAAAGCAATTGTATTTTTTCCAAGATAGGGTGTGGTGCCGTAATAAGAATCCTGGTTGTGATTGGTAACAGAAAAGGATAAAAAGGTTTTTTCTTTTAAAGGAAGCTGATAATTTCCCATTACTTCCCATCGGCTGGTATAGATACTTTCACCGTATATGCTGTCTCCGCCACGGAAAGATTTGTTCCAGCGGGTATCGCCGCCCCATCGGTCTTCATAAAAGTATCTTGCTGCGAGTGTGGCTGTTCTGTTTTGTGGCCGGGCCAGGCTTAATTTATTAAATACAGAAATACGGTGTTGCAAAGTCACATCGGTAAAGCGATCGTTGTTCTTATCAAACGGATGCTGGTAATTGAAATAGTTTATGCCAAGCAGGGAGGAAAGCTTACTCCCCAATTTAAATTTGGCACCTGCATCTATATTATGTTCATTCCACGAAGTGGCCATATAGTTACCGGTGAAGGCTGGCGCTTTCTCCGGTGATTTGGTGATGATATTAATAAGCCCGCCAATTGCCTCTGCACCATATAAACCGGAAGCTGGACCTTTTACGATCTCCACCCGGTCAATAAGTTGTGTGGGAATGCCAAACAACCCATACACAGATGCAAGGCTGCTAACGATCGGCATGCCATCAATAGTGATCATGGTGTATGGACCTTCCAGTCCGTTGATATGGATGTCGCCGGTGTTGCATACACTGCAGTTAAGCTGTGGACGTACGCCATTTACATTTTGTAGTGATTCAAAAATACTTGGCGCCGGATTCTTCTTTAAGAATTGCGTGGTATATACTTCCACCGGTACAGGACTCTCCAGCTTTTTTACGGGTCGTAAAGTACCAGATACCACCACAGCATCCATTTCCACCTCCACAGGCGTTAAGGAGACCAGGAGTTCCTTTTTTTCACCGGAAGAAATTTCTTTCTTTTCAAATCCTGCCGCTGTTATTTGTAATACCGTATCCGATTTGTCTGTCACAAAATATCCTCTTGCATCGGTTACCACTGCCAGGCCGGATTTTTTCCCCAATACAGTGGCACCCGCTACCGGCTCACCTGTTTGCTGGTTGATCACCCTGCCCTTAACTTCCTGTTGTGCAGAAGCCAGAATCGCTGAAAACATTGCCAGGTATAAAAAAAAGGATTTCATTTTCAAGTCGACTAATACATTTTTTAGTCTTGTCTAAAAATATTGTTAGACAAATATAATACCCTTTTCGGTTTCCCGGCAAAAAAAAACGGCCATAAGCCGTTCTGCTAATTTGTAATAAGTGAAATTAATTACGCAATGCGTTGAGAAATATCCGCTCCACACTTAGCTGCCATCCCGAATTTGCCATGCGTTGTATGTTGCCTGCCGCCTGGAAGCGGTAACCCAGGTTCAGGCGGGTATTGCTGCCAAAGATCAGTTGTACGGCTGGTGCCATATCAAAGTAGCTGCCTTTTTTATCAAGCAATTGCTGGCCAAAAATTTCGAGGTAAAGGTTCAGGTTGACCTGCTTATAGTCAGTGTACTCTTTAGGAAAAACCAGGTAACCGGCCGACAAAGAGTAATTCATGGCCTGGTAACTGCGGACTGGTACATAAAGCACCTTATCTGATCTCGATTTATGTAATGCCTGTGTATGCGTTACCGTGCTGGAAACAGCCAGCTTATGCCAAAGCTGGGTGGCAACAATCCCTGCCTCTATCCCGCCCTTATCGCCGGAAAGGGATATTTCATCATAATGAAAAGGCGCCTTTGTGGCAGAGGCATTGGCAAAAAAAGCCATCCGGAAATGCTTATGCAATTCATCACTGGAAAGAAACCGGTACTTCAAATACAGACTTACCGATTCATAACGAAAATCAGTGGTATGCATATTGGAAAAGCTGGCCCCTGCCCTGAGCATTACTTTTTTGCTCAGCCCTGCTGTAATCTGTGGCATCAGCCGATGGGAAAAGCGGTTGTAAATATTGTCGCTTGTTACAAAGCGATCCATCAGTTTCACACTGACTGATTTTGCCGGCACATTCGATGCCGGCTCTGTATACACATACAGTTCCTGTGCCTTTGCATTACCGGATAGAATGTAAAGCACAAGGAAGAATAAATATTTTTGCATAAAAGAAACGCTATTTATCCAGCAGGTACTTCAGCGCTTTCTCCAGTTCTTTGCCTTCCAGGTCCATGGCCAGCAGGCGGCCTTCTTTATCGATAAGGTATGAGGTTGGTATTGCATTGATGCCCCATGTTTGAGCCACACCGGCTTCCCAGCCTCCGGCTTCATTTACCTGCAGCCAGGTTACTTTATCCTGCTTAATGGCATTTTTCCATTTGCTTTTTTCATCATCAATAGACACACCGAGTATCTCAAAACCGCTGGCCTTGTATTTTGAATAGATCTTCACCAGGTTCCTGTTCGATACCCTGCAGGGGCCGCACCAGGATGCCCAGAAATCGAGTAATACCACTTTCCCTTTCAAAGAAGAAAGCCTGATGGTATCACCATTTACCGAGGGCAAGGCTATTTCTGCTGCCATCTGTCCCTGGCGGGGCTGGGCATAGGTCAATACCTGAATACCCAGTAAGAACATGACGAGAATGCTGAATCGCTGTTTATACATAGAATAAAAAACCTGCTCCCGCAAGTGCAGGAGCAGGCGATTTGTTACATCATTACATGATAAACCCTTGCTAAAGCCGGTACCCCTTCTTTCTCGCAGCAACTGTCTGCCACACCCGTTTGCAGGCAAGGCATTTTTTCAGTTGCGCTGATCTTTTTGAACTGTTTCAAGGTTATAAAATCCTTGTCCATCACGGTAAGTGTGTTCTCACCGTTCAGCACATCGGTTTTTGCATCCATGAAATGAAAATATTGGTTACCCAGCTTTACATGCTGTCCTGCTGGCAATTTCACATCACTGAAGCTGCCGGTCAGTTTCAAACTGCCGATAGCAAAACCGGCATCTTCCACTGCTTCCTTAAGAGCGTCTATATTTAATTCAACACCCTCTTTGAAAACAATATTGAATGAGGAGTTCTTTATATCTGAACGGACAGATTCCACCGCAGGTACTTTTTGCAGGGCTTTATTTATTGCATTACTGCACATGGCGCAGGTGAGGCCTGTAGCCTGGAGCGTAGCCTTGTTAAACTGGGCTTCCCCCCTTCCGGCCAGCATTGCCATTGCCAGTATCATAACCCACTTTTTCATTTGCTTCATTTTAGCGTGAATTATGATTTTTTGCAACAATCTTTACCGGAATGGCCAGGCATACTGCATTTGCCATCCTTGCAGCAATCCATTTTACCTTCGTGACCTTTACAGCAGTCTTTTCCGTCGTGACCAGCCTTTGTGCACTTGCCATCTTTGCAGCAATCCATTTTACCTTCATGACCGCCGCAGCAACCTTTCTCTTTACAGGCGGCCATATCGGTGCATTTGCCATCTTTCATTTCACATTTATCACTGCACTTTTCGGAGCAGCAGGATGTTTTTGCGGCATTGTCTTCCCGATCGTACTGGCAACAGCCGTGCAGTTTCTTGTATGATTCAAGACTTGCCTTGAATCCAGCATTATCATATCCCACTCCAGCCACTTTCTTCTGGATCTTAGCTGTATTGGTGGTGGAAGAACTGTAAGTAACGGTAAGCATTTTAGACTCCTGGTCCCAGTTTGCTTCTGTGGCACCGGCATCCTTAGCGGCTTTTTCAATTTTTGTTTTGCACATGCCACAGTTGCCGGATACTTTGAATGATTCAGTAGTGGCCTGGGCAGCAGCACCATAGGTGAAGGCTATACAGCAGACAGCCAGTGAGAACAATTTTATAGATTTCATGATTATTCGTTTTGAAATTCAA
>JAEUVM010000291.1 GCA_016787125.1 Chitinophagaceae bacterium | reverse complement strand
CTTTCCATCCAGTGCGGCAGCCAGCACAGGAATATTTTGCTGTGCATTGATCCATTCTTCAATGTTAAGGGTATGAACATTCACCCTGGCAATGCTTCCCATGGTAGCCTGCACCACTTTGGGGTTGTAAACATCCACGGTATCATCACTGCATAGTACCTGTTGCAGTCCAAACCAATCAGCTATACGTATGATGGTGCCGAGGTTGCCGGGGTCCTGAATATTATCCAGCACCAGTGTAAGCTGCCCGTCAGCAACGGGTATTGTGTTGGTATCAAATTGCTTCACCACGGCAATCACATGGTTTGGGGTAGACAGTTGCGATATCCGCTCCAGGTCAGCTTCGTTGATTTCGGTACAACTTATCCCTGCAGTCAGTTCAGCATTATCCCGGAGCCAGTCGGGCAATGCCATTATTTCAGTAATGTAAGAATGGCGGGCATACAGCAGTTCACTCACCACTTTGGGGCCTTCGGCAATGAACAAACCTTCCTCCTGCCTGAATTTTTTCTGGCCTAAAGTTTGGATATATTTGACCTTTGATTTCGACAGCATACACTGCATTCTTTTATTATGTCAAAAAGCCGCCCAGCCTTCATTCCACTTCTGTTTCTTCTTTCCTCCGCGGCGGCGCTATTTCTGTCCTCCTGTGGCGTGCAGGTAAAAAACTTCAGGAAGGACAGGCCTTTTGTTTACCAGACAAATATCAATGTAAAAGGCAACTTTTCAAGAGATTCCCTTGATTTATTGCGATCAAGACTGAAAAGCCAGCTCGACGACAGTATGCGTTCAAGGTCGGTATCAAAGGTCTTTTTCAGCGTGATGAAATCGCCGCCTGTGTATGATACCAGCAGCGCTGAAAAATCAGTGCTCTATATGCGGGCCTTGCTTAATTCGCTTGGTTATTTTCACGATACCATTACCTACAAGGCCCGGATCGATACACTGAACAACGGCCAGATGCGCACCACAGTTGATTTTACCGTTGCACCCGGTAAAGTGGTAAGGATTGATTCATTTGCCTACAACCTGCGTGACAGCAACCTGCAGCGGCTTGCCTCAACCAGCCAGGCCGAAGCTGTGATAAAAGAAGGCGACCCTTTTGCCAAATCAAATATCTCGCTTGAATTAGACCGGCTGGTTCAATACTACCGTGAAAGAGGCTATATGAAGTTTGGCCGGGATGACCTCTATGGCTTGTGGGATACACTTGACATTTCATTACTCAATCCAACCGCCGATCCGTTTGAGCAACTGCTGCTCCTGCAAAAGATAAAGGAACGAAGGGAAAATCCGAAAGCCAATCTTGAGATCAGGCTCCGCCCCATTACTGACAGCAACAAACTGAAACAATTTTATGTGGGCAATGTAACCATCTATCCCGATTACATCAA
>JAEUVM010000273.1 GCA_016787125.1 Chitinophagaceae bacterium | reverse complement strand
GATAAGCTAGACCTGCTTTTTCCCGGCAACTATGAAATGCATTACAGCAACACACCGGAGAAAGCAGTATCCATTTATATTCATAAACTGGTAAAGGATGAATCAGGTATTCAGGGCCCTGGTAATAGATGACGAACCAGCCGCAAGAAGGCTGATGAAAAATCTGCTGCAGGAGTATCACCAGGTGATAGAAGTGATCGGTGAAGCGGGCAATGGGAGAGATGCCATCGCCATGGTGGAAGAACTAAAGCCTGACGTGATCTTCCTCGATATTCAAATGCCCGACCTTACAGGCTTTGAAGTAATTGAAAGGCTGACGGTAAAGCCCAACATCATTTTTACAACAGCATACGAACAATATGCCATCAAGGCATTTGAAACCTTCTCTATTGATTACCTGCTCAAGCCGATCAAAGAAGAGAGGCTGGAACAAAGCATTGCCAAACTGAAGCAATTCGGACGTCATCAGCCCGCCATTGATGTTACGGGCCTTCAGGAAATCATCCGGCAGTTCCAGGCGCCGCAAAAAGCCACCGCCCTGCCTATCCGTACCGGCGACCGGATAAACCTGGTACGGTTTGAAAATATCAGCTACCTCGAAGCCAGCGACAAATACGTATACATATATACCTACGACGGACAGAAGCACATCACCGACCAGTCTCTGTCTGCACTTATCACCAAACTGCCAGCCCATTTTTTCCGGATACAGAAATCCTACATCATTAATAAAGACCGGATAAAGGAAATGCACCGCCATTTTAACGGCCGTTACCTTTTTGTGCTCGATGATAAGGAAGGTACCCGGCTTACATCGGGCCGCACTTACCATGATCCCATCCGGGCTGAATTTGGATTATAAACTGCTTCGGGCCGTTTATCTCGCATATTACCCACTTATCCCAAAAAGTGGCCTTGTAGTAACCCGGTTCACAGCCCAGCGTCACACTTTCAAACAAACAAGCAACGGCCGGTCATCCCTGAAACCAGCCGTTTAATTTAAAACATAGTTACTGGCAATGCAAAGTACCTATCTTTGACCTGTAATTATTAAACTATAGTACATTAACCGCAAAACCAGATGCAATGAAAAAGAATATCGTGCTGTTGATACTTATTCTTACCGCTTTGTTACCAGCTGTTTACGCACAAAATAGCACGGGAAAAATCACAGGTAAGGTAATAGACGGCAATACCAAGACCGTAGAATCTGCCACCATCACCCTTGTCCGTACCGCCGATTCTACCGTGGCTAAAATGAGTATTGCCGACAAAACCGGCAATTTTCAGTTTGAGGGAGTTCCTGCCGGAAGCTATTTTGTCGCTATTACAGCCGTAGGGCATGAAAAGGGCATTTCCGAAACCTTTAGCATTTCCACTGCCAATAATAATATCACTCTAAAAACCATTGAACTGGTGCCTGCTGCTAAAACAGTGGCCGGGGTAACCGTGACCTCGCGGCGGCCACTGGTGGAGCAAAAGCTCGACAGGATGGTAGTGAATGTGGATGCAGCCGCCACCAATGTGGGCGCCACGGCAATGGAAGTGCTGGAGAAATCACCCGGGATCACTGTTGATAAAGACGGCAATATCAGCCTGAAGGGAAAACAGGGTGTACAGGTATATATTGATGGTCGCCCAAGCTACCTATCCGGTACCGATCTGGCCAACTATCTGCGCACACTTAATGCCGCACAGCTCGATCAGCTGGAAATCATGACCAATCCGCCCGCCCGCTATGATGCAGCAGGCAACAGCGGTATCATCAATATCAAAACAAAAAAGACAAAACAGTTTGGTTATAGTGGCAGCATTTCCTCCACTTACAGCCAGGGCCGTTATCCCAAGATCAGTGAGTCGGCTAATTTCAACTACCGCAAAAACAAGGTAAACCTGTTTACCAACCTGGGTTACAATTACCGTAAGAATTTTCAGAACCTTGATATACAACGGAAATTTATTGACAACACCACCAAGGAAGTGCGGTCACATTTTGACCAGCTGGGCCTGTTGCGTGAAGGTGGGGAAACATTCAGCGCCAAAGCAGGTATAGATTTCTTTGCCAGTAAAAAAACAACACTCGGTGCAGTACTGAATGGTTTTTACAACCCGGGCTATTTCAGAAGCCGAAGTGATGTAAGCATCTCCGATCCTTTCAGGGTGCTGCAAAGCCGGACCATTTCCAACAGTAATAACGATAACAAATGGAAACATTTCGGTACCAACCTCAACTTCCGTCACATATTTGATTCCACCGGCCGTGAACTCACCATGGATGCTGATTACCTTACCTACAACAGCAGCCGTGACCAGGACCTGGTGAATGAATACTTCCGTCCCGACTGGATGCCCGCCGGTAAATCAGACACACTGTATGGCGACCTTCCTCAGCATATAGATATTTACAGCTTTAAGATGGATTATTCTCATCCGATGAAAAAGAATGCTAAGCTGGAAGCAGGTATTAAAACAAGTTTTGCCAAAACAGATAATAATGCCGTGTACGACAGCATTCATTATGGGGTAAGGATGCGTGACTTTGGCCGTAGCAATCATTTTATCTATGATGAAAACATCAACGCGGCTTACCTGAACTACAGCCGCCCGCTTGGTAAGAAATGGAGCGGACAGTTTGGCCTCCGCCTCGAGCATACCAATGCCAAAGGCAAACAGATCACCACCGGACAAAATTTCACCCGTAACTATGTGCAGTTGTTTCCAACGGTATACCTGCAATATGAGCTGAATGAGAAAAACAGTTTTGTGGTAAACTATGGCCGCCGGATCGAACGCCCGGACTATGAAGACCTGAACCCCTTCATCACTTTCCTGGATAAATATACATTTGAACAAGGCAATCCCAACCTGAGCCCTCAATTTTCACACAACGTGGAACTGAGCCATACCTATAAAGGCTTTCTGACCACTACGCTGAACTTCAGCAGCACCACCGATATCATCGAAGATGTGCTGGAACAATACACAGACCTGAACCAGACCTATGTAAAAAAATCAAATATCGCCAGCCGCAAACAATTTGGTATTTCAGTAAATGCCGGCGGCCAGATAAAGAAATGGTGGAGTGCCAACCTGTGGACGAACCTTTACAATAATCATTATAAAGGTATCGTAAATGGTGACCAGATCTCTATCGGTGCCACCACCTTCCAGGCCAACCTGTCGAACCAGTTTAAGTTCAACAAAGGATGGGGCGCCGAACTCAGCGGCTTTATCACCACACCGATGGTGGAAGGCGTATTCCGTATCGAAACATTTGGAAAAGTGGATATCGGTATCTCGAAGCAGGTATTTAAAGGCAAGGGTACCTTCCGTCTTTCCGGCAGGGATATCTTCTTTACCCAAAAAATACAAGGTACCAGCCGCTTTGGCAGCATAGATGCCGCCTTCCAGCAGCAAAGGGATTCCCGCCAGGTAGCACTGGGCTTTACCTACCGCTTCAGCAAAGGAAAAATGAACAATACACAAAAAAGAAAGACCGGTGGTGCCGATGATGAACGCAGTCGTGTGAAGACAGGAGAGTAATTGCATAAATTCCAAATAGCAAATAACAAATTCCAAATAGCAAACTACAAATAACAAATTCCAAATAGCAAATTCCAAATTCCAAATAGCAAATTCCAAATTCCACAGCCAAATCCCAAACTCTTATTATGAGTTTGGGATTTTTTATATCATATACTCAGCACATGTAAAGAAATAACAAACCATCAACCATCAGCTATGAACGATGAACCATCCGCCATGAACAATTAACTTTTATCTCTTATCTGTTCACTCTTCTTTGTTTTTTACCGTTCATGTATCCGCATCATATTATTACCCTTCGTCAGGAAAACTACGAAACTTGTCATATTTCAGCAGGAATCGCTGGTGGTTTGATTCATCTTTATGTTGCTGAATCAAAAACCACTTTAGTATTTATGAAAAAGTATCAATTCCTCACTGTAGTGTTTGCACTTTTCCTGGTGCAGTCATTTGCACAAAATAAGAATGGAAAAGTAGCCGGACAGGTACAGGATGCCACCGGCAATCCGCTGCAGGCCGTTACCGTATCGCTGATGCGTACTGCCGATACTGTGCTGGCCCGCACAGCCATCACCGGTAAGGATGGGAAGTATGAGATGGATAATATCGCTGCAGGGGAATATTTCATTGCTGTATCAGCAGTGGGTTTTGAACGGAAGCGAAGCGCTGCTTTTTCTCTTTCCGGTGAAAGCAATATACACCAGGTGCAGCCACTTGCCCTTGCTCCTGAAGCCAAAGGGCTTGGTGAAGTAACCATTCAGTCGAAGAAACCATTTATTGAAACCAAAATAGATAAAACGGTGGTGAATGTGGATGCATCACCCACCAGCGCCGGCGCTACTGCATTGGAGGTACTGGAAAAATCACCCGGTGTGATGGTGAGTAATGATGGTATACTCAGTCTTCGCGGCAAGGCAGGTGTGATCGTGATGATGGATGGTAAACAAACCTTTCTTTCACCTGCCGACCTGGCCAACCTGCTGAAGAATATGCCTGCATCTGCGATAGACCAGATCGAGATCATGACAAACCCTTCGGCCAAATTTGATGCGGCTGGTAACTCTGGTGTTATCAATATTAAAACAAAGAAGGGTAAAACGGCTGGTTTTAATGGCTCCATCATGGCCGGTATCACCACCAGCTTTTTTGAAGCCAACAATACATTCTATGTAATACCCAAATCGCAAAACAGTATCAACTTTAATTACCGAAAAAACAAGTTCAATTTTTTTGGCAATTACAACCCCAATATTTTCCGCGGACGCAGCCAGCTTGATATTCACCGCCGTATTCTTGATAATGATAAGAATGTGCTGGGCTATCGTGATGTGGAGACACAGTTCAAGTTCGGCAACAATAACCATACACTTAAACTTGGCCTGGATTATTTCGCTGATAAGAAAAATACATTTGGTGTGGTGGTAAGCGGATTCGCTTTTTCAGGTCATCCCACACCCCGTACCATCACGACTACTGCCGATGCGAATAATATTCCCACTTCTGTAATGGTATCTCAAACCGACAACCGTATCCGGTTTAAAAACTTCACCGGCAATTTCAACTATCGCCACCAGTTTGATACCACCGGCCGTGAACTTACTGCCGATGTTGATTTTATTGCCTATGATAATACATCGCGGATGACGCTGACGACAGACTTTTATGATGGCGGCTGGCAAGCGGCCGGTAATCAGCTTATCCTGAAAGGGATCTTACCGGCAAAGATCAGTATCTGGTCGGCCAAATCAGATTATATACACCCATTGAAAAAAGGCGGCCGTATTGAAGCAGGGGTGAAGTCAAGTTTTGTAAAGAATGACAACGAAGTGGATTATACCCGCTGGGATGGTTCCAAATGGGTGGGTGATGCAAGAAGCAATCACTTCATTTATGATGAAAATATCAATGCGGTTTATTTGAATGCTAATAAACAGTTTGGCAAATGGTCAGTGCAGGCTGGTCTTCGCCTGGAGAACACCAATGCAAAAGGCTACCAGGTAACGAATGATTCCACCTTTACCCGAAACTTTACCAATCTTTTTCCCAGCGCCTTTGTAAGCTATGCGGCTGATAAGGCGAATACATTCACTGTATCTTACAGCCGCCGTATTACCCGTCCGAATTACCAGGATCTGAACCCTTTCATCTACTTCCTCGATTCATTGTCGTACCGGAAAGGCAATCCCTTCCTGCTGCCGCAGCTGACGCATAATATTGAACTGAGTCATTCATTTAAGAATAAGCTTATCACCACGCTGAATTATAATAACACCACCAATGTTATTTCCCAACTGGTAAAGCCCAATGGCGACCTGCTTTATCTTACCTCTGATAATGTGGCCCGGTTTACTAATATCGGTGTCACCATTACTGCGCCGGTGCCGGTTACCAAATGGTGGATGTCGAACATTTTTGTAAATGTGTTTAATAACCATTACAAAGGCATTTATGAAAACAAGCCGCTCGACCTGGCCTTTACTTCTTTTATGATCAACCTGACACAAACCTTCACCATCAAACCGGGCTTTACCCTGGAGATGTCGGGCTTTTACCGGGCCAAAGGGGTGAACCAGTTGAATATTGATGAGCCGATGTATGTGGTGAATTTTGGCGGATCGAAAACGGTGTTGAAAGGAAAAGGAACGGTGCGCCTCAATCTCCGTGATCCCTTCTGGATACAGCGGTATAAAGGTCACACGGAATACGATATTGTTGATTCAAGGGTACGCAACAAATGGGACAACCGCCAGGTAACGGCCACCTTTACCTATCGCTTTGGTAAAAATGGCCAGCAGAATAATTCCCGCCGCCGCAACAGTGCCTCGCAGGAGGAGCAGAACAGGGTGGGACAGGGTGGACAGTAGGAGTACTAAGTTTTAATGGCAAGAAACAAGAAGAAAGAAGAAAGAAGTAAGAAGCAGGAAGCAAGAGACAAGAAACAAGAAACAAGAAACAAGAAACAAGAAGCAAGAGACAAGAAACAAGAAACAAGAAACAAGAAACAAGAGGCAAGAAACAAGAGACAAGAAACAAGAGACAAGAAACAAGAGACAAGAAACAAGAGACAAGAGACAAGAAACAAAAAACAAGAAATTAGAAAAAGGAAGCAAGTAGGATGGAACAGATTTTAATGAGAAAATTCATTTTAACCAATGCCAGGTTCCGGGTGGTGGATGTGGTTCGGAACTGGTGACCTTTTACAGTTTTTCATGTGGTAGAATAATCAGCCTCTCTTTTCCAGGAGAGGCTTTTTTAGGGTTTAATGTTTAAGGTTTAAGAGTTTAAGGTTTGGCGTGATGTACTGGC
>JAEUVM010000254.1 GCA_016787125.1 Chitinophagaceae bacterium | reverse complement strand
TTCCTGAGTCTTCGCGGCTGGAAAATAATTTTCAGCAAAGGGAAACTTTTACAGAAAGCAGCAGCTATTCTTGTAGGTTTTGTACGGAGATGGTTACTTATGTTTACGATCGGTAAATACGATTATGTATTTATACACCGCGAAGCTGCCCCTGCAGGTCCTCCTGTTTTTGAGTGGATCATTGCAAAATTGTGGCGAAAGAAGATCATTTACGACTATGATGATGCCATCTGGATACCGGTGGCTTCTGAAAACAACAGGCTGGCAAAATATGTAAAGTGGTTTTCCAAAGTGAAAGCTATTTGCCGGATGGCTTATAAAGTTTCGGCAGGCAATCAATTCCTCGCCGATTTTGCAAAACCTTATTGCAAAAGGGTGGAGGTGGTGCCTACTGTGGTGGATACGGAGAAAGAGCATAACCGGGTGCAGATGCAACTGACCGGTAAACCTGCTATCGGCTGGACCGGCACATTCAGCACCTTGAAATATCTTGAAATATTGGTGCCCGTCATCACCAGGCTGCAGGAAAAATATGCATTCACCTTTGTGATCATTGCCAATAAGGATCCTCAGTTGCCGGTAAAGGATTACCGGTTTATTCAATGGAATAAGGAAACAGAAATAAACGATCTTCTTTCATTTCATGTGGGAGTGATGCCGCTGCTGGATGGCGAGATAGAGAAAGGTAAGTGCGGCTTTAAAGCAATTCAGTATATGGCTTTGGGCATACCGGCGGTGGTATCACCTGTGGGAGTGAACAGTGTGATCGTTGAAAATGGCAAAAACGGGTTTACAGCAAAAGATGAAATGGAATGGGAGCAAAGGCTGGAAGAATTACTGAAGAACCCGGAGATGCGTAAAAAATTCGGCGAAGAAAGCAGAACAAAGATTGAATCTGAATATTCAGTGATCGCCACTAAACAACACTTTTTGAACCTCTTTGCCTGATATGTACCTGGCTGCCCGTTTTTTTACAGTTAATGATGTTTTCCTGGTACCGCTATGCCTGCTCATCCTCTTTATAGTTGTAAGGGGCAGGGCAGAACGGCCGGCAAATAAAAACATCCGGAATATATATTATCACGGGTTTGTGTTTAAGGTGCTGTTCGTTTTTGCTTACACACTGGTAAGTGAGTATATATTTAAAGGAGGAGATACCGGCCTCTATTACCAGGGTATAAAAGACCTTCGTGCTGCCCTCTCAGAAGATTTTGATTATATCAGTGTTATTGCCAGGAGCAAATCAATTGATCTCGAAAACCCGCTTGCTCCTTTCTTTTACTACGATAATTATGCGGATGACTTTACGTTTAACTACATGCGGTCTCCGAGCAATTTCTACATGCCCAGGCTTGGGTTATTGCCCTCCCT
>JAEUVM010000212.1 GCA_016787125.1 Chitinophagaceae bacterium | reverse complement strand
AAGAAAGCCTGCAGTTACCTGTCTGACATTTATGCCTACAAAAAATCGAAAGCAAAGCCCAATACCCCGGAGTTTACAAAATGGGAAACAGAGGAGAAGAAGTGGATGACAACCTATGAGGGGATTAAGTAAGTATATAAGGGAGGCCGCTGATATAGCGGTCTTTTCTTTTTATGCATTCACTTAACATAATGTAAATTATAAGAAAAGAGCTTTGGGCCTTTTGCCACTGCGAATATACGGATTTTCCCAAAATGCTAAATTTATTGGTGTTGGTATGGGAAAATCCGTATATTCGCAGTGGAAGGTAGTTTTCTTATAATTGCCGTTATCGTTAAATAGGCGCGCAGCGGTATAAAAATAAAAAAGCAGCATCCCGCAAGATGCTGCCTCTTCTCCACTTCCGGAGAATCAAAAAGATTGACGAAACAGGGTGATCACTTGGGTCGTCAATGCTCAAAGCTAAGGGGCCAACTCGAGAGGCAACTTGGCTTTTTTATTTTTATACCTGCTTAGCTTCGGTGTTGTGTAATGAAACATACAACACCGGCTAACCTAAGTAACATAACGCAAAATTATGAGAAAAAGTCTGCATCAATTGGTCAAGTAAATCATATCCTGATACCAGACGGATGAGTAGTTTAGCTACTTAATTCAGGCTTTATGCATCTCCGAAATATGATCCTTGCCGAACACTCCAAAGCACAGACAAATAAGATCTGCAAATGGATTGGTAACAACCAGGAGCGATTCGACCAGTTGTTTGATTTATTTATCAACGATGAGTACCGGGTTGTGCAGCGGGCTGCGTGGCCATTGAGTTATGCAGTGATCAATCACCCGGAACTGATACGCAAGCATTTCGGACGGCTGCTGAAGAACCTGAAGAAACCCGGTATCCACAACGCCGTAAAGCGTAATACGGTGAGGCTGCTTCAACATTTAGATATACCCAGGCGATGTCATGGCGAAATAATGGACACATGCTTTAGTTATATCGCCTCACCAACAGAAAAGGTGGCAATTAAAGCATTCTCGCTCACTATACTGGAAAAGCTTGCTGCGATATACCCGGAGATCAGATCCGAGCTAAAGACAATTGTGGAAGACCGCTGGGAACATGAAACGGCAGCCTTCCGGGTAAGGGCTCGCAATATATTAAAGGGTTAATTCCTTCTTTTCCCGGGCCTCGCTGTTTTTTTCCTGCTTTACCGGTCTGTTGAACTCCCTGAAGATCAGCCGTAGGTTTTGATCATAAGTGATATAATTATATAACCAGTTGCTGAAAACAAAAAACCTGTTCTTGACACCCAGTATCAGCATCAGGTGCAGCCCCATCCAGATCAGCCAGGCAAAGAAACCGCCAAAATGCAGTTTCGGCTTTGGCACATCCACCACCGCCAGGTTTCTTCCCACGGTAGCCATGGAACCCTTATCCCTGTATTCAAATTCATACATGCGTGAAGGGTTCGACTTCTTTTCCATCAACCTGAGGTTGCCCGCCAGCAAATCTGCCTGTTGCATGGCAACCGGGGCCACCTGCGGATGACCATCGGGATACAAGGGCGTTTCCATATAAGCCAGATCACCAATAGCATAAATATTATTGGTTCCTTCAACCAGACAATGCCTGTTGATTTTTATCCGGTTTCCCCTGGCTATCATCTGCTTATCAATACCATTGGGAATATTACCTTTAATACCTGCCGCCCAAATAACTGTCCGTGCCGGTATCTTTTTGCCATCTTGCAGCAGTACGTCTTTACCGTCATAATCTTTTACGAGTGTTCCTGTCAGTACGTTCACACCCAGCCTGGTCAGGTATTTCTCGGATTGAACTGATGATTTTTCGCTCATGGTGGCGAGGGTTTTGCTGCCGCCTTCCAGCAGGTAAATATTCATTTTGGAAAAATCAAGCTCGGGAAAATCCTTTGGCAAAACATATTTCTTCATCTCAGCCAAAGCGCCTGATACTTCCACTCCGGTTGGTCCCCCTCCCACCACCACAATATTCATGATCCGCTGCAGTTCAGCCGTATCAGTTTCGGTATGGGCACCTTCAAATAATTGCAGCAACCGGTGTCGTATCTGCAGGGCTTCCACGGTTGATTTCATTGGAAAGGCATTTTCAGCCAATTGAGTATTACCAAAGAAGTTCGTATCGGCACCTGTGGCCAGTACCAGCACATCATAGCTGATGCTCTCCATGTCGGTCACGATGCGGTTCTCCGATGGCAACACCTGTTTCAGCTCTGCCAGGCGGATCTTTACATTCTTGCTTCGCTGAAATACTTTTCGCAGGGGAAATGATATGTTACTTGCATCGAGCCCGGCCGTGGCCACCTGGTAAAACAAAGGCTGAAACTGGTGATAATTGAACCTGTCTAAAAGCACCACTTCAAAGCCGGCTTTATTACTCAGTTTGCGGGCCAGCCGCAGTCCTCCAAAACCCGCACCCACTATTACTACTTTCATTGTTGTTGATTTATGAGTCAAAGTTATACAATTTTCAATATTTATTGAAAATATAATTATTTCTGTCATAGCTTTGTTCTTATAAAGTTCTTTATATGAAACAAGCCAACCTCCCCCTTCAGGATGAAGACGGCTTATCGCCGCTGACACCTGTTACTTCTCAAAATTCTTACCAGGCCATCCGGGATTATTATGACATAGCAGGCCCCGATTATGCCATGTGGAGCCGCCATTTCAATATGCACTTTGGTTATGTAAAAACATTTACCGACATCTTCCGGCTGGAGAAAATGCTGCAGCAAATGAATGATGTGGTACTGGATGAGCTCGCCATTGATACCGGCTCCCCTGCCCTGCTCGCCGACCTTGGTTGTGGTATGGGTACTGTAGCCCGCCATGTTGCAAAGCGTTTTCCCTATGCCAGGATAACCGGCGTTACCATCGTCGACTCGCAATTGAACAAAGGCCGTGAACTGATTACCAAAGAGCAACTGGAATCACAGGTGGACTTAGTGAAAGATAATTTTGAACATCTTCAGTTTGCTGACAACAGCTTTACACATGCTTATGCAGTGGAAAGCGCCTGTCATGCCAGTGGAAACGGGAAGCAGTTTTTTGTACAGCAACTGGCCAGGATATTACGCCCTGGCGGCCGCTTCTGTATTGCTGATGGCTTTCTGAAAAAAGCAGACAAACGCCCCCGTCTTTTTGAATTCCTACACCAGAAAATATCCCGGTATTGGGCATTGCCGGGGTTTGCACAACTTACTGAAATGGTCAGGCAGCTTGAACTGAACGGTATGAAGAATATCCGTATCCGGGAAATAAGCTGGCGCATTGCTCCGTCTGTGGCGTATGTACCGTTTACCTGCCTGAAATTCTTCCTTCATGAACTATGGAAGCGGCGTTCCCTTCGTATGGAAAAGGAAAGGTGGCATAATGTATACGGCCCCGTGCTCGGGATGATCATGGGAATGTTTCGCAGGCAATTTGGTTATTATATTATCAGTGGTGAAAAGGCTGGTTGCTGACCGGAACAACCACAATTGCTCCCCCGATTAATCAAGCTTTACTCCATGCAACGGACAATAATTCCAGTTTCCTTTCATTTCTTCTTTATCCAAGGGGCAATATTTTGGTGCAAGTACAGCGGCCAACGGTAATTTCCATGAAAAACTGGCGCCTTCCCAACTCAGGGTAAAGCCTCCCTTACTGTAAATGTCCAGCACCGGTTTGTCATCCTTTTGGTCCACTTCAAATATAAAAATGCGCATGCCTTCGCCAAACTGGCCAAGCAATTTTTCAAAGGCGGGCTGAAATGAGGTTACCATTTCTTTTACCCGCAACGGCATATCCTCCGGGTCGATCGGTTTCAATACATTCCCGGCAGTATCTGTAATCCTGATTGTTTTCAGTATTTCTTCTTCAGTGCGGAACTTAATTACAGACAATCTGTTGGTATAATCGGCCAGGCAAAACATAAGGTAGTTCTTCATTTCCTCCTTGATCATCTGTACATAGGCTTTTGGCATACCCGGTTGCTTTGCTATTGCATCCCAGTAATCATAAGGAAACCACAGCACCATTTTGTTATGCCCGGCATCAACTGACATTTTGGTGCATTCAGTCATCAATTCACCATAGTTGATCTCCTTCTTTTCCTGGGAAAAACCATACAGGCCAAATAAGATTACCGGAAGTATGATGATATTCTTCATGCTGTAAATGAATTTTGTTGCCAAATATAAGCGCCATTTCATCAGTGGCCGGCACCATTTGGGAAAAGCCTGGTGAGTTCACTTCCCTTCCGGTAGCCATAACCGCCTGTAAGTGTGGAAGGCTGTGGTACATATTCATAATCCGGGTTTTCTCCATTCAGCTTATGGATCATGCTTAGCAGAAATGACCAAAAGGAATTCTGTCCATATCCACAGGAAAGGACAAACACGTTCATATTCATCTTTTTGTTTTCAAACGGGCTGCTGGCCTCGCAGCAGGGTACCAGCCTTTCTTCTATTGAATCTGCACCAGAATACATGGCAGATATCCTGCCTGAATACTCAGGGCATGTTTGCCCACGGATGATCAAAGCTTCGGAAAAGAACAGGAAATCCTGTCCCACCCATAAGGGTGCCAGTTTTCCCAACGCATCCCTGTAATCCTTTCCGTCTTTCACTTTTGTTTCATAGAACACTGCAAATGCGCAAAAGGTATCCTGCAGGTAGTCTCTTTTTCTGCTGTCACCGGTGCCATGGGGTTTGATAAACTTACCCAGTTTGTTCAGCTTAGTGCTCGCTTTTTCTGCATTCACTTTATTAAAGCTTGCCTTCACTTCAATAACAGCCTTTACATATTCCACGGGTATGCCCCGCTTGCCGGCTTTTTCATCTTCATCACGGTTTTGGCGCACAAACAAGACCGGCGACTCCATGGCATCATAGATAATAATATCCCATTCTTCCAGCGGACCGGCATATTCAAGATCTGGAGTAATAATGTACCCTTTTGTCACTCCGTATTTTTTAGGCAAGAAGTTTTCCAGAAAAGTTCGGAAATGCGCTTCACAAGCCACGCCATGTTCTGTTTTTACCGGGTCATCTGTCATTTGTTGAACAGCCGTATCATATTCCTGCAACAGTTTTTTCCGTTCTGCATCGAGGGCTGTTATCCCGGTATGTTCATTTTGCTGTGTCATTGAGAATGCCGATATTTTTTCTGGGTGTAAACTAATTACCATTCAATCAGCTTGTAAGATATAATTTATGCCTCAATGCCTGTTTTTATTTCTTTTGGAATAGCGAACCGCTGATGAAAAGGAGTGGGCACAAAAAAAACAACAGCCTCCGTGGCTGTTGTTTCAATTACTTAGTCTTGTTCAAATTAATTACTGTGTTCGCACCAGCTTCCCTCCTGCCACCAGTTTACCGGTATCATCCCTTAGTTCGTAGATATAGATGCCGCTGGTCAGTCCTTCCAGGTTTATGATGCTGCGTCTTGCTACAATGCGTTGTTGTTTTACCCGGCGTCCGTTCATGTCTACCAGCCACAAGGTATATTCAGCCCCGGGCTCTGCCACCAGTTCAAATGTAACGGAGTGTACTGCCGGGTTGGGATATAGTTTTGCCTGGATCATTACAGCTGCAGCCGGCGTTACCTTTTCACCTGGTATTACATTGGCATTTTTGGCAAAATCGTTGCGGTCAAAATCGGTGGCGTATACCAGGTCGTCTCCATTCCAGCTGTTATTGGGTGATGAGATGAAAAGCAGGATGGTACCATCTGCATTCACTGTTGGCTGTCCGGCCACAGAAACACCGGCCGGGCCCAGTTTCAATTCTTCCCAGTTGGTAAATTGTTCTTTCAGCGAGGTGCGGCTTCCGCGAAGGATCACCGACTTATTCATTTGTGTGTATACTGACAGGTAGTACTGCAATCCATCTTTGCTGAATTGTCCGGTACCGGGTTCTTTATACTCTGTTGGGGGAATAGCAAAACCATCAGCAGGTGTTGCCCTTTTATAACTGGTCATTTTAAAATGAGCAAGATCGTCAGGATTTGAATCCGTCACCAGTACCAGTTCTTCTCCATTCGGAGATATGGCCGGGGCAAAGATGAAACCGCCCGGAAGTCCTTCCACCAATTCAGGCTCTCCAAACGTTGCGTTGATGCTGCTTCTCCGTGCCACATATATATGACCGCTCTTGCCCAGATACATTGTCTGTTCATCGGCAGTAAAAGTGGCACAGTAGTATCCTGTTTCATAAGACGGGCACAGTAACCTGGCTTCACCAAAAGGTTCCTTTATGCTTTTGCGTTCGCTGATATACAGGTTGCTGAAAGAGGCATTGTGTGATGAACTGTAATACAAGCGAAGGCCATCGCCGGAAATAAAGGGGTAGGCATCGGCCACATTGTCCCTGTTGAGGCTGGCCACTTCCGGCGACTTAAAAGGTTTTACCGGGTCTTTCGCCGGGATGTCAATATCCACATCGGGTTCTTCCTCCCGGGATTCCTGGGCGAAGACATTGACATTGAAAAAAAGGGAAGCGGCAGCTAAGGCCGACATAAAGATTTTCTTTCTCATATTAGCGGTTTTTATGGCTATTTACAGACCTATGATGTATCGCCCTGCTGCTTTACATACCCTTTCGCCGGGTTTTCTGGCGTAGTTGGCGCATTACCTCACGGGTCAACCTGTAAAAGATACAACCTTTCCGGCTGCCTGCCCGACTTATCTGTGTTAAATTATTACCGGCTCCCGGCGGCTGCTGTCAGTATAACATGCGGACCTTGATGGTTCCTTTTACATGCTTCAGCAATTCAACGGCCCGGTCAGAGAGTTGTTTGTCAACATCCAGCACCACGTAGCCGATGGCATCATTTGTTTTCAGGTACTGCCCCAGGATATTGATCTTATGGTTGGAAAGCTGGGTGTTGATCTCTGATAATACACCCGGTACGTTCTCGTGTATGTGCAGGATGCGGTGGCTTCCCTCCTGCGGGGGCAGGGCCAGCGCCGGCACGGTATGTGAACCAAACGTGATGCCTTTTTCGAGGTAATTGAAGAGTTTATTGCTTACATCATCACCAATGTTCTGCTGGGCTTCCTCCGTACTGCCGCCGATATGCGGGGTGAGTATCACATTCGGAATGCCCTGTAAGGGTGTGGTAAAGGTGTCGCCATTCTTTTCCGGTTCCCAGGGATATACATCGATGGCAGCTCCGCTGATATGCCCGCTTTTCAGGGCTTTTGCAAGGGCATCAAGATCCACCACTTCGCCGCGGGCATAGTTGATCAGGATAGCACCTTCTTTAAAATACTTCAGGTTGGTTTTATTGATAAGGTTCTTTGTATGGTCTGTTTCGGGTACATGCAGTGTTACCACATCGGCCCTTTGCAACAGTGTTTTGAGCGACTTTGCATCTTCGGCATTGCCCAGCGGCAGTTTTGTTTCCACATCATAAAAAAGCACTTTCATGCCCATTGCTTCTGCCAGCACACTTACCTGGCTGCCGATATTGCCATAGCCGATGATACCAAGCGTTTTGCCCCGCAGTTCGTAGCTGCCCTTCGCTTCCTTCATCCAGTTGCCTTCGTGGGCAGCTTTGTTCTTGTCGGGTATACGCCTGATGAGCATGATGGAGGCGCCTATCACCAACTCTGCTACCGAGCGGGTGTTAGAATAAGGTGCATTGAACACCACCACCCCGTTTTCTGTGGCGGCTGAGAGGTTTACCTGGTTTACTCCAATGCAGAAGCAGCCGATGGCCTGCAGCTTTTTTGCAGCGGCCAGCACTTTAGGGGTTATCTGGGTTTTGGAACGGATGCCTAGAATATGCACATCCTTTATTTCATCAATGAGTTGTTCTTCTGTCAGCGCTTTGCTGATCTTGCCAACCTTATCATAGCCATGTGCCCTGAATTTTTCAACAGCCACATCACTTATATTTTCCAAAAAGAGAATCCTGATCCGTTCCTTGGGATAACTGGTCTTTCCTGCTGCTTTTGCCATGTCGCAAATGTAATATGAAAAACCTGATGATGTGCTAATGTGCTGATAAGCTGATATGCTGATAGATTCGTTGAAGTGTGTATCAGCACATCAGCAAATCAATTTCCACATTTCCACATTCTCACCCGCCAACGTTGTTGGGGGCACGCATTTTCACATTACTTTCGTTTGACCAAAGATCAACCTCTTGAAGACACTAACCGGAACACTATTACTGGCCATCCTTTTATATGCCTGCCAGTCTGCTTCCTCCGCCCGGAAGGAAGAGGATGATTCGTTGGAATATTACCCGCCCACTCCCGCTTCACTCAGTAAGCAGGAATTCCGTCATTATTTTAAAGAAGTTTCCACCCTGTTTGACACCACCCTGCTGTTGCAACATTTCAATGGTGGTATCCTTATCGCCAAAGATGGAAACATCATTTATGAAAAATACCTGGGCCGCACCGACCTCCGCCGCAAAGACACCCTGACCGATACAACATCCCTGCATATTGCCTCCACCACCAAGACATTTACCGCTGCTGCCATTCTTCGCCTGGTACAGGAGGACCGTCTTTCGTTGAGCGACAATATCAGCCGTTTCTTTCCTGCCCTGCCCTATCCCGGCATTACGGTGAAGATGCTGCTCACCCATCGCAGCGGATTACCCAACTATCTCTACTTTATGAGTGAGAATAAATGGGGCATCGGGCCGGATAAGAAATGGAACAGGCAACTCGCCACCAACGAGGATATGCTGCAGATGATGCAGGAGAAAAA
>JAEUVM010000175.1 GCA_016787125.1 Chitinophagaceae bacterium | reverse complement strand
CCGGCGATGCCGGTGAGCAAACAGGTGAGGATGATATAAAGGAAGCGCAACATTTACCGGAAAAATAAACGAAAATAATTCTGCAGGAAATAAAATTACAGAAACGGCAACCGTTGTTACAAATCGTTACTGCGGTTGTTTGTACCTGAACCTTACCACGGCATTCTTTTGTTCAGTTGACGTGATACGTACCTCAAAACGTTGCCCGCCCGATTCTACGATCATCAGGGAAGTGTTGGGAGGGATGCGTCCCAGGTTTTCGGCCACCATCACCAGTTCATGATCGGTTTGCTGATCTTCCAGTTTCAGGTTCAGCACCAGCGGGGAGGCGGTTAGCCTTTTGGAAGAGAGGACAAGTTTGTTATCAAAATATACAGAAATGGTATCGCCGTCAATCTCACCATTGTCGAAGATCTTCACCGTTACTTCAGGGCTGGGAACGGTCAGCGCTTTGGCCAGTTCGTTCACACGGGTTTTGAGTATCTGGGGTTTGGGAGGCAGCACCGGGTTGGTTTTCACCACCGGTGTGTTCACTTTTGTTTTTGCTGTATCCGTTTTTGTCACCGGTTTTACCACGGGCTTGTTGGTAACCACCGGTTTGTTGTTGGTGACGGGTGGCTTGGTGTTGGTTACGGGTTTTGTAACCGGTTTGGTTACAGGTTTGGTGGTTGGCGGTTTTGTAGTGGTCACCTTTTTCGTGCTGTCCTTCTTTACGGGAGGCTGGTTGATGATCACCGGGCGGTTGGTAGGATTGGTTTTTATTTTATTCCGTAAAAAAGGTTCAATGTAAAAATCCGACTGTGTTACTTTCCGCAGGTACACTTTACCGCCGCCGCAATCGCCCCATTTGGGTTCAGGCAGTGCATAACGGCCTTCATACTTACCGAGATAGGTACCTTCCAGGAATTCTTCCTTTCCGGAGCGGGAGTACTTGAAATTATAGTTCATGATGCAGGTGGCGCCGCCGAGTGAGCTTTTTACTTCCACCGTTTTTATTTCACGGATACGAAACGAAGAGGAGCTTTTGATAAAATTGCCCGTCATGGTGGCTTTGCCATAAAAACGAACGTCTAGGTAGGAATAAGAAACACCGCTCACACCATAACCATTATTCTGGGAAACCTGGAACTCCAGTTTGTAATAATCGCCGCCATCTGATATGAAGTAACCTTTCCAGATGCCGGTAAGGTCTTGCGCTGCTGCCTGCTTTGGGGATAAGGCCAGCAGGAATGAAAAAATAAGGCTGAATGCAATTGCTGTCTTTTTCATTGCGGACAAAAATAACGAATGAATTCGTATTGATAAATTGGCAGCAGAGCAAGAGTTTGTTAATTTTGCCCACCTAAAAAGCAGGGAATCAACTCTTATATGATCAACATTACATTACCGGACGGATCAGTGAGGCAGTACGAAAGCGGTGTTACCTCGTTGGATATCGCCAAATCAATTTCAGAAGGGCTGGCCAGGAAAGTACTGGCTGCCAGTGTGGACGGGCAGGTATGGGATGCCACCCGCCCCATCAGTAAAGATGCGTCGCTGAAATTGCTGACGTGGACGGATACCGACGGTAAAAACACATTCTGGCACTCTTCGGCTCACCTGATGGCTGAAGCGGTGGAGTCTATGTTTCCCGGTGTAAAGTTTTGGGTAGGCCCGCCGGTGGAAAACGGCTTCTATTACGATATGGACCTCGGCGACCGCAAGATGAGCGAAGAGGACCTGGCCGCACTGGAGAAGAAGATGAATGAACTGGCCAAACAAAACAATGCCTACCTGCGCAAAGAAATGCCGAAGGCAGAAGCTGTTCAGTATTTTACCGATAAGGGCGATGAATACAAACTCGACCTGCTGCAAAACCTGAATGATGGAGAGATCACTTTCTATACACAGGGTGCTTTTACCGACCTGTGCCGCGGGCCGCATATACCCAATACCGGTTTTATCAAAGCCATCAAGCTGATGAGTATTGCCGGTGCTTACTGGAAAGGCGATGAAAAGAATAAAATGCTGACACGTGTGTACGGCGTCACCTTCCCCTCACAAAAGGAACTGGATGAATACCTGGCCCTGCTGGAAGAAGCGAAGAAAAGGGACCACCGTAAGCTGGGTAAGGAACTTGGCATTTATACGATGGATGATGATGTGGGGCCGGGACTGCCGCTTTGGCTGCCCAATGGTACTGTGATCATCGAAGAACTGGAAAAGCTGGCCAAAGAAACTGAACTGGCTGCAGGATATAAGCGGGTGGTAACGCCGCATATTGCCAAAGAAAGCATGTACCTCACCAGTGGTCACCTGCCATATTATGCCGACAGTATGTTTCCCGCCATGGAAATGGATGGGGAGAAGTATTACCTGAAAGCGATGAACTGTCCGCATCACCACAAAATATTTGATGCAGAACCGAAGAGTTACAAAGACCTTCCTTTCCGTCTTGCTGAATACGGCACCTGTTACCGCTACGAACAAAGTGGCGAACTGTTTGGCCTGATGCGGGTACGTTGTCTGCACATGAATGACGCTCATATTTATTGTACCAAGGAGCAGTTTTATGAAGAGTTCAGGGCGGTGAATGAAATGTACCTGAAGTACTTTAAGATATTTGGCATAGAAAAATATGTGATGCGTCTGTCACTCCACTCGCCGGACAAACTCGGTAAGAAATACGTGGATGAGCCCGAACTGTGGAAAGAGACAGAAGCGCTGGTGCGGGATGTGCTGGTAAGGACCAACACCCCGTTTATTGAAGTGCAGGACGAGGCGGCCTTTTACGGACCTAAGATAGATGTGCAGATATGGAGCATCATCGGGCGTGAGTTTACCCTGGCCACCAACCAGGTGGATTTTGCACAGGGCCGCAGTTTTAAGTTGCATTTCACCAACCAGGAAAATAAACCAGAGATTCCACTTATTATTCACCGGGCGCCACTGGGCACCCATGAGCGGTTTATCGGCTTTCTGCTGGAGCATTATGCGGGCAAATTCCCGGTATGGCTGGCGCCGGTGCAGGTAAAAGTGCTGCCGATCAGCGATAAGTTTTTGGATTACGCAAAATCTGTTTCGGATAAACTGAAAAAAGCTGATATTCGTAGCGAGGTAGATGACCGCAATGAAAAGATCGGTAAGAAGATACGTGATACCGAACTGATGAAAGTACCTTATATGCTGGTGGTGGGAGAGAAGGAGATGAATGAAGGCAAGGTGGCGGTAAGGATGCAGGGCAAAGGAGATGCGGGTGTGCAGGTGGTGGAAGATTTTATAGCAACGATAAGCCAGGAGATCAGCGAAAGGAAAAGCTGATCAGGCAATTACTAAACAATATCTATAACTAAAAATTGTAAATGGCAGTACCACAAAAACCCGGAGGCGGGTTCAACAGACCACCCGGCGGCGGATTCAGGCCCGGCGGTGGCGGATTTAACAGAAACAGGTTTGTACCCCGTAAAGAAGCGGAGCACCGTATCAATCATTTTATTCGTGTGCCACAGGTAAGACTGGTTGGCGACAATGTGGAAATGGGCATCTATGATACACCGGTGGCGCTGAAAATGGCCCAGGAACAGGCGCTTGACCTGGTGGAAATTTCTCCTACTGTAGACCCACCCGTTTGCAAGATCATTGACTACAACAAGTTCCTTTACGATAAGAAGAAGAAAGAAAAGGAGATGAAGGCCAAGAGCAAGGTCTCTGAAGTAAAGGAAATACGTTTTACCCCCAATACAGACGATCACGACTTTGATTTCAAAGCCAAACATGCCATCGAATTCCTGAAGGAAGGCAATAAGGTGAAAGCCTATGTGCAGTTTAAGGGAAGGGCGATCCAGTTCCAGGACAGGGGCCAGTTGCTCCTGCTGAAATTTGCCGAAAGGCTGGCTGAAGTGGGCATACTGGAAAATATGCCGAAGATGGAAGGACGCAGGATGCTGGCCATGTTTGCCCCCAAAGGAAAAAAGAAAGGATAATGCTCCTTTAAGAATAGTAACCCCTTGTCTGACCGGATAAGGGGTTATTTTTTTGCGGGATATGTTATTTACCGCTGGTACCAAAAACTAAGCAGAAAGCAGCGGAAACAGCTTCATTCCGTATATTGAGCCACTTTATTAAACAATAACCATATCTATGCAAGCATCGATTCGTAAGATTTTTCTCACTTGCTTATTTGCAGGAGCTGCTACGGCAGCCTTTGCCCAGCCCACCGTTACTTCCCGCCCGGATACAGCCCGCAGGGGTGGCGGTCCGGCCAATGGCCCCAAGCCCTACAAAGAAGTAATCACTTCCAAAGCAGTTTCAGACGGAGGTATGTTTTGGGTGCATAAAGTAGAAGACAAGTACTTTTTTGAAATACCCGATTCCCTGCTGGAAAGGGATATACTCGTGGTGAACCGTCTTTCCAAGGCAGCAGCCGGTATGCGGGTAGGCGGGTTTGCCGGTTATGCCGGTGATGATATCAGCCGCAATGTGATCCAGTTTCAACGCGGACCCAACAACAAGATCTTCCTTCGCAGTATATCCTTTGCAGAATATGCCAAAGATTCCACAGCCTCTATGTACACGGCAGTGAAGCGGTCGAATATACAGCCCATTGCTGCTTCGTTCGATATCAAATCGCTGGGTAAGGATTCAACCGGAGTGGTGATAGATGTAACGGATTATGTGAGCGGTGATAATGACATCCTTCACTTCAGCAGTGGTGCCAAAAGCACTTACCGGATAGGATCGATACAGAATGACAAGTCGTACATTGAAAATATCCGCTCTTACCCGATCAACCTGGAGATAAGAACGGTGAAAACCTATTCCCGCACACCGGCACCACCAACCGCCGGTTTTAATCCTGGCGGACCGGTAACTGGTAACCTGACGGTGGAGATCAACAGTTCATTGGTATTGCTGCCCAAAGTGCCTATGCAGGCCCGTTATTTTGATAAGCGGGTGGGTTATTTTGACATAAGGTATGTGGACTATGATGCTAACCCCCAGGGAGTGGAAACCATAGTAATGGTAAAAAGATGGCGCCTGGAACCCCGTGAGGAGGACATGGAAAAGTACAAGCGGGGAGAACTGGTGGAGCCGAAGAAACCGATCATCTTCTATATTGACCCGGCTACGCCGAAAAAATGGATACCCTACCTGATACAGGGTGTGAACGACTGGCAGGGTGCTTTTGAAAAGGCCGGCTTCAAGAATGCCATTATGGCTAAAATGGCCCCGACCAAAGAAGAGGACAGCACCTGGAGCCTGGATGATGCCCGCAATTCGGCCATCGTATACAAACCATCAGATATTGCGAATGCGAGCGGCCCCAGTATTGCAGACCCCCGCAGCGGTGAGATCATGGAAAGCCATATCAACTGGTACCATAACATCATGGAGCTGCTTCGCGACTGGTATTTTGTACAGTGTGCCACATCAGACCCTGCGGCCCGCAAGATGGTGTTTGAGGATGAACTGATGGGGCAACTGATCCGTTTTGTATCCTCGCATGAGGTAGGCCATACATTGGGCCTGCGTCACAATTTTGGTTCAAGCTCTACTGTACCGGTGGAGAACCTCCGCAATAAAGCATGGGTGGAAGCCAATGGGCATACGCCCTCCATTATGGACTATGCCCGTTTCAACTATGTGGCACAGCCGGAAGACAATATCAGCCGCAAAGGACTGTTTCCCCGCATCGGTGATTATGACAATTGGGCGATAGAGTGGGGCTACCGTCTTTTCCCGCAGTTCAAATCGCCTGAAGCTGAAAAAGGACACCTGAATACATGGGTCATTGAAAAGCTGAAGAACCGCCGCCTCTGGTGGGGTGATGGTGAAACAAATGGTGATGATTCAAGAAACCAGACCGAAGACCTGGGCGATGATGCAATGAAAGCCAGCATGTATGGTATCAAAAACCTTCAGCGCATTGTGCCAAATCTTACCCAGTGGACCAAAGAAGATAACAAGGATTATGAAGGGCTGAGGCAAATGTACGACCAGGTGCTTGGCCAGTTTACCCGCTATTCAGTACATGTGGCCCGTAATGTGGGCGGATTGATGCTGACGCCGAAAATGGTGGAAGAAGCAGGTCCGGTATATGAAAATGTACCCAAGACCAAGCAGAAAGAAGCGGTTGACTTTTTGAATAAAAATGTATTTGCCACTCCTACATGGGTGCTGAACAATGATATTTTCAGTCGCACCGGTACCACAGGTTCCAGCTATGTACTCGGCGTACAGACGGCTGCCTTATCACGCCTGCTGAGCACCCGCACCATGGACAAACTGGTGGAAGCCGAAGCCACACAGGGTGCCGCCAATGCCTATACACTTACGGAATTGCTGGGTGACCTGAAAAAAGGCATCTGGACAGAATTGCCAAGCGGAAAAGTAAGTGATATGTACAGGAGAAACCTGCAGAAAGCTTTTGTTGGCAGCCTTACCGGCCTGCTGACGCCGCAGGGCACTATCCAGGCAGCACCGGGTATCTCGTTTACCGTGGGTGGACTGAACGAGCGGTCTGATGCGAAGAGCATCATCCGTGGATACCTGGTAAGTTTGCGTGCAGAACTGAATGCCGCGGCCACCAGGGCAACAGATACGGTTTCGAAGTTCCATTTCCAGGACCTGGCCGACAGGATAGCTAAGGCGCTGGACCCTAAGTGATAAGCAGGTAATCTGTTTAGAAAATAGCTCAACAGGCCCGTTTCTGCGGGCCTGTTTTTATTTTCCGGAAGCCTTGGCTGTAAAAAAGTGAGGGCTTATCTTTGCACCCCGTTGAAAAAACGACAGTTCTTCAACATTCCGCAAGGGAAAAATTGCCGAAGAGGTCCAATAAGGATCCTGCCTGTGCAGGAACACCTCAAGGTATCAATCAAATACCGGGTAAAATGCCTAAAGTAAAAACAAACTCCAGTGCCAAAAAACGCTTTAAAGTGACCGGCACCGGAAAGATCACTCACCAGAAGAGTTTCAAACGTCACATCCTGACCAAAAAATCAAAGAAGCGCAAGCGCAACATGCGTATTGACGGCGAAGTGGCCGCATCACACATGCATTTTGTAAAACGTCTCTTACGTCTCAAATAAGCTGCGAGCTATGAGCTATGAGTTACGAGACTTCAACCCGGAACTCATCGCTCTGAACCTGCAACTTCAACTTATTACTAATTAAAAAAATTAAGATATGCCTCGTTCAAAAAATGCAGTGGCCTCTAAAGCCCGCCGCAAAAAAATATTAAAGCAAGCCAAAGGCTTCTATGGTAAACGTAAGAATGTACTGACGGTAGCCAAAAACGTAGTGGAGAAAGGGATGACCTACATGTTTGTAGGCCGCAAACTGAAGAAAAGGGAATACCGCAGTTTGTGGATCGCCCGTATCAATGCTGCGGTGCGTGAAGAAGGAATGACCTATTCACAATTCATCAGCAAGCTGAATGCAAAAGGTGTGGAACTGGACCGCAAGGTGCTGGCTGACCTGGCGATGAATAACCCTGAAACATTCAAAAGCCTGGTAGCTTCTGTAAAATAAGCTGACAACCGCAACACAATAAGAAAATCCCTTCTGCCAACAGCGGAAGGGATTTTTCTTTACGCTTATTGACCAAAGCTCTTCTTGATCTGTTCGTCGGCGCAAACGCTTAATACTTTATTGAAAGCGTCGGCCTTTTCGGGGTCATCTTTTACTTTGTTCCATGCTTTACCCTGCATCACGGAGCAGTCGGCCTGAGCCTTGGCCCGGTTGGGATCGTTGGGGTCCATGCCATTGGCTTTTTTGGAACAGTCGCACACTTCCTGTCCGAGTTCGGTGCCGTTTTTTGATTTACCGCAGGAAAAAAGCACAAGAGCGCAAAGGCTGATAACATACATCTTCTTCATATCAGTGGTGGTTTATTTTTTCCAAAATACTGATTGTTTGGTGCCGGGCAAATAAAAAACCGCCTTGGGATGAAAGGCGGTTTTAAAATTTATGGATGTCTCTGATTTACTTATCTCCCAGGATAATGATCAGGGCGTAAATGATACCGGGCAGCCAGAACAGCAGGGTGAGCAGCAGGCTGATCCAGAAACGGTTGTTGATCTCTCCTTCGTGGAGGTAAACAGCCAGCGGGGGCAACAGGATGGCAAGGATAACAAGCAACAGGGTGTTGGTGCTGGCCTCTTTACCGGCCTTGCGGGCCGCTTTGAATGCTTTGATCTCCTTCTTTGCTTCTTTGATCCGGCTTTTTCTTTCGTGGCGGGAGAGGGACTTAAACTCTGTCATGGCATTGGCCACGGTTGTGGAATCAGGTTTTCCTCCGTTTACAGGGGCAGGTACAATTTCAGCAGCAAAAACAGCGGGGGCCAGTACAAGGGCGGCCATCCACACACATAAAAATTTTCTCATAGTGGTTTTTTTAATGAAGAACTGTTATTTCCATTGCCTTAGAGCAACGGAAATCAAATAGGGTTGCAAACACCCTCAGATGGTGGGGAAAGTGGCAGGAAAAAATTACATGATGTCCATTGCTTTTACAAAAGCAGTGGTCTGGAACGGAAGCACCAGCGTAAGCCAGGGATTATGTGTAAAAATCATGTATCCGAGCAGCGCTGTTGAACCCAGGAAAACAAGCCAGTAAAGACCTTTGTATTTCTTTGTTTGTTCCATTGTCAGGATATTTTTTTATAACCTTTTCGGTTGCGCAAAAATAAGGCTGCCAACGTTAAAACAAAAATTGATTTATTCTTTACCGGCCTGTTGCTGAATATTATACTCCGAGTCCCTTCATCATGGCGGCCACACCGGGTTGTTTGCTTACTGCTTTGGGATCATATTTGCCATCGGCCACATATTTTCCGGAGGTATAAAACTGCGTGTAGCTCCAGAGATAGGGGGAGGGAACGCCTTTCTTTTTATAGCCCAATCCATTGAACTGTTCAAACAGCACGAGGCAGTCCTGTATATCCCAGTTGGATACTTTATTATATCCCATCAGCCGCAATGCATCGAGGGCAGATTCTTCCCACGAATAGGGATTGGTTTTGGAAGGAGGGTTGGGTCCGCCGCCGGGATTGGCTTTGGGTCGGCCGGCCGGTACATGCACCGTTCTTGCGGTAAGCGGATCCCCACAGTGCAGGTGGAATAAAAACGGGTCTTTCTTACCCCCGGCTTCCATGAAATGTGTGATACCGATGAACCACCAGGGAATTCCGTTGGCAAGTGTTTTGGCAACGGATTCATAACGGGTTTGCCCGGCTTTGATACGTTTGCAAATGAGGTTTACTTCGGCTTTTTTGTCGGCTTTGATCTGTACTGTCTTGTACATGTCGGCGTAAGAAGTGGCCATGTTTGTTGGTTTAAGGTTAATAATTTTTGCTGCTAACAGGGCTGCGATTCAGTTGCGACAGGTATTTCAATGGGGGGATTTCTGTAAAGTACTATTTTGCTGAGAAAATAAAAAACAGTGTTTTCCCGGTTTATTAATAATGGCTTTTTTTTGAAATAAGACGATATCCCACAAAGAGCACGGAAGGCTAAGAGGAAAAAGAGAGAAGGGCAGGGGAGATAATAGAGAAAAGAGAAGAGAGAAGAGATAATAGTGGGAAGAATGTGTTGAATGTTGAATGATATATGTTGAATGTTTGCATTACAGATCGGGGAGATCCCTTCTATTTTGCGCAGCAAAAAAATCAGTGTTCATCCGTTCAATTCATCCGATCCGTGTGCTATTGTATTTGCCGCAGGGCAGGAAATAGATAATAGATAATAGATAATAGATAATAGAGAAGAGATAATAGTGCGTTACAGAACGGAGAGTTCCTTGCGGCTTTGCGTCCTGGCGGTTAAGTGTATTTCTCGCAGCGGCGCAACGGCGCAGAATAAATCCGTATTAATCCGTTCAATCTGCGTTTTCCGTGTTCCTATTAATTACCCGCAGGGTATCGGCGGCGAATCGAAAAGATAATACCAAATACGGCTCCGATGAGTGCGAGGAGCCATTTGGCATAGACGATCGTGTGATAAACGCCCAGATCTGAAACCGAGGATGGGGCTTTAATCCATTCCAGCAGGTAAACATTCTCCGCAAAGTCGCAAGCAAAGGCCACCGCCTGTAAAATGGCCAGCCAGAGCAGGATGTTTCGCCAGGTGGCAGAACGGGTTTTGTAGCGGCCCATCATACACAAGGCGGCAATACCCGGGTATATGCCCGCCATGAATATGAAATCATAGTACAACTGAGCGGTGAGCAGGTATCTTACATGGTCGTTCAGGCCGGTGAGTATCTCCATTATCTTTTCCTTCGGGTAGGTGATCTCGAGTCCGATGATGGTAAAAGGGCCGCCGGAATAGACAAAATCACCTTCCAGCCATTTCATGCAAAAGGTGGTACCCAGCGCCAACCCGAGGCAGAACAGGAAGAACAAACGCCAGCGTTTATAATTAGCACTCATACGATTGCGCAGTATTTTTTTGGATGTTGTATGGAATAAATTTACGAACCTTGTCCTTTTTTTCTACATTCGCAATATTGTGTTTTTCTGACACAACAGGCGATTTGTAAACCGCAGACCAACTTAACGATTGTAATGAAGATCCAGTTTTACTTACGGTTTCATACCCGTTACGGGCAGAGCTTATTCGTTTCGGGTAATATTGACGAATTGGGCAACGACCAGCCTGAAAAGGCCCTTCCGATGACCTACCTGAATGATGAATTCTGGTACGGCGCTATTGAAATTAAGCGAAAAGAACTGAACAAGGCCCTTTGTTATAAATATATACTGAAAAATGAGGACGGTGAGCTGATTGCTGAATGGGGCCATGACCGTTGTGCCGTTATTCCCGCAAAGGACGTACATGAACTGCAACTGACTGACACCTGGAACCATGCGGGTGAATATGAGAACGCTTTCTTCTCTGCACCCTTTAAAAATGTGTTGCTGAAAGGCCATCATGGTAAGGCCAAAGCCACCGGGGATAAAGACTATACACACATCTTTAAGGTAAAGGCACCCCTGCTTTCCAAACATGAAGTGATCTGCCTTACCGGTAACGGCGAAAGGCTGGGAGAGTGGAGCGAATCCAACCCCGTGATCATGGCGAAGGAAGATGACTGGTGGGTGGCTAAGATCGACCTTTCGAATGCCGGTTTTCCGCTGGCGTATAAATATGCCACCTGGGATACAAAAGAGAAAAAACTCAGCACTTACGAGAACGGCAATAACCGCCTGCTGTACAGCGAAGCCGGTAAAAAGAAGACGACGGTACTGCACGACGGCTTTGTCAATATTCCCAACGATACCTGGCGTGGGGCAGGTGTGGCCATTCCCGTATTCAGCCTGCGGAGCAGGAACAGTTTTGGTGTGGGTGAATTTGCCGACATCAAACTGCTGGTTGACTGGGCCAGGACAACCGGTTTGAAACTTATTCAACTGCTGCCGATCAATGATACCATTTCCGCCAATACCTGGATGGATTCATACCCGTATGGCGCTATTTCTGCCTTTGCCCTGCACCCATTATATATCAACCTCGCAAAGGTGGCAGGTAAAGAATATGCTGCAACCCTGAAGCCCTACGCTGCCAGGCAAAAAGAACTGAACAGCCTTGAAGCCGTGGATTATGAAGAAGTGATCAAACATAAACTTGCAGCGCTGAAGGAATTGTATGCACTGATGGGAAAAGAAGTGCTGGCCACTGACGACTACCGGCATTTTTTCCGGGTGAACAAGCACTGGCTTGAATCATACGCCGCCTTCTGCCACCTGCGTGATAAATACGGCCACTCCAACTTTGAAGAGTGGAAAACACATGCTGCCTACAGTAAAGAAGCGATCGATAAACTGTGCAGTGGTAAATCAGCCGCTGCAAAAGAAACCGGCTTCTACTTCTTTGTACAATACCAGTTGCACCTGCAATTAAAAGAAGCTGCTGAATATGCACATAAAAAAGGTATTGTGCTGAAGGGCGATATTCCCATTGGCATCTCCCGAAACAGTTGTGATGCATGGATAGCCCCGGAAATGTACAATATGGACTGGCAGGCCGGTGCACCGCCGGATGATTTCACCGCTATAGGTCAAAACTGGGGCTTTCCCACCTACAACTGGAAGATGATGCAGCTGGATGGCTTTACCTGGTGGAAGCAGCGGTTTGAACAGATGAGTGAATATTTCGATGCCTTCCGTATCGATCATATCCTTGGCTTCTTCCGCATCTGGAGCATCCCGGCGCATGCCGTGCAGGGAATCATGGGGCGCTTTGTGCCTTGTTTGCCGGTTCACATCAATGAGTTTGGCGAAAACGGCATCTGGTTCGATTACCAGCGCTATTGCAAACCATTCATTACCGATGAAGTACTGGATGAAATATTCGGCGAACTGGCATACCAGGTAAAGGAACAGTATTGCTGGTCCAATAATTTTGGCGGCTACGACCTGCAGCCGGCGTTTGAAACACAACGGCAGGTGGAGAAATATTTTGCCGGTAAAGAAGAAAAGACTGATGATGATGAGAGAATAAAGGCCGGGCTGATGGACCTTATCAGCAATGTGATCCTGTTTGAAGAAGCAGGCACACAAGGACAGCATTTCCATTTCCGTATCAGCATGGAAAAAACAGCTTCATTCCGCCACCTGATACCGCATGTGCAGGAAAAACTGAAGGCATTATACATCAACTATTTCTTCCGCCGCCAGGATGACTTCTGGTTTAAAGAAGCCATGCACAAACTGCCGATGCTGAAAGCAGCCACTAATATGCTGGTGTGTGGTGAAGACCTTGGCATGGTGCCGCATTGTGTACCTGATGTGATGAAACAACTTGGCATCCTGAGTCTGGAGATACAACGCATGCCTAAAGACCCGAAAAAAGAATTCTTCCATCCCAATGACGCACCCTATATGTCGGTGATCACACCCTCCACCCATGATATGAGCACCATACGGGGCTGGTGGGAGGAGAACCGCGACCGCACCCGTCAATTCTACAACCATGTGATGGGCCAGTGGGGCGAACCGCCGCAGTATTGCGAATCCTGGATCAACAGGGCCGTCATCCTGCAACACCTGTACTCACCTGCGATGTGGAGCATCTTCCAGTTGCAGGATATACTGGGCATGAGCGACACCCTGCGCCGCGAGAAGCCACAGGAAGAACGTATCAACGACCCGGCCAATCCTAACAACTACTGGCAATACCGTATGCACCTGCCTTTGGAAGAACTGATCAAACAAAAAGAATTCAACGAAGAACTGAAAGGCTATGTGCTGAACTGCGGACGTGGCAACTGAGCCCGTTATCTTTGCCGGATGAAACTGGTAAGAACGACCTCCGCTGATCCTGATTTTGCACAACTGGTATCCGAACTGGATGCTTTCCTTGCCTATATTGACGGCGATGAACATGCCTTTTATGCCCAGCTGAATAAAACAGCCACGCTGCAGCATGTGGTGGTGGCCTATGATGGTGATGCACCGGCTGCCTGTGGCGCCATCCGTGAATTGGAGCCCGGCACGATGGAAGTAAAACGTATGTACACCAAACCAGCCAGCCGAGGTAAAGGTGTTGCGAAGCAGGTATTGACTGAGCTGGAAAAATGGACAGCCGAACTCGGCTATCATACCTGTGTGCTGGAAACGGGGAATCGCCAACCGGAGGCCATTGCTTTATACACAAAAAGCGGTTACAGCCGTATTCCCAATTATGGTAAGTATGCTGATGTGGGGAATAGTGTTTGTTTTGAGAAGAAGCTGGGGTAATCTAGAAATACCTTCAACACAGGGTAACGGAGGATAAGAGTTACACAGAGGAAATTGATTCAACCCCATCGGGGTTGAACGATCCATCACGGTTGGCTGCCACCGGGTTTCACCCGGTGCTACTAATAGTTCAGCCCTTCGGGCTTTTCTCCGACAGGCGGTAAGCCTCTGGCTAAACCCACGAACTGCACATTTCCTCAGAAATGAACTTTAACACAGAGGAAGGGAGGAGTTGAGTTGCACAGAGGAATTGATTCAACCCCTTTGGGGTTGGGAACTATCTTTCACGGTTGGCTGCCACCGGGTTTCACCCGGGGTTATTAATAGTTTAGCCCTACGGGCTTTTCTCCGACAGGCCGTAAGCCTCTGACTAAACCCACGACCTGCACATTTGCTCAGTAATGAACTTCAAAAAAGAGAAAGTGAGTATTTGAGTTGCACAGAGGAATACATCTGTCGTAACAACGCCCTGTGTATCTCTGTCACTCAGTACCTCAGTGTTGAAAAGTGTAACCGTAACACGCCATGTAAGCCGATAACGGGTATCAATCCAGGGCGAAGACAACATTTACTTCGTACCGGATCCTGATCTTTTTGAATACAATACTCACCTGTTTATCATAGTAATAAGGAGACACAGCATTTGATACATTGACAGCATTTGTGCTACGGGTTCCCGGTTCTTCCGGCTCCTTTACGGTAATGGCAGGGCCCAATTTTTCATCAATAGCTTCGGTGAGGTATTCTGCCTTATTTTTCGCGGCTTTTACAGCCTGTATTTTAAGCTGTTTTCTGAATTCAGGCATTTTACTGTGGCTCGTATAGGCGATATCAAAACTCTGTGTGGCTTCATCATCCAGTTTATCTACCAGTTCATCCATCTGTGCAGAAGTGGTAAATTTTACCTGATAAGTTATTCCTGCAAACAGGTCGGGAGCTTTCTGCTTTTTGCGAAGCGAATAGTAACTGTTATAGCCGGTAAAAGACGATATGCTTATCGCTGAATCCGGAATACCCGATTGCCTGCAGCTTGCCAGGAAGGCTGCCTTAATAGTTTCGATGTCCTTTTTAGGATCTCCTTTCTTCTGGTATTCCCGGAGGGAAACGTTGACATAAACCTCATCGGGAATAACTTCCATTTCAGCGCTGCCGGTTACGGCGATAGTTTTTGGAAATGGATCGGGAGTCTGCTGGCTTTTTCCGGCGATGGCAAAGAAGCAAAAGAGGATAACAGGGAGCAGTAGTTTTTTCATAACTCACTTTTTTTGTTGTGTATTATAAATCTACTTCAAAATTCGCAGGGAAAGAGAGGTTATGGGCTAATAGTTATCTTCGTTGGATGAAAGTGCAGTACTGGCCGTTCA
Organism: Chitinophagaceae bacterium; assembly: GCA_016787125.1. GTDB lineage: Bacteria > Bacteroidota > Bacteroidia > Chitinophagales > Chitinophagaceae > JJ008. The sequence goes on along the minus strand of JAEUVM010000175.1, from coordinate 10,169 downwards.
ATCTTCGTTTCCGGCATCCATTTACTATTTCCAAAGGCACCAAAACTCATCAGCCTACGCTTGTAGTGGAACTCGAACACTTCGGTATCAAAGGATATGGAGAAGCGCCGGCGATTGCCTATTATAATATCCCGGTGGAGAAGATGATGGCCGACCTGGATGCCAAAAAGCCGATGATCGAAAAGTTCGCCTTCACCGATCCCGAACGGTACTGGCATTACCTGCATCACCTCATACCCAATAATTCCTTCCTGGTGTGCGCCCTTGATATTGCCGCCTGGGATATATGGGGTAAAATGAAGAATAAGAAACTGTATGAACTGTGGGGTGGCGATACGTCCAACAATCCTGTCTGCGATTACACAATCGGCATTGACAGCATCGATAAGATGGTGACTAAATTGAAAGAACTGCCCTGGCCCATCTATAAAATAAAAGTGGGCACGGCCGATGACCTCGCCATTGTAAAAGCGCTGCGGGATAATACCGATGCCACACTGCGGGTGGATGCCAATGCCGCCTGGGATGTGACAACAGCCCTGCAACTGATACCTGAACTGGAAAAGCTGGGAGTAGAACTGGTGGAGCAACCTCTTGCCAAAGACGACTGGGAGGGGATGAAAATACTATACGCTGAATCTTCCCTGCCGCTCTATGCAGATGAATCCTGTGTGTCGGAAAAGGATGTGGAGAAATGTGCCGGTCATTTTCATGGTATCAATATCAAACTGACGAAGTGCAGCGGTATCACACCTGCCCGCCGCATGATCACCAAGGCCCGGGAACTGGGCATGAAAACAATGGTGGGCTGTATGAACGAATCTACTATCGGCTCTGCCGCCATTGCCCACCTGCTTCCCTTTATCGACCATGTGGATATGGACGGGCCATTGTTGCTGGCAGAAGACCTGGCTACCGGTATCGGTTATGATTTTGGCAGGATCATCTATGGCGATGGCCCGGGGCTGGGGATCAGCTATACAGGGCTTTTTGAGAAAAAATTGCCCCTCTAAGGCTTACTCACAGCCCGTTTCAGCAAATTCATATGCCGGTAAAACAGAATTAAATACTTTCGCCTCACAAATAACAGATGTATGATCATTAATCGTAAGAAAATAGCGCTGGTGGCTGCCGTTTGGGGTATGGCTTTGTTCAGCGCTGATGCCCAGGAAACTAAAACAGACAGACCCGCCCGTAAACCTGTGAATGTGGGAATAAGCTATAACCTCCATGCTTTTGACACTATCAGACTTGGGAAGATCAAAGACTCGGCCTATGGCTTTTCTGTGATGTTTTGGAAAGGTATCAGCCCGCATATAGATTATTCGGTACGGGCGAATGCCGTTTTCCCCAACAAGAATAAGAACAACATCATCTCCAAAAATCCCGTGAGCGGCGAACTGGAACTGGCCATCCATGCCAAGGCTTTTAAAGACCAGGCCGTGCTGAACCCCTTCCTTACCCTCGGTATCGGTGGTGGTTATTATCATAAAGACCTGGCCAAATCTGTTCCGCCATATGAAACCTACACCTGGAATGGCCATGCTCTCGGCGGTGGCGGACTGCAGCTCAATATCAAAAGTGAATTGTATTTCTTATTGCAACTGCACTATCGCTACAGCTTCAATGAAAGCAGGCTGCCGCACAACCTGTTTTATTCTTTTGGTATAACCAAATCCATTACAAAAAAGAAAACACCGCCACCGCCCGTGATCGCCGACCGCGACAATGATGGCGTGCCTGATAATGCTGATGCCTGCCCGGATGTGGCTGGTCCTGCTGCACTGCAGGGTTGTCCCGACCGTGACGGTGATGGTATTGCTGATAAAGATGATGCCTGTCCGGATGCGAAAGGTCCTGCTGAATTTAAAGGTTGTCCCGACCGTGATGGCGATGGGATTACTGATAAAGAGGATAAATGCCCGGATGAAAAAGGTGTGGCCCGCTATGATGGTTGTCCCGTTCCGGATACCGACAAAGACGGTATCAATGATGAAGATGACAGGTGTCCTACCGTGGCTGGTGTGATAAGGTATAAAGGTTGCCCCGTGCCCGACAGCGACAATGACGGCATCAATGATGAAGAAGATAAATGTCCCAACCTGGCCGGTGTGAGAGAGAACCAGGGTTGCCCCGCTATTTCTGAAGAAGTGAAGAAGCGGGTGAGCAAGGCTGCGCAAAACATCCTGTTTGTAACCGGCAGCGCCAAACTGCAGAAGAGTTCAAATAAAGGACTGGATGAAGTGGCTAAGATATTACTCGAGAATCCTGAAATGGAATTGCAGATAGACGGTCATACCGATAATGTAGGCAGCGAGGAAATGAACCAGACCCTGAGTGATAACCGTGCGGCCACCGTGCGGAATTATTTCATCAGCAAAGGCATTTCTGAAAGCCGCATCACGGCTGCTGGTCATGGTGAACTGGAACCGATCGCTGATAATAAAACAGCCGCCGGCCGTACAAAGAACCGCAGGGTGGAACTGGTGCTGAGTTATTTCCAGTAAAGAAGAGTTTTTTCAACACAGGGTAACTGAGTAAAAGAGTAACACAGAGAGAGATACAATATGGTCTTTCTCTGTGTTTCTTTTTTAGGCTAGTTCAAATTTTCTTCAACACAGAGGTTTAGAGTAAAAGAGTTACACAGAGAAGTTTAATGAACTTCTCTGTGTAACTCATATCCTCCTTTACCCTGTGTTGAAAAAATAAGTACTTACCAGATACGCACCCGCAGACTATCTGCAATGTACATACCATCACCCGGCTTTACATTGAAGGTGGTATAGAACTCATCCACATCCATGAAAGGGCCATTCACCCTGTACTTGGCCGGTGAATGTACATCGGTGAGCAATTGATTGCGGAGCCTTTCTTCCCTTGCATGTCCCAGCCAGCCGATAGCATACCCGCAGAAGTAGCGCTGCATAGGAGTGAGGCCGCCGAGCATCTTATTGGCTTTGTACTCTTCTGTCTTTTTATAGGCTTCAATACCGAGCAGGATACCGCCGAGGTCGGCAATGTTTTCTCCGAGAGTGGCTTTGCCGTTGATATGCATTCCGGGAAGCGGTTCAAATGCATCAAACTGTTTGATCATAACTGCCGCCCGCTTGTTGAATTCTTCCTCATCGGTTTTTGTCCACCAGCTAACCAGGTTGCCTTTTTCATCATACTGGCGGCCCTGGTCGTCGAAGCCGTGTGTTATTTCATGACCGATAGTGGATGCGCCGGCATAACCATATACTGTGGCATCATCCAGTTCCTCATCGCGGTAGCCGGGTACGGTGAAGATACCTGCCGGTAATACGATCTCGTTATTCGATGGGTTGTAATACGCATTATAGGTTTGCGGGAACATATCCCATTCATCCCTGTCAACCGGTTTGCCCAGTTTGTTGATCTCATAGTGATGCCACCAAAGGTTGGCGCTGGTGGTGTTCTGGAAATAGCTTTCGCGGCCGATCTTCATCGCACTGAAGTCTTTCCATTTATCCGGGTAGCCCACTTTCTTTTTCATAGCGGCCAGTTTGGCGTAGGCTTTTTGCTTGGTGCTGTCGCTCATCCAGGAAAGGCGGCCGATGCGGTCTTTCAATGCTTCGCGGATGGCTTCCACCATATCTTCATAGCGTTTCTTGGCTTTTTCATTGAAGAACTCTTTTACATATAATTGTCCCAGCATTTCACCCATTACATTCTCTGAGCTTGTCATGGCCCGTTTCCAGCGGGGTCTTCTCTCTTTGGCGCCGCTCATCAGCTTGCTGAAGTTGAATGCAGCCACACCATATTTATCAGGCAGTGTGTTGGAAAAATCGCTGATCAGGTTGAAGCGTACATAGCTTTTCCATACATCCAGCGGTACTGACTTCAATGTGGCATCGAGTGATTTGAAGAATTCTGGTTGTCCCACCACCAGCGAGTCCAGTCCCTTTACACCGGTGGTTGTGAGGAAGCTGCTCCAGTCGAAGCTGGCATTCATCTTCGAAAGGTCGGCTACAGCCATTTTGTTGTAGTTGGCATAGGGATCACGAAGGTCTTCCAGTTTACGGCTGGCTTTAGCCAGTTGTGTTTCCATAGCCAGTATGGCGGAGGCCGATTTTTGTGCAGTAGCTGAATCATCACCAGAGTTGGCAAGCACCCATGCCATATACTTCAGGTATTCTTTCCGGATGGTGATGGTGGCGGAGTCGTTTTTGAAATAATATTCTCTTTCAGGTAAACCAATACCGCCCTGGTCGAGTTTATACGTCATGGCTGCACTGTTCTTATCATCCTGCATCACATAATCGCTGAAGAGGGTGGAGGAGCCGATCATCTTCAGTTCGGCCACTGTATTTACCAGGCTTTTGATATCGGTAATGGCATTCACCTTATCGAGCCAGGGCTGAATGGGCTTCAGGCCGTCGGCTTCGATCTTGGTGCTGTCCATGGCCATCGTCCAGAAGTCGCCGATCTGCTGCTCCGGTGTGCCTTGCGCAGCTTTTGAGGCAGCCGCTTTTTCAGATATTTCACGGAGACGTTTGAGGTTCTCTTCAATAACCAGGTTGCCGATACCCCAGGCAGATTGTTCGGCGGGGATGGGGTTTTGTTTGATCCAGCCGCCATTGGCATAGTCGAAGAAATCTTTGGCGGGACTCACCGTGCTGTCAATATTCGAGGCCAGCACATCCGGTTTGGCTGAATCATTTTTCTTGCCGGAATCTTTACAGGAAGAAGCAAGCAGCAGCGTAAGGGCTGATGCGGTAATAACAATTGGTAATCGCATAATGAGGGGTTTACTTTTTAAAAGTAAGTAAAACACCCAGCCAGCAAAAAAAAAAGGATGAAAGGATACGATATTTGCTGCCAGCACGTTGTAACCCCAATCCGTAACACCGAAAACGAATATACCCGTGAAAACCCGTACACTGCTGCTGGTGTGCTGTATTATCTGCACCAGCGCCATACAAGCCCAGGAATTTGACAAGTCACCCTCCGTTGCCGTATTTACCGGCCTCATCAACTACCAGGGCGACCTTAATCCCAACAGTTTTACCGTAAGCCATTCCAATTTTGCAGCCGGTATCAGTATCAAAAAGCCGCTGAACCGCTGGTTTACTGCCAGGGTAGGCATCAGTTATGGTAAAATAGAAGCCGCTGATGCCTGGAACCGCGACTACCTCAAATCCCGCAACCTGAGTTTTGCCACCACTATCAAAGAAGCCTATGCCGGACTGGAAATAACCGTGCTGGATATATCCACGAAGAAGTTCACTCCCTACCTGTATGGCGGCATTGCTGTGTTTCATTTCAATCCCTGGGCGAGGGATAACAGTGGCGCCAAAACCTACCTGCAGCCGCTAAGCACCGAAGGACAGGGCCTCAGCCAGTACCCCGAACAGAAAACGTATAAGCTGACACAGATCTGTCTGCCATTTGGCGCCGGTATCAAATACCAGGTATCGGATGCGTTGAGCATAGGGGTGGAACTGAGCCAGCGTAAATCATTTACCGATTATATAGATGATGTGAGTTCTTATTATGTAGACAGGGATGTGCTGCTCGCTGCCAAAGGCGCCAAAGCGGTTGAAATGGCCTACCGCGGCGGACAATCTCCCGTGGGTTCACCCTTATATCCTTCACATGGAGAACAAAGAGGCACACCTTCTGAAATGGACTGGTATTACCTGTTTGGCTTTACCACAGAAATAAAACTGGATGCACTGGGCTCACTGTTTGGTAACGGCAGATCCGTGGCAAGCCAGCGCTGCCCGAGATTTTAGCCGGGAAGGCGGTGAATTGTGAATAGTCAAAAGTCAATAGTCGGTAGTCAATAGTCGATAGTCAATAATAATCCTTTCCGCCTTCCTTTCTTCCCGGCAATTATTTTTTTAATACTGCTTCAAGAACAATTTATCCAGCAGGTTGTTCTTACACCGGGTGCAATTACCTTTGCGAAATGGCCTGGAAAAATCAGCAAGAATTTATTGAAGCATTAGACAAAGCCGGTGAATTACTCCGTATCCACACCTATGTTGATCCGAAGTTGGAGATCGCCGAGATTACCGACCGCATCAGCAAATCGGGCAACGGCGGCAAAGCCCTCCTGTTTGAAAATACCGGCTATGATTTCCCCGTATTAATGAATGCCTACGGCAGTGAACGGCGCATGTGCATGGCCCTCGGTGTACAGCACCTTGATGATGTGGCAAAAGAAATAGAAAGCCTCTTTCATTTATTATCATCTCCCAAAGAAAGTATACTGGACAAACTGAAACTGCTGCCCAAACTCGGACAGTTTGCCAGTTGGATGCCAAAAGTAAAAAAGGGCAGGGGCGATTGTCAGCAGGTGGTGATGGAAAACCCTGATATGACCAAACTGCCGGTGATAACCTGCTGGCCGAAAGACGGCGGGCCCTTTGTAACGCTTCCTGTAATACATACCAAAGACCCCAACACCAACTCCCGCAATGTGGGTATGTACCGCATGCAGGTGTTTGGTCCGCAACTGACCGGTATGCACTGGCACAAACATAAAGTGAGCGCCAAACATTTTGCAGAATATAAAAAGCTGAACAAACGCATGCCGGTAGCCGTGGCCCTCGGTGGCGACCCCGTGTATGCCTATTCCGCCACGGCGCCCTTGCCGGAGAATGTGGATGAATACATGCTCGCCGGCTTCCTGCGGAAAAAGAAAGTAGAACTGGTAAAATGTATCAGTCAGCCCGAAGTGGAAGTACCCGCCGATGCCGACTTTATCATAGAAGGCTATGTGGACCCGGCAGATGAACTGATCTGGGAAGGACCATTTGGCGACCATACCGGTTATTATTCATTGCCCGACTGGTACCCGAAGTTTCACATCACCGCCATCACGCATAAAAAGAATGCGGTGTACCCGGCCACCATAGTAGGCATACCACCGCAGGAAGATGCCTGGCTGGGCAAGGCCACGGAGCGCATCTTCCTCGCACCGATCAAGATGACGATGGTGCCGGAAATAGTGGATATGGAAATGCCGGTAGAAGGAGTGTTTCACAATCTCGTCATCACCCGTATCAAAAAAGACTATGCCGGGCAGGGACAAAAAGTGATGAATGCCATGTGGGGAGCGGGGCAGATGATGTTCAACAAAATACTGGTGCTCGATGCTCCTGAAAATGCACCGGGCGCACCATACCCGCTGAGTGATTATGAAAAACTGGCACAGGAAGTATTCAGGAACCTGAACCCTGCCACCGATATCTATTTCTCCACCGGGCCGATGGATGTGCTGGACCACAGTTGCAGCAAGCTGGGCTTTGGCGGAAAGATGTGTGTGGATGGAACGCATAAGATGGAAGAGGAGAGGGAGGATAGTTATGAGTCGAGAGTTATGAGTTATGAGTTGGAGCCTGCGTTAGTTACAGAAAGGTTTGAGGAAATAAGTTCGATCAATACATCGCTTTTGCAAAAACAAATACCCTGTCTTGTCGTATCCGTAAAAAAGAACAGGGTGGGTCATATCAAAGAACTGCACGACCAGCTCTGTGACATGCCCGCACTGGCAGGTGTAAAGATGATACTGTATGTAGAGCATACCGTAGATGCGAACGACCTGCCGACAGCCCTCTGGCGATTTTGCAATAACCTGGACCCCAAGCGTGACCAGCATTTATACAAAAAAACCAATACGGCCACCGGAACCTATACAGCCTGTATGGGGCTCGACGGCACGATGAAGACAAAGGAGTATGATAACTTCCAGCGTGACTGGCCCAATATCATTGCCGCCGACGATGCTACCATCAGGGCAGTGGATGAAAAATGGCAACTATTGAACATCGGCGCATTTATTCCCTCACCTTCGCTTAAATTTAAGCACCAGCTATACGGCGAAGAAGCCGTGGCCAACCGCGGCTGACACTTTATATAATGGCTACACCCATGCCTGTAAATATCCTGATGACCGGCGGCGGCGCACCCGGTGCGGCGGGCATCCTGCGTTGCCTTAAACAGCAACCCGGCTTTACCGTATTCGTGGCCGATGCTGATGAACAGGTGGGCGGACGGTACCACAACAATCATTTTTCCCCCATACCAAAAGGCGATGATCCATCCTTTGCCGACAGCCTGCTTTCACTTTGCCGGAGACTGAACATTCATGTACTGCTGCCACTGGTGACCAAAGAACTGCTGCCGCTGGCTCAACGAAAAGCTGAATTTGACATGGCAGGGGTGAAAGTGCTCGTCTCCTCCGCCGCAGCACTGGAAATAGCCAACAACAAAAGCCGCCTGTATGAATTTCTCCAATGGCGGGGACTGGAAGTGCCGGCCTTCAAAGTGGTGGAAACAGTACCACAATTCACAGAAGCGGTAAAGGAACTGGGCTATCCCGGTAAAGCAGTTTGTTTCAAACCCTCCGTATCCAATGGCAGCCGTGGCTTCCGCATCATCAGTGACAGCATCAATGAGCATGAACTATTGTTTAACCAAAAACCCAACAACACCTATATACAACTGGCCAATGCGGAGCGGATACTATCATCAGCACCGTTTCCGGAGTTGCTGGTAAGTGAGTACCTGCCCGGTGAGGAATACTCTGTTGATTGCCTCGCCCGGCACGGAGAAGCCATCCTGGTAGTGCCCCGCTTGCGCCGAAAGATGATCAACGGCATCACGGTGGAAGGGGAATTTATCCAAAATGAAGCCATCATCGCCACCAGCACCCGCATTATCAAAGAACTGCAACTGCATGGTAATACCGGCATACAACTAAAAGGCAATGCCAAAGGCGAATACATGGTATTGGAAATAAATCCCCGGGTACAGGGCACCATCTCCGCCGGGCTGGGAGCGGGGATCAACCTGCCGGTAATGGCCATCAAACAGGAACTGGAACTTCCGGTATCAGGGGATGAATTAAATGTAAAATGGGGCACCCGGTTCTGCCGGTATTGGGATGAAGTTTTTTGGAATGATGGCAATTAATAATTAGTAATTAATAATTAATAATTACTCAAAGATAGAAGAGTCCTTGCGCCCTTGTGGCTTGGCGCCCTTGCGGTAAAGTGTATTTCTCGCAGAGGCGCCAAATCGCAAAGAAGAAAGACTTCCCGGCCTTTAAGCAATAATCAATAATTAATAATCAGTAATTCATACCAAAAAAGCAATATTCAACAATCAAGAACTATTTCCAGCAAGACAACTTAATTTGCATAAAAAATACCAACGATGAAACGTTTCAGTGCAGGATTGATCCTGAGTTTGCTCGCCGTAACCACTTTTGCGCAGCAGCAAAAAGAAGATAAAACACTCCTCTGGAAGATAACCGGCAACGGCCTGGAAAAACCATCCTACCTCTTCGGCACCATCCACATGCTTTGTAAAGAAGATGCCTTTCTCAGTCCGCAACTGAAAAGCGCAATCGCCGATGCCGACAAAGTGTACCTGGAGCTCGACATGGACAATATGCTCGAACTGCTCGGCGCCATGATGCGCATGAAGATGAAGAACGACACCACACTGGCCGATCTGCTGACCAAAGATGAATACAACCGCATCAAAGAATATTTCCAGGAGCACAGCACCCTGCTGCCCTTCTCCGTAGTGGAAACCTACAAACCCATGCTCGCCGCCTCCATGATCATGGAGACCACCATGGTATGCGACGACCAGGTGGCCATGGAACAACTCATCATGGAAGAAGCGAAGAGTGCAGGTAAATCCATCGAAGGACTGGAAACAATGGCCTACCAGATGAGTATGTTCGACAGCATACCCTACAAAGTGCAGGCAAAGGCATTACTGAAAGGCATCAGTTCCGGAAAGGATGAAACAGCAGCAGATAAAGAATTCCAGGCATTGCTGAAAGCCTATAAAGAACAGGACCTGGAAAAGCTGGGCAAGATGATAAGCCAGAGCGAAGATGAAATGATGCAGTACGACGACCTGCTGCTGAACAACCGCAACCGCAACTGGGTGGAAAAACTGAAGAAGCTGATGCCGCAGAAATCGCTGGTGGTGGCCGTAGGAGCGGGGCACCTTCCCGGCGAAAAAGGCGTGATCGCCCTGCTGCGCCTCGCCGGCTACACCGTAACACCGATGGAAAACAAGATCGGGAAACCATCCCGCACTATCTGAACGGAGGTTTTTAGTTTGTAGTTTATTGTTTGTGGTTTGTAGTTGGTCGTTCATAGTTCGACACTCGTAACTCA
>JAEUVM010000172.1 GCA_016787125.1 Chitinophagaceae bacterium | reverse complement strand
CATATCATGTTTCGTGCAACTTACGTAACGATCACCAGTTGTTTCAATTTCTTCATATCCGGTATGGTTACTTTTTTGCGGGAGATTTTCAGCAGTCCTTCTTCTTCAATCTGGCTGATGGTGGTGGTAACGGTTTGCCGGGCGCTGCCGATCAGTTTGGCTGCATCTTCATGCGTTAGAAAATTCATGAAGCTGAAGGTTGGCGAGATGCCGTCATATCCTTCCATCATGGCAAGGTGATAATATAATGCCAGCAGCCGGGCCTTTACATCTTTATTCAGCAGGTTGATCAGGCGGAACTCTGCTTTGCGCAGCTTCTCTCCCACCTGCTTGCTGTATTTGATAGCCAGTTCGGGCCTTTTGCGGAGCAGTTTTTCAAAATCTTCTATCGAAAAAGCGCAGAGGCTTACATCGCCTTTATAAGCAAGCGCAAATTCGCCATTCAGGTTATTCTTTTCCAGGGCAAACTGTCCGAATATTTCTCCTTTCTTGATGATCTCTTTCACGATCTCATTTCCCTGCTCGTCTATGAAACCGATCTTGATGTAGCCGTCTTTCAGGAAATAGAGTTTATTAAGGTGGTGAGAATCGAAATACACATACTCTCCTTTGCGGGCCTCCACAAAATGGTGCACCACATTCAGTTCCTCGTATTCTTCATCGCTCAGGTTGCACCAGAGGTCGTAATTGCGCAGCAGTAAAAATTTGTTGTTTTCATCCATGATGCGGGTAGTTGAATTGGTGGAAAGGTACACATTGAAGATTTAAGATTTTAGATTGGAGATTGAATATTGGCTGACGTGCTGAAATGCATGAAAGACGGTCAGGTTTTCTGCTTTGTTCGCATTGAACGGGAAATCAATTGATTCTGATTTGATTTTCAGTTATTTAGGCAAAAATGTCACTGGTCTGTGCAGTGCATTGAGCGATCTGTGCAGTGCGTTGAGTGGTCTGTGCGGTGCATTGAGCGATCTGTGCAGTGCGTTGAGTTGTCTGTGCGGTGCATTGAGCGGTCTGTGCGGTGCATTGAGCGGTCTGTGCAGTGCGTTGAGTGGTCTGTGCGGTGCATTGAGCGGTCTGTGCAGTGCATTGAGCGGTCTGTGCGGTGCATTGAGCAGTCTGTGCGGTGCATTGAGCAGTCTGTGC
>JAEUVM010000146.1 GCA_016787125.1 Chitinophagaceae bacterium | reverse complement strand
GGATCCAGTCCGTCGTAATAGCCACGTACGTGCCTGTTGCTGTCTATCAGTACAAACTTATCACTGTGTATAAAGTTTGTATCGACACCCTTCCCATCTTCAGCAAACATTTTCATCTCATTAATGGCCAAATTGTAAATCATCTGCTTGTTGCCGGTAAGCAGCCACCATTTCTCCGGGTTTACCTGGAAGCGGTCAGCCCACTTTTTTATCTGTGGCACCGAATCACGTTCAGGATCAATACTGAATGAAAGGAAGTGTACCAGTTTATTGGTCTTATCTCCCACCCGTTTGCCATTATGAATCGATTCAGCCAGGCGTTTCATGTTGGCCGTCATGCCAGGGCAGATGGTGGGGCAATGCGTAAAGAACAGATCGGCAATGATGATCTTCCCTTTCAGGCTATCCCAGGTAATGGTTTCGCCGTCCTGGTTGGTAAGCGAGAAGTTTCCCACCTTATGCCATATCGTGTCTGAAACTTTTTTTCCATGGCGGGTACCATTGATCACCGAATCGGGCAGGTAATGTGCGGGCATGTGTACCGACTTTTCACTTTTGTTTTTTACAAAAAAGTAAGCCGTCAGCGGCAGCAGTACAGCAAGTAGTATGGCGTATAGTGCTTTTTGATTCACAGTTGTATAAAATTCCAAATAACAAATTCCAAATCGCAAAGTTGCCGAAAGGAGTAATTATCGTTATTCTTTTATGTACGAAGTGCGAGGTACGATGTACGCATTCGTTTTTATTGAATAGGCTTTCGATCTTCCCGGCTTTTTGTCCTCCTGACACCCGACACCAGGCACCCGACACCTGAAAGAAAAAACCATCAAATCGTAGCACAGGCGGCATCCGACTTAATGGTTTTGGTTTTATAGTTGGTCAGCCTTAATCCTTTTTACCTGGCGCATCAGCCGGTTTCATTTCATGTGTCTCTTCACCATGATGCTTTTTCGGCATGGTGGTTTCTTCAAAATGCTTGTCGTACTTATTGCGCAGGTTCTTGTATGAATTACCATCCCAGATAAATGCGGCAATAAACCAGATAAAGAGCATCAGCGGCACTACGATGGTCATGATCATATTCCTGATCTCATCACCCAGGTGCATGAATACTGAGACAATGTAGTAGGCTTTGGCCAGCGTAAGGATACATACCACCCCTTTGAACAGGAGAATCAGGAATTCCCTGTCCTGGTTGCTCTTATGCATACTGTAGATCGCAAGGCCGATACCCAGTTCTATCACGGTAATGATAGAAAGCAGGATAGTCGTCTTCCTCACTCTTCTCTTAAACTCGGCATCATCTGTATGATGATGGTACGTTACTTCTTCAAATGCGGGATGTTGCATAAACTGATAAATTACAAATTTTTAAATCCCAAATTCCAGTCACCGGTATTGGTATTTGGAATTTGATTACTGGAATTTTTATCAAATGAGGTAAAAACAAAGGAATACAAATACCCACACCAGGTCTACAAAGTGCCAGTACAAACCGGCCTTTTCGATCATCAGGTAGTGTCCCCTGTTTTGGAAAACATTCCGCTGTGTCATCAGCAGCATGATGATGTTGATCACCACACCTGAAAATACGTGGAAGCCATGGAAGCCCGTGATACCAAAGAAGTAACCGCCAAAGGCGATCGGACCTTTTTCACGGATATGTGCATGGGCCACATCGACCATACCGGCCAGTTGTGATGCAGGCATTTTTTCCAGTGCCTCCAGGCTTTGTCCGGCGGCTGCCTGTGTGGGGTATTCATGTACCAGGTGTACCAGTGTTTCATGCGAGCTGGCAGCTAAGGCACTTTGCGCCTGGGCGTGGTCTACCACCTGGCCCCAGGGATTGCCACCCATCGTTTGGCCGATGATATCAATGAATTGTCTGCCGTCTGCATCGGTTGCGAGTACAGCATGCTGACCGGTGATGAGGTGGTGCCACTCCCATGCCTGGCAGCTAAGGAAGGCGATACCGCCCACGATGGTCCAGGCCAGCCATTTCATCACACCTTGCTTATCACCTTTATGACCGGCATGTACAGCCAGCACCATTGTTACGGAACTGATGATGAGGATGAAGGTCATCACACTCACAAAGGCAAGCGGCAGGTTGGCGTGTCCGGCACCGGGAAAGGCGTTGAACACCACGTTCGGATCTGGCCAGAAATTCTGGCTGAACCTGATCGAACCGTACGAGATCAGGAAGGCGCCAAACGTAAACGCATCACTCATCAAGAAATACCACATCATCAGTTTACCATATTCCAGGTTGAAGGGACTTTTCCCTCCGGTCCACCACTTGGTCTGATGTGTTGTTGCTGTATTAGCCATAAATAAAAAAATTCCAAATTATAAATTCCAAAGCCCAAATACCCATACCGCACTATTATCTATTCTCCATTATCTATTATCTGTCCTCATCCTCCAATCACCAAAAAGAACACCAGCAGGTAGATCCACAGCAGGTCTACAAAGTGCCAGTAGGTGGCTGCCACTTCCACCGGTGTTGATGTGTACGTTTTGGTGTTGCCGGTAAATGCTCGCAGCAGCATTACGGCCAGTGCCACCACTCCGCCTATCACATGCAGCGCATGCAGTCCGAAGATCACATACAGAAACTGTCCGGCGCCGGCCCCTTTAAAAGTTACCCGCTGCTCCCACAGTTCATTAAAGCCCATCCATTGCAAAGCCACAAACACCACTCCCAGTACCAATGTAGCTGTTATCAGCATACGGTACTGGCTCATGTTCCGCTGTTTAAAAGATCTTATTGCCATCTGTATTGCCAGGCTGCTCAGCAGTATCACCGCTGTAGATACCCAGAATACTTTTGGCAGGGTCACCGGCTTCCAGTTGGCCTGGTTGCTCTTTACGATAAATGCACTCGTCAGGCCCGCAAACATCATCACGATACTCGCTATAGCCACCCACAAGGTAAACTTGTGAGGGTGCATCCTGTTCTTTGTTTCCATTCCCACAGTATTCATAAAATCCAAATATCAAATTCACTAATCAGGTGTCGGTTGCCCGGTGTCAGTTGTCAGCAGGACTATCCTCCAAAGAGCGACTTCGAACTTCGTACATCTGACATCGTACATCAATCCATTACTACTTTACTCAACAGCATTGCCAGCATCACCACCGGCAAATACATATAACTTCCAAACATCACCCTTCTTGCCGAAGGCACGTCCATCTTCCGGTACAGTGCCACACAGCGGCCGATCATAAACAGGTTAGCCAGTATGATCAGCCCCAGCGCAATCATTCCCTGTACATCATCATAACTGCACATGCCTGTAAAAAACGGCAGCATCGTTACCGGCACCAGTATCAGCGAATACACGATGGCCTGCAGCGCTGTAAACTTTGTAGGACCTTCATCCGCCGGCAATAACTTAAAGCCTACCGATGAATAATCCCTGTGCGCCACCCAGGCAATAGCCCAGAAGTGCGGAAACTGCCAGAAGAACTGGAAAGCAAATAATATCCAGCCTCCGGTTGACAGTTTATCATCACCTGCCGCCCAGCCGATCAGGCAAGGCAAGGCTCCCGGCACAGCCCCTACCAACACCGCAATAGAATTTACTTTCTTTAGCGGTGTATAAATAAAGGCATAGAGAAAAAGACTGAAAGCTGCCAGTCCTGCCGTCAACCAGTTAAAATACCAGCCCAGCATAAACACCCCAGCCGCACCCGTCACCACCGCAAAAGTCCAGCCTTCGGCTTCACTCATACGGCCCGAAGCTACCGGCCTTTTCGCCGTCCGCTTCATTTGTGCATCGGTGTCTTTTTCCACCACCTGGTTAATGGCATTCGCACTGCCTGTTACCAGCATCCCACCTGCAAAGAGCAATAGTATCCGCCCCCAATCGTACTCCACAATTTTTGGCGCCAGCAAATAACTGATCACACTGCTGAACACCACCATGATACTCAGCGAAGGCTTCATCAGTTGTAAATAATCCTTGATCTTCTTCATCCGCCTTCGCAATTATTTTTGAGAACTGCTTTTGTTAACCTGTTTATCTGCCGTAATTTTTTGGAGGCAGACTGCAGCGCCCTGATCATCGCCCCTTGCGCTTGTCCCGCCATCTGCGGGGTCGCACACTTCATCGTCCCGTTCGCTACTCAGCAACTGTTGAACCCCTCCCGGGTTCCTCCACATTCTCTGTTTTCACTCCACCGGGTTTCACCCGGGGCTATTGACATTTAACCCCTACGGGGTTTCTCATCTCCTCCTTTTTCCCTCTCCCCGGGTTTCACCCGGGGCTATTCATATTCAACCCCTCCGGGGTTGTAATAACTTTCATCAGCACATCAGCACATTTCCAAATCTTCAAATCATCCAGATGTATTTCATCAGCACATCAATTAATGTTTACTCTCATTCTCTCCCACCGGCTCCGTCTGCGGAATAAACTCTCTTCCGTCTTTACCATAATCATATGGCCAGCGGTGTACTTCAGGTATCTCACCTTCCCAGTTTCCATGACCAGGACGAATCGGCGTTGTCCACTCCAGCGTATTAGCACCCCAGGGATTGGTTGTGGTTACTTTTCTTCCTTTGAAAATAGAATAGAAGAAGTTGAACACAAACATCAGCTGCACGGCAAATACGATGATGGAAACAACAGTGATCATTTTATCAAGGTCGCCAAACTGGTTAAACGAAGACCAGCCTTTCTTATCCAGGTAGCGGCGGGGAATACCAGCCAGGCCCTGGTAGTGCATCGGCCAGAAGATCAGGTAGGAACCGACCATCGTTACCCAGAAGTGAATATAACCAAGGGTGTTATTCAGGTAGCGGCCAAACATTTTCGGGAACCAGTGATACACCCCGGCAAACATTCCGAAGAAGGAAGCCACACCCATTACAATGTGGAAGTGTGCCACCACAAACATGGTATCGTGCAGGTGAATATCAATGGTGGAGTTTCCGAGGAAGATACCTGTCAAACCGCCGGAGATAAACAGGCTCACAAATCCGATCGCAAACAGGGAGGCCGGTGTAAAACGGATATTGCCCCGCCATAGCGTAGTAAGCCAGTTAAATACTTTGATCGCCGACGGCACCGCAATCAATAGCGTAAGCAGTACAAACACCGACCCGAGGAAGGGGTTCAACCCGGTTACAAACATGTGGTGCGCCCATACAAGGAAGGCGAGTATACAGATCGCAAACAACGATCCCAGCATCGCCATATAACCAAAGATGGGTTTGCGGGAGTTGACCGATAGTATTTCCGACACCATTCCCATCGCCGGCAGGAGGATGATATATACTTCCGGGTGCCCGAGGAACCAGAACAGGTGCTGGTACAGAATAGCGCTACCGCCTTCATTGGGTAATATTTCTCCATTGATCACAATATCACTCAGGTAGAAACTGGTACCCAGGTTGCGGTCAAACAGCAGCAGGATAGCGCCAGACAGCAGTACAGGG
This sequence comes from Chitinophagaceae bacterium, assembly GCA_016787125.1. GTDB lineage: Bacteria > Bacteroidota > Bacteroidia > Chitinophagales > Chitinophagaceae > JJ008. Next base: position 10,614 of record JAEUVM010000146.1, on the reverse strand, counting down.
AATGATAATACACCCAGCACCGCTGTAAAGAACATCGCCCAGATAGTAAGCGGCATCCTCGTCATGCTCATACCTTTTGTACGCATGTTCAGGATGGTGGAGATATAGTTCAGGCCTCCCAGCAGGGATGACACGATAAACAGCGCCATACTGATCAGCCACAGATCTGTTCCCAACCGTTGCCCTTCACCTGCCTGTCGCAAGGCACTCAAGGGCGGATACATCGTCCACCCGCCAGATGCAGGCCCGGTATGTATAAAGATGGAAGAAAGCATTACGATACTGGCCAGGAAGAAGAACCAGTAAGAAAGCATGTTCAGGAAAGGCGAAGCCATATCCCTCGCACCTATCTGCAGGGGAATAAGCAGGTTGGCGAAGGTACCACTTAAGCCTGCCGTCAGTACGAAGAACACCAGCACGGTGCCGTGCATGGTTACCAGGCCGTAGTAAAATTCAGGCTGTATCTGTCCGCCTTTGGCCCAATGCCCGAAGAAGGTTTCCAGTATCGGAAAACTCTGATCAGGATAACCCAGCTGCAAACGGAATAATACAGAGAACAAGCCGCCGATGATGGCCCAGATGATACCGGTGATCAGGAATTGCTTTCCGATCGTTTTGTGGTCCATACTGAAAACGTATTTAGAAATAAACGTTTCCTGGTGATGACCATGGTGCTCATCATGATGGCTCTCATGTGTGATGGCTTCTCCGTGATGTACATGCAATGCTTCGCTCATAATCTTTTATTATTTTATGGCAATGCTTTTTCCACTGCCGGCTTCTGCTATTTTTTTGGCTCTGCCACCAGTGCTGCCACGGGTGGTGTTGCTGTAAGGGTATCTTTCTTTGCTTTTGGATCTTTGTCAGGGTTTGCCACATAGTATTGCGGCTTCTTGCTTGCCAGCCAGGCTTCAAACTCTGCTTGTGTTTCCACCACTACCACACCTCTCATACTGTAATGGCCTTTACCGCACATCTGGTCGCAACTTAATTCATAGGTAAAATCCGGCCCGTACTTCTCTTTCATTTCTTTGGTGGTGAACTTTGGAGTAAACCACATGGTGGTCGGAGTGCCTGGTACCGCATCCATCTTCATCCGGAAATGGGCCAGGCCCACATCATGTATCACATCTTTGGCGCCGATCACCAGCTTTACCGGTTTGCCCACCACGATATGCATTTCCTGTTCTACAAATACATCATCATGGTTTGCGGGATCATCCCATATCTGTCCTGCAGGATTATTTCCTTCCGGGTCTACATTCTTGAAATATTTTTTACCCAAAATGCCATCCTTTCCCGGGTAGCGGAATTCCCAGCCAAACTGTTTGCCCACCACTTCCACCACCATCGCTTCTTTAGGTGCATTGCCGGTGATGCGGAACCAGTAAAAGATACCAAAGCCCACCAGCACAGTAAGTGCAATGGCCGGTATCACGGTCCAGATCATCTCCAGTTTATTATTATGCGGGTAATAGTATGCTTTACGGTTGTCTGACTCCTGGTATTTATATGCAAACCAGAACAACGCTATTTGTGTTACGAGGAATACGATAAATGTAAGCGCCAATGTGATATACAGCATCCTGTCAACCAACACACCATGATCGGAAGCTGCAGGGCCTAATATCTTTCCCTTCAGTTTTTCATTGCAATAATACACGCCATACAGGCCCAGGATCAGGAACACCAGCAGCAGGAAACCGTTTATCCGGTTGGTTTGCTTCCGGGCTTTTTCATAGCCTCTCAGTACGGCCACATACTCGCTGGCTTTGGCTATCTGAAAAGTGATCAGAAACCCTATAGCTAAAATGGCAACGATGAAGAATGTCTGCATAATCTAAATTCTAAATTCCAAATAAAAAATTCCAAATTCCTGCACAGACAGGATAGGCCCTGTCTTTACGTATGATGTATCAGGCTCTCTTTTACAAACGGATGGTTTCTGGCCAGCAGCGGCGCTTTGCTCAGTGCCTTGCCGGTTACAAACATGATCAGTCCCACAAAACCCAGCGCTATCACAAAATCCCACAATATCATCGGCACATGTGTTACTTCTGTCTTCGGATCGGTCATCGGACCAGGGAATACCATCTGGTAAAGATCCAGCCAGTGACCGAAAATGATAAGCACTGCCATAAAGGTGAGCACCGTATAGTTCCGCTTCGAACTTCTTCTCATCAGTATCAGCAGCGGGGCAATAAAGTTGATGATGAACATCGTCCAGAACAGCCCGCTGTACGGACCATAAGCCCTTGGTTTAAAGTATGTGGTCTCTTCCGGAATGTTGGCATACCAGATCAGCATGAACTGTGAGAACCAGAGGTAGGTCCAGAATACCGAGAAGGCAAACATGAACTTTCCGATATCATGCACATGCTCCTGGTTGGTGTATTCCAGGTAGCCTTTGTTTTTCAGGTAAACAACAAATAATGCAATGAGCGACATACCCGCCACAAACGTACTGGCGAATGTATACCAGCTGTACATGGTGCTGTACCAATGTGCATCTATGCTCATCAGCCAGAGCCAGGGAACAGAAGACATGATGGTAAGCGCAAACACCACGATATAAAGGGCCGCCCATACTGTATTGTTCCAGATGTATTTCTTTGCTTCTGCCATGCTCGCCAGCGGCTTATTGTCAAGGCTGCGGGAAAGTTTTCTCATCTTCCAGCCGAGGAATGACCAGCCGGCTACAGTAAATAACGTAATGCCGGTAAAGAAGTTCTTACTTAAAAATCCTTTTTTGAAACGAAGTATCTTATCATGCTCCACATGCTCTGCGTCTGTCCAGTGGTAGATATTATGCTTGTCGCCAAAAACGATAGCCAGCAAAATAGCCATGGAGATCACACCCATTACCGGCACCACGGCTGAGATAGCTTCGGGTACCCGGCGGAAAGCCATCTGCCAGCCGCCCCATGCCAGCGTGGTGGCACAGATAAAGAACATGGAGGCGTTTACGATCAATAAAAAGTACACGCTGTTTTGCAACAGGCTGGCCCAGAAACGGACATCCGCCACTGCTTTTTCGTCTTCTGTTCCTTTGCCGCTGTGTGTAGTAATGTATAATCCTATGATGGCAAGGATACCCAGCGCCATCAGCGCCATGGAGATCATGTTGTACCGCTTGCTTACTACAAAGTTTTCTTTTATTGACATCAGAGTTCTTTTATGATATTATTCCTGAATAACGTCTGCTTTACTTTCCTTTTTTAGCTGTGTCAGCCGGTGCTGTGATGGCGGCTGTGGTCATTGCCGCCTTGGCTGTATCTGCACCGCCGCCCTGTTTATTCTTGATATAAGCGATCACCGCCCAGCGGTCGTGCACATCCAGCTGCGAGGCATAGCTTCCCATGGTACCCTTACCGTAGGTTACGGAATGGAACATGGTACCCTCTGCCATCTTCTTCATATCCTCAGCCATAAAGTTCTTTGGTGCAGCAGGGAAGGGGCCTTTGCCATCTTTCCAAAGCGGGCCATTACCATCGAGCTTTGCGCCATGACATACACCGCAAAAGATTAAGTATTTTCTTTCTGCTTCTTTCATATCAATACTGTCGGCATTCAGCGGATTTTTTACACTGGCAGAACTTACATACCCTGCAGAGTCGTTGGCATAGGGATAAATGCTCAACATGTCGCCGCGGGCAATAGTACCCGGCACAGGCATAGCACTGTAAGTAATGCCGGGGTATTTTTCCTTCAGCTTTTCAGTGGAAGCATACGTTTCATAAGCACGGCTATAAGCCATATCTGGCATATATGCCCTTCCGGGGTTCCTTCTCGGGCCTCCGCAACTTGCTGCCAGTACCACCACTGCTGCCAAAACTGCCGGTATCCAGTATTTTTTCATCAATTATTTTTTATAAAAATTCCAAATAACAAATTCCAAATCCCACTTAAGAAAGTTCACCCTTCGGTGAGCCTGCTTTTATTAATGAGCTGCTTCCGCAGTTTCCTTTTTCTCAAACCGCTTGGTGTCTTTATCATAACGGCCCAGCCACCACTCTGTTTCTTTATACTGCACCTGTACGTCTGTAGCCCCGATGGTTTGCAAAAAGCTGATGGCTTCTGCCTCATTGGTCTTGTCGGTGCATTCCAGCGCCATTACAAACGTATCGTCGGTGGAGCGGGGGTTGAAATGATCTTTCTTTACAAAAGGTGCCAATTGGCACAGGTAGCAAAACGTAAGCACCATGCCCACCGCAGCAAACAGTACCGTCAGCTCGAAGGTGATGGGTATCCACGCCGGCAATGCAAAGAATGGCTTACCACCAAAGTTCAGCCGCCAGTCAATGGTCAGTGCCCAGGTAATAAAGCCAACGGCCGTGGCTGTACCGGTGATGCCGTAAATAAATCCTGCCGTGTGCAGACTTGTATCACGAAGACCCATGGCTTTATCCAATCCGTGGATGGGAAAAGGCGTGTACACATCATGGATCTTGTAGCCGGCACGACGGGTTTTCTTTACCGCAGGAAACAATACGGCCTCATCGTAGAAATTACCTGTTACAAATTTTTTTACACTCATTTATTTCAGCTTTTAGCTAAGGGTTTCAGCTTGCGGGCAGAAAACCCTAAAAAGTTTGACTCCTTATATATTCAATCAATCAGCCAACTCGTAACTCACAACTCGCAACTTCTCTCAATCAATGGTCATGCGCCTGGTCGTGGGCAAAACCATCTGTATCCTGTTTTTCGATACCATCCATTTTCTCTTTATAATTCTCACCGCTGCGCTTCAGGATATGTTTGATCTCTGCTATCGCAATTACCGGGAAGAACTTAGAGAACAGGAAGTAACAGGTGAAGAACAACCCGAAGGTGCCGAGGTAGAAACCAACCTCCCAGATAGTGGGGGTATAGTAGGTACTCCAGGCACTCGGCAGGTAATCACGGTACACAGAGGTTACGATGATCACAAACCGTTCGAACCACATACCGATATTCACCAGGATACTCATAAAGAAAGTAACCAGCAGGTTGCGCCTCATATTCCTGAACCAGAATATCTGCGGACTCAGTACGTTACAACCCATCATCAACCAGTAGCTCCAGCCATAAGGGCTGTTCAGGTTCAGCCTGTTTTCAAAAAATGCATAGTTCTCGTATGGCACAGCGCTATACCAGGCCATAAACAATTCGGTGAGGTAAGCGATACCCACAATGGAACCCGTGAGTACGATTACCTTATTCATCACTTCGATATGCTCAATAGTAATATAATCCTCCAGCGCCAGCACCTTTCTTGTCACCACCAGCAGGGTTTGCACCATCGCAAAACCCGAGAAGATGGCACCCGCCACGAAGTAGGGAGGGAAGATGGTGGTATGCCATCCTGGTACTACCGAGGTGGCAAAGTCGAAGGATACTATCGTGTGTACAGACAATACAAGTGGTGTACTCAAACCGGCCAGTACCAGCGAAAGGGCTTCATGGCGCTGCCAGTGCTTGGTGCTGCCCGTCCATCCGAAGGAGGCCACACCATAAAACATTTTCGCCCATTTCTTCTTCGCCCTGTCACGCAATGTAGCCAGGTCGGGAATCAGACCGGAATACCAGAACAGGAGAGAAACGGTGAAGTAAGTAGAGATCGCAAATACGTCCCACAGCAGGGGAGAGTTGAAGTTTACCCAAAGCGGTCCCCTTGTGTTAGGATAAGGCAATACAAAGAAGGCATTCCACACACGGCCCATGTGCCAGATGGGGAACTGGCCCGCACACATTACCGCAAAGATGGTCATCGCTTCCGCTGCACGGTTCACACCTGTTCTCCAGCCCTGGCGGAAAAGCAGCAGGATCGCAGAGATCAATGTTCCGGCGTGACCGATACCCACCCACCATACGAAGTTGGTGATATCCCAGCCCCAGCCCACTGTCTTGTTGAGGTTCCACTGGCCGGTTCCGTATATCACTTCCACCGTTACGGAGATGATACCAAAAATGAGAAGGGCCACTGATATCAAAAATCCGATCCACCAGAGGCGGGAAGGCTTAGCTTCCACGGGACGGCAAATATCTTCCGTTACCTGGTGGTAATCCTTATCGCCATCTACCAGCGGCGGCCTTACCTGTGATTCGTACCTGAGTAATGACATAATTAATTATAAAAAATTCCAAATAATAAAATCCAAATCTTCAATATCCGTCAGCGCTCTGTCTCCTTTTGTTTGCCAGCTTCAGTTCCCTGATCATCGTCCCTTGCGCTTGTCCCGCCATCTGCGGGGTCGCACTCTTCATCGTCCCGTTCGCTGCGCATCGTCTGTTGAACCCCTCCGGGGTTCCGAAAACATCTGTTCCTTCTATTCCCCCCGTGTTGCACCCGGGGCTATTGACATTTAACCCCTACGGGGTTTCAACCTATTTCAAAAAGCATCACGCTGTATTCATTTTCACATTTCCACATTTTCACACTGTTCTTAATGATGCGCTTCTTCCGTCTTCGGTGCAGAAGGCAATACGGTATCTGCCTTATGACCTTCTTCTGCTTTATGTCCGCCTTCCGCATGTGCACCACCACCATGTTCATCTTCACCCCAGTTCTTCGCCTTCTCCTCGCTGTTGCGCACCTTGGTGAGGTACGTGATGTTTGGCAGCACATGCAATTGCTCCAGCACTTCAAAACGGCGGTTCGGGTTTTCTGCCCGCACTTTGCTCAGGGCGCTGTTTGCATCATGGGCATTACCAAACACGATTGCGTTGGAAGGACAAGCCGTTTGACAAGCCGTTTTGGCATCGCCATCTTTCAGCTCACGGTTTTCTTTCTTGGCATTCAGTTTAGCCGCCTGGAGGCGCTGGAAACAGAACGAACATTTTTCTATCACGCCTCGTGAACGAACCGTTACATCAGGGTTCAGCACCATGCGTGTAAGGTCGTCGTTCATTTGCTCAATTACAGAATCCAGTTTACCCACCAGTTTCTGGTCGCGGTTGTTCGGAAAACTGTCAGCACCGGTATAGTCGGCCCAGTTGAAGCGGCGTACTTTATAAGGGCAGTTGTTGGCACAATACCTTGTACCGATACAACGGTTATACGTCATCTGGTTGATACCTTCAGCGCTGTGGTTAGTGGCAGCCACGGGACAAACGTTCTCACAAGGAGCATTGTCGCAGTGCTGGCACAGCATCGGCTGGAATACCACCCCTTTCAGGTTGTTGGCATCTTTTTCATCAGAAATAAAATAGCGGTCAATGCGCAGCCAGTGCATATCGTGGTAGCGGAGCACTTCGCTCTTGCCTACCACCGGCACATTGTTTTCAGCATGACAGGCCACCACACAGGCGCCGCAGCCAAAACAGGCATTCATATCGATGTTCATGCCCCATTTGATACCCGGCTGGTCGTGCTGCGGATACAGCGTGGCCTGGCGGAAATCTTCATTGGCATTTTTATAGTAAGCTTCCTTCAGTTCTTTGCTGAAGTTCTTTGCCACTTCCGGATGGTCTTTGAAAGAATGAAGCGTTGTTTCCCTTACCACTTCCACACGGTCTTCGTAATAGTCGTGCTTCTGTGTTTGTGCAATCTTATAAGGCGTCTTCAGGTTCTCGATCTTCGCCCCGGATACATGGTAATCAATGGTAGTTCCGTTAAACGCCGCCAGCGGGTAGGCATTCTGGCCCACACCGGCTGCTGTTACACCCAGTTCTTCGTTGCGGCCATAACCCACAGCGATAGCGATGGTGTTGGCGTGCATACCGGGAAATACGAGCGCAGGTAATGTCAGTTCCTTTTTACCCACCGTCACTTTTACCGTCGGCTTCTGAGGATAGTATTCGTAATCGTTGTCGAGTACGATACCCAGTTCTTTTGCTTTTGAAATGGAAATGATGGCGTAGTTGTCCCAGGTGGCTTTTGATACCGGGTCAGGCAGTTCTTGCAGCCAGGGGTTGCCGGCTTGTGCACCGGTACCGATAGATACTTTCTGGTAAAGCGCCACTTCATCGCCAGTGGCTTTAGCATAGCCTGCAATAGCTGTTTGCGCTTCTGCTAAGCCTGTGCTGCCGTAGCTGGCCGAACCTTCAGCCGCTGTTAGATGCACACCATTCTGCAGCGCTTCGTTGAAAGCAGCCTCAGAACCGAGTTTACCGGTCCAGTATGTTTTGAAGTACGTTTCGTAATCTGTGTTTTGTCCCGACCATTTCAGCAGTGATGTCTGATAGTAACGGGTTTTGAAAAGCGGGAAAATAGTAGGCTGCAAAAAGCTTACATGCCCGGCTTTTGCTTCGGCATCACCCCAGCTTTCGAGATAGTGATGGTTGGGGATAAGGAAATCGCAAAGCTTCGTGGTCTCATCCATTTTTTCACTGAAAGAGATCTTCACTTTCACTTTCTCCATGGCCTTACCAAAGCGGGAATGCCATTTGCCTTCTTTGTACTCACCATCATAGTGATTATACACCGGGTTGGCACCATGTATCATCAGTGTGCCGATGCTGCCGGCTTCCATATCGGCAAGCAGTTGGTTGAGATCGCTGTCAATACCCTGGCGGTAATTTACCGGCTTGCTCCAGTCGATGGTTTTGCCATAAGCACCTATCGCATTGTTGATGGCATTTACCACCAACTGTACATTCTTGTCATTGCTTCCGCAAACCACCAGGGCTTCACCACCGGCAGCTTTCAGTTCAGCCGCTGCTTTCTTAATGCCTTCACTCAGCGCTTTATCGGCGAGGGTGCTTTCGGCACCATTGAGTGCATTTAGCAAGCTCAGGGCCACAGCGCCGGTTTCTGAGGGGCGGTGGGTATATCTTTCATCTGCATTGGAACCCGTCATGCTGAGGTGCCCTTCAAACTGGAAGTGCTTGCTCATCGTGGGGTTCTTCTCGTCTGTTATTTTACGGCCCTTTGAATATCCTTTGGCAAATTCAACAGGACTCAGCCAGGTACCAAGGAAGTCGGCACCCAGGCTTACGATTACTTTGGCTGCGCCAAAATCATAAGACGGGATGGCCCTTTTACCAAAACTGGCTTCATTCGCCAGCAGCATACCGCTGTACGAAACAGCATCATACTGTACAAAGCGAAGGTTGGGATATTTTCCGATGATCTCTTTGGTGGAAGGAGACACCACACTGCTTGTAAGCAGTACGGTAGCGCCGCCGGCAGCCGCGATAGCCTTGCCCACCATGTCATCTATCTGTTCAAAGGTGGAAACCTGTTCAAAGCTCTTGTCTTTTGCGTTGCGGGCCTGTGGCTGCTTCAGCCGGTACATATCATACAGGTCGAGCACAGAAGCCTGCGAGCGGGCAGAAGTACCGCCACCTGTAAAAGCCATTTCATTTCCTTCTATCTTGATCGGACGGCCATCTCTTACTTTGGCCACCACCGGCACCACATCACCATCCTGCACATAAGTAGTGGCATACATCTTCGGTACACCAGGCACCAGGTTCTCCGGCTTATTGGCATAAGGAATGGCCTTTCTTACCGGCACCTTACAACTGGCCGCCAGCGTGGCAGCAGCAGTACTGAAGCCGAGGTATTTCAAAAAGTCCCTGCGGGGTGCCTTTGCATCCAGCAAACCCTTATCGTCAAAACCTTCAAATGGCAGCTCCTCCTGGAATTCATCCCCGGACGCCTTCTTCTTATAATTCTCCGGGTCGTTGATTTCTCCGAAACTTTGCCAGTACTTATTACTCATATCTCTGATTGATGTGATAATGTGGGAATATAAAAATGTGGAAATTAAGCCTTCGTCGTTCTGATCATTTCCACATTTCTCACATTTTCTGATTTTCTAATTATTCTTAATAGTGACATTTCTGACATTCCAGGCCACCGATATCCTTTACCCGCACACTGTCCATTCTTACCTTCCTCATAATGCTGTCCACCTTGGCTTTTTTCTGTTTGGCGGTAAGGCCTTCCATACGGCGAACGGCATCAAGCTCACTTGTCTTCAGGTCATTATGAAATTTCTCGTAAATGCTGTAGAATTTGTTGCCGGTGCTGTCGTAGTTGAAATCCACCTTGGTTTCGCGGTGGCAGTTTACACACCAGCCCATGCTCAGTTCAGCCACCTGCTTTACTTCATCCATCGCAGTTATTTCGCCGTGGCAGCTCTGGCATTGTACCTTGCCCGTCTTTACGTGTTGTGAGTGGTTGAAGTAAACGTGGTCGGGCAGGTTGTGGATCTTCACCCATTCGATCGGTTTTGCTTTTGAAGGATCCCATGCATTGGCATTTTTGGGGTCAAAACCAGCATATTTATAAAGGAGTTCTATCTGTGCGGTTCCGTTGATCTCGTCGCCGTTCTCATCATACAGCTTAGGACCTTTTTCGTAGGTGTTGATGGCCTTATGGCAGTTCATACACACATTCACAGAAGGAATAGTGGCATGTTTGCTCTCGGTAACAGAACTGTGGCAATACTGGCAGTTGATCTGGTTGATGCCCGCATGCACTTTGTGTGAGTAATAGATCGGCTGTACCGGCTGGTAATCTTTCTGGCGGCCCAGGCCAATGGCGCCTTTAGCCACAAAATAACCACCGATAACGAAGAACACGATAGCCGCCATGGCGATATATATTTTGTTCTTGTAGAAAGCCACCGGCTCAGGACGAACAATGCCTTCTGCATCATCACTCATCTTCTTCAGGTTGCTGTT
>JAEUVM010000097.1 GCA_016787125.1 Chitinophagaceae bacterium | reverse complement strand
TGTATTTGCCGGTGCAATGTAAGGCCATCGCCGCATTTGCCAAAGCCACGGCATTTTGCGCCCATGTGCCCTCGCCTTTTAATACCAAAGCAAAGATCTTTGCTGCATCTTCCACGGTATTTCCTCCGCTGATGTCTTGTGCAGTCACCATCCTTTTACCCAGTTGTTCCGGTGTCATTATTTTTTCCCCTTCCCGGGTAATTACCTTTGTATCGTTGGTTAGTGATATCTCATCATAACCATCCAGGCTGTGAATAATGGTAAACGGTTTGCCATTTGTCTGCAGCAAATAATTATATATCCTGGCCATCTCCAGGTTGTACACTCCCACCAATTGATAATCAGGTTGTGCAGGATTGGCCATCGGTCCTAGCATGTTGAAGAAGGTGCGCATTGCAAGATTCTTCCTGATAGGCCCCACCGTTTTCAACGCCGGGTGAAAAAGCGGCGCATGCAGAAAGCAAATACCGGCTTCGTCCAGTTCCCGTTTCAGTTTATCCTTTTCATTTTTAAAAGTATAACCCAGTTGTTCCATTACATTGCTGGCCCCGCTGATTGAAGAGGCTCCATAGTTGCCATGCTTTGCCACTTTTTGTCCGGCACCCGCCACTATAAAACAGGCAAGCGTGGATATATTGAAGGTGTTCTTTCCATCACCACCGGTGCCGACAATATCTATCGTTTCATAAGCCGAAAGGTCTGCTTTCACGCAAAGCTCCAGCAAGGCATCCCGGAAGCCCTGCAACTCTTCAATGGTAATACTGCGCATCAGGTACACGGTCATAAAGGCCGTTACCTCATGCTCATTGTAAGCGCCTTTGCCAATGTTCACCAGCACATCTTTCGCACCCTCGCGACTGAGTGTCTTGTGTTCAAATAAATATTGCAATATCTTTTTCATCCCTTTTTCCAAGATTAACCAATTACCTATCTACCCAATCAACCAATTATACATGATCTTCTCCCCGTCAGGCGTCAGCACACTCTCCGGGTGAAATTGCACTCCCATCACATCATATTGCTTATGCTGCAATGCCATGATCAACCCGTTTTCATCTCTTGCCGTCACTTCCAGCATATCCGGAAAGTTGTGGTCCGAAACAACCCAGCTATGATAACGCCCCACTTCAATCCTGTCGGGCAATCCTTTAAACAGTTTGCTTCTGACTTCGTCCTTCTGGCCTCCGGTTTCAATCTCCGTCGCCACGCCGTGATATACCGTTTCAAGATTCACCAGCTTACCGCCAAACGCTTCTCCAATGGCCTGGTGCCCGAGACACACACCCAGTATAGTTTTGGAAGAAGCGTATTCTTTTATCAGCGGCAGTAATAATCCCGCCTCTTCGGGGATGCCCGGTCCGGGTGAAAGGATGATCTTGTCATACGCCTTAACCTTCTCAAGGGGCAACTGGTCGTTACGATACACATCAACCCTGGTATGCATAATCTTCTCCACCAGGTGCACCAGGTTGTAGGTAAACGAATCGTAATTATCAAATACTAAGATGTTCATAGCTT
>JAEUVM010000060.1 GCA_016787125.1 Chitinophagaceae bacterium | reverse complement strand
GTTTTCTGCAATGTCTGCCTGCTTCAGTAAATATTCCCAGAGCCGCTGTGGCAGGCCAAATGGGTTTCTGTTCATTACTTTTTGCGCAGCAGATGAAACCCTGAATGAACGGAACTGCTCTGCCACCTGTTGTTCATTTAGTGCGGGCAACCAGTTTATCACCACTGTAAAGTTGTATTGCATTGCTGCAAGCTCTCTGGCACCCCATGCACTTAGTTTTAAGATGGCCGGGCCGCTCATCCCCCAATGTGTGATCAGCAAGGGTCCCTCTTGTGAAAGTTTGGTGCCTGCAATCCTGGCTACCACATTTTCAACGCTGATACCCATCAGTTCCCTCACAGGGTTGCCCGGCATATTAAAAGTGAAAAGCGAAGGAACAGGTTGCTCTGTGGTATGGCCGGTTTGCGCCAGCCAGTTAAACATCTCCTCTTTTCCATATCCGCCGGATGCCACACATACATAGTCTGTTTTAATAACTCCTGATGAGGTACGGACTTCAAAGCTGTTGCCGTTAATTATAATGTTGGTTACTGCAGTTTTGGTCAATATCTCCACCCCATACTTTGTTGCTTCATTCAGCAGGCAATTGATGATCGTTTGCGAAGAGTCAGTTACAGGAAACATCCGTCCATCTGGTTCTGTTTTTAACTTCACTCCCCTTTCCCGAAACCATTCGATGGTATCTGTTGTAAAAAAATGATGAAAAGCCTTACGAACAAACCTTCCGCCACGGGGATAACGGCGGCTCATTTCGTCAGGATCAAAACAGGCATGGGTTACGTTACAACGCCCTCCTCCACTTACTTTTACTTTGGATAAAAGCTTATCAGATTTCTCCGCCAGTATCACCCGCAATTGCGGATGCATTCTTGCCGCATTTACAGCACAGAAAAAACCGGCAGCTCCCCCTCCGATTACCAACAGGGTCTTCAAGTTGTTTTTTTTCAAAAATACCGGTTTCGCTCCGGCTTCTGTTACTGCCGGATAAAAGGTATCGCCTGGCGAAAATTTCCAGCAGTAATAACTAACTGGTAATTACCTGCGGGTAAAGAAGATACCGGCAACCGGAAATTTTTTATTCCCGGCGCAACAGACAGGTTGCTTTGTTTCCATTCTGTTCCGTTAGCAAATACGATCACTGCTTTCATTTGCCTGGCTTCGGTACTTGTTATAGTAAACAGCAGTTCAGCACCCACCGGGTTTCCAGTAATTTTAATCCTAAGATCATCATCACCAATTCTTACGAGCCGCATATCGGAGGCTATTTTCTGTCCGTCCTTTTTGTGCAACAATATCCTGTACAACATACCGGTATTCATCCGTGGTGATTTATCTATAAATGAATAGTCTGTAGTACCCAGCAGTCCGGAAGCGGTTACTTTACCGATTGTAAGAAAAGTAACGCCATCATCTGCCCTTTGTACTTCGAATGCATCAGCGTCCTGGTTTTCTTCTACGGTCCAGTTCAGTTTTACAGTTTTATCCTGTGCTTGTGCCGTAAATGCCGTCATCGAAACCGGTAATACTACCAGGCTTCCCTGCACCCATACTGAATAACTGCGTGCCGGCAATTCAATATATACCTGGTTGCTGCCGCTCAGCACCTGGTAAGGAAAAGCAGAGCGTCCAAGCACATCGGTAAACTGTGTACCGGGTAATATTGTTCCGCCACGGGTATTGATACCATGATCAACCCTGAGGGTGGTATTACCAAAATTAATAGCCACGATTACCTCCTTATTACCATTACCGGCAAAGCCCTGCAACTGGTAGATCAGTGCTTTGTCTGATGAACCCTGGATAAAATTGCTGGTGTAGGGGGTGCCAAAACGATTCAAATAATCAACAGAAGGAGAACCATTGATATATGATTTCAACACCTGTATCAACCGGTCAATTTCAGTTTTATAGGCGGGCATACCAGTGGGATGATAACTGTACAAACCACCACCCGGTGCAGGATATCCATAGTAATCAGGATAAAATACTGTAGGCACACCTAATTGATTGTTGGTAAGCAAGTATGCATAAGCCAGGTTTGGATTATTGCGGATAAGGGATGCGAATCCGGAAGCATCGCGGAAGTCGTGGTTGTTGGCAAAAGTCACCACATTGAAACCGCTCATGCCTGCCGCATCACGCAAACTTCCATTGAAGATATTCCTGGCATCAAAGCCACTGTTATCACAAGCCTGCCGCAGGTTTTCCCGGAGGGTAAAGTCAAATATTTTCGGCTGTATGGCAGCCAATGTGCCGGCATTCATAAAGGTTTTTACATTATTGACCCAGCCGCTCAGTTCACCGGCATTCGTGCTGTACCACTCTCCCACCACCATTGAGGGATCCATTCCATACTGGTGAAGGCTGTCAAGCAGGTCGCCAACAAACTCAGGTGTAAAATGTTTCACTGCATCCATACGGAAACCCCGTACACCGAGATCGGTCCAGTTCCATTTGGTGTAATTGATAAGGGTGTCTTTTGTTCTTTTCTGAAACTGGTCGTAATCATAAAAGAAATACATACCATCCCAGTCACCATTCAGGAAAGTGGTGGCAGCATTGGCAGTATTTGGTTTGAATGATTCAAAATTCATTTGTCCGCGGCCACTGGGCATATTGCTGTAATCGGTGTAAGTCTGGTAAATAACATCATTCACAATATCAGCGCCTCTTGAAGCACTCCATACACCGTAAATGCGGTGGTCTGAATAGCCGCCCGTGTTGGTAAGGTAAATGAAAAGGGTATCGCCAGCCGGGTTATAATCACCGGGGTTGATGAGCAGGTGAAATTCATCGGTATTGCAACCAGTGGTTGTTTCCACCACAGCATTCAGGTCGCGGCCAAGCTGGGTGTTGTTGTTTGGCTGGCCACAATCACCACCACCGTTGGGCTCTGCCTCAGACAAAGCAGGCAATCCAAGAAAGCCAACGGTGTTGGTTTGCATATATACTTTGTACCCGTAATTATTAAAACGGTTATCACCGGTTTTAGAACTGATCTTGAAATAATAATCCCCTGCCCCATTGCCGGAACTGCCACCCAGCGGTAACGCACATCGAAACCTGTCCGATGGAAACGGTTCTTTGGCTGCTGTATAAAAATTCGTGATATAGTTCTTAACGGCAGGATTCGTTTCTGCAGCTCCGCCATCACGATGATTATATATCACATCAGCTACGGGCACGATCCCCTGCGATGTGAATTCCGACAACATGGCATTCAGTGCAGGGCGGGTACCGAGGCCCGTGGTTTGGTTACCTATGAAAAGGTCTTTGGGATCATAGCCATTACTGTTGGTACCAAAACTTGCCACTGCATGCGGTGGAAACCAGATATGCGTTATGCCCGCTTGCTTCAGGGAAGCAGCTTTAAGCCGAAGGGTATCGGCCCAGCTATTGCCGGTTGCTGTCTTAGGATAATCCCAGTACCAGCCCTGCATGAAGACCTGCTGGGCACTTATAGAACCAGGTTTTACAAATACTATAAAAAGGAAAAATACTGAAAGGATAGGTTTGATTTTCATATAGCATCGTTTAATGTGTCGAAAATACACGATTCTGGCAAGCTGCCAAAATTCTACCAGAGGTTTTGTGGCTGATAAGTGTATTTCTGTTTAAGTTCGCAAACATCAACGTATACTTTTGGCCGAACCGATTACCAAAAAACAGATAAAGGAGCTACCGGTGGTTCCGTACGAAAAGATAAGGGAGCATCTGAAAACAGGTCATCTCTTTTTCAGTTCGGGCAGCTATGCCTTTTCCGGCATCATCCAGCGTTTAACCAAAAGCGCCTGGAGCCATGTGGCAATCGTATATAAAGATTATGAGCTTGGCCGTGTGATGATACTGGAAGCTGAACCCCGGATTGGCATCCGGCTTATTCCTTTATCAAAATACCTTCGTGATTATAAAAAGAGACGCCCCTATAAAGGCCAGATAGTAATAGCCAAACTCAACTTCGATCTTGAACAAGAAAAAATGAACAGGGCTATCAGTTTCGGTCTTGATGAATTAACCCGACCTTATGACAACTGGGAGATACTCCGGATCATGTCTCGTATTCTTTTTAAAGTGGGTAAAAGAGAAAAGAATAAGAACTATATATGTTCTGAATTGGTGAGGGATGCCTTCGCCAAGGCGGGTGTCATTTTCAAACTGAATGATAACTATATCAGCCCGCAGGAAATATGGCGGGATGCCCGTGTGGAATTCAAGTACCGTGTATTATGATGATGAAGGTTAACCGGCTACTGCCGTTTCATTCTTCTTTTCTGTGTACAATTCAGGGTTAGCGAGTTCAGCACTTTCAATAATGCTATAGTCTGAAAGAATATCAGCTCTCCCTTTTCTTACACATACATCATGTTCAAAATGTACTGAAGGCTTGCCATCTTTTGTCCGCACGGTCCAGCCATCATCTTCGGTATAAACCCTTCTGTCGCCAAGGTTGATCATAGGTTCGATGGCCAGCACCATTCCCTCTTTTAGTTTGGTACCACTGCCCCGTTTGCCATAGTTGGGCACCTGCGGATCTTCATGCAGGTTTTTACCCAGTCCGTGCCCCACTAATTCCCTCACCACTCCATACCCGTGTTTCTTTTCTGTATACTCCTGTATGGCAAATGCGATATCGCCGATGCGGTTACCAGCCACTGCTTTCTCAATGCCCTTGTATAAAGATTCTTTGGTCACACGAATCAGTTCCATTACTGCATTTCCGGGGTTGCCAATAGCAAATGTGTATGCATGATCTCCATGCCAGCCGTTCAATATCACTCCTATATCTATGGATATGATATCGCCTTCCTTTAACTCGTATTTTCCGGGAAAGCCATGAACCACCACATCGTTCACGGATATGCATGAATTGAAGGGATACCCGTTGTAATTCAGAAATGAAGGAACGGCCTGGTGATCCCGTATAAACTCCCCTATCATCTTGTCAATAGAGAGCGTGGTGATCCCGGTCTTAAGTGTACCGGCTATTACAGACAGCGTTTTGCTGACGAGCAGTGCACTTTGCCGCATTAACTCCACCTGTTCGTCAGTCTTGTAGATGATCATAGTATGCAAATATCTTTAAAAAAGAAAAACCCGGCAAAAGCTGTTTGCCGGGTTTTTATAAAAGGTAATTTTTTTACATCTGAACAGCGGAAGTCGTTTGTCTTCCCTGGATACGTCCGCTCTTCATCAATCCATCGTACTGGCGCATCAGCAGTTGTGTTTCGATCTGCTGAAGGGTATCCAGGATAACACCCACCATGATCAGCAGTGAGGTACCACCGAAGAAGGTGGAGAACTGCTGGGTAACACCAAGACGCTGTGCAATACCGGGCAGAATGCCGACAAATGCCAGCAGGATAGCACCCGGTAATGTGATCTTATCCATGATAGAGCCGATATAATCAGCCGTGGGCTGGCCCGGCTTTACTCCCGGAATGAATCCATTACTCTGCTTCAGGTTATCTGCAATCTGTTTAGGATTGAAGATAAGGGCCGTATAAAGGAAAGTAAATCCAATTACAACGATGGAATAAACCAGCATATACCACAGGTTGCTGTGGTCGGTAAGTGCTGCAAGGAACCCTGTCTGGCTGGTATTGAATTTGGTGAATATGGTCGGGATGAAAATAATTGCCTGTGCAAAGATGATAGGCATTACACCTGCACTGTTTACTTTCAGCGGCAGGAACTGGCGGGCGCCGCCAAACTGCCTGTTGCCTACAATCTGCTTGGCATAATTAACGGGCACTTTCCTTACACCCTGAATGAGCATGATACATCCCATGATGATCGCAATCAGAATTGCTATCTCTACGATGAAGATAAGTATCTGTCCGTTTCGAACTGATTTGGCTCCTAATTCCTGCAGGAAGTTTGCCGGGAGCCTGGCCACGATACCGATCATGATGATCAGTGATGTTCCATTTCCAAGTCCTTTATCGGTGATTTTTTCACCCATCCACATTACAAACATGGTTCCGGCAGTAAGCACCAGGATAGTGGAAAGCAGGAAGGGGAAATTTCCATAAATCATTCCGGGTGAGCCGCTGGCAATACTCTGCAGGTAGCCTACATAAGCTGAAGCCTGAAGTATAGTAACAGCTACAGTAAGGTAGCGGGTGTACTGGTTGATCTTTTTGCGTCCGCTTTCGCCTTCCTTTTGCATCTTCTGAAAGCTGGGTACCAAAACGGTCATCAGCTGCATAAAGATAGATGCTGAGATATAGGGCATGATACCCAGGGCAAAAATGGACGCATTGCTGAATGAACCGCCGGAAAATGCATCGATCAGGCCTAATATACCTGATTGAGTGTTCGAACCACCGGAGGCATTCATCGCAACCGGGTCGATACCAGGTAACACGATATGACTGCCCACACGGTAAACAGCGATCATCATTAACGTGAACAATATCTTACCACGCAGCTCTTCGATGCTCCAGATATTCTTCAGTGTCTGTATTAATTTCTTCACGGGGATTTAAAAATTTAAAGCACTTAAAACATACAACGCCTTTTCGGGGCGTTGCGCAATTTAGTCAAATTACTTTACTATTTCCACCGATCCGCCGGCCGCTTCAATCGCTGCCTTGGCTTTCTCACTCACAGCGTTTACCTTGAAAGTAAATTTACCTTTCAACTCGCCGTTGCCAAGTATTTTAACCCTGTCAGTTTGCGCTATCAGTCCGTTGATATAAAGGTTTTCGAGAGAGAATTCAGTAAGGTTATATTTCTGTGCCAGTTGTTCCACCTGACCGAGGTTCAGAACTGTATATTCAATACGATGCGGGTTTTTGAAACCACGCTTGGGGATCCGGCGCTGGATGGGCATCTGACCACCTTCGTGTGCCATTTTGCTTTTATAACCAGCACGGCTTTGTCCGCCCTTGGTACCTTTTGTAGATGTACCTCCGTGGCCAGAACCATCACCACGGCCAATTCTCTTTACTTTGTGTGTTGCGCCCTTTGCGGGTCTTAATTCGTGAAGTTTCATTGCTTTGATTGTTTACTCATCGCCCCGAAAGCTGATAGAACGGGGCTCGCATTTATTAATCAGGAAATGTGAGGGTGTGAAATTGTGTTTATACAATTTCCACATTTCCATTTTTACATATTTTCCACCTTAACCAGGTGATTTACCTTACGCACCATACCCAATACCTGGGGAGTGGCTTCCACCTCTTTGCTTGAATTGGTTTTATTCAAACCCAGTGCCTGCAGGGTAAGCTTTTGACGCTCGGGCCTGTCGATCGGGCTTTTCACCAATGTTATTTTGATCTTCTTCATTTTACAGAGTTTGAAGTTGAAAGTCTAAAGTCGTTACACCTAAAACTTTGAACTATTAAACATTTAATGTTTTATCCGTTAAATACTTTCTTCAATCCGAGTGTACGGGTTTTAGCAACTGTAACAGGCTCACGCAGCATGCTCAGTGCTTTGAAGGTTGCCTTTACCACGTTGTGCGGGTTGGCAGATCCCAGCGACTTTGCCAGAACGTCCGTTACACCGGCTGCTTCCAGCACAGCACGCATTGAACCTCCGGCGATCACACCGGTACCATGTGCGGCTGGTTTGATCAGCACTTTGGCAGCTCCTTCTTTGGCCCATTGATCGTGGGGAATAGTCCCTTTCATCACAGGAACCTTAATAAGGTTTTTCTTGGCATCTTCAATGCCCTTGGTAATGGCTTCCTGTACTTCTTTTGCTTTTCCAAGTCCATGTCCCACCACACCATTCTCATTTCCCACCACCACGAGTGCAGAAAAGCTGAAAGCACGGCCACCTTTGGTGGTTTTTACCACACGGTTGATGGCAACCACTTTGTCTTTCAGTTCCAGGTCGCCTGCCTTTACCTTATTTACGTTAAGCTTTGACATTTATTCTTGCTATTAAAGTTTGAATGTATTGTTTAAAACTGCAGGCCGCCTTCACGGGCTCCGTCGGCAACTGACTTTACACGGCCATGGTACAGGTAACCACCGCGGTCGAAAGTAACATCCTTAATTCCAAGCTCGGAAGCTTTGCGTGCAATGGCAGCACCCACCAGCTTGCTTTTTTCACTTTTGGTTACTTTCTGTGCAGCGATGTCTTTGTCTTTTGATGAAGCGGCAGCCAGTGTCTGCCCCGCTGCATCATCGATCAGCTGTACATAGATATCAGTATTACTTCTGAATACAGAAAGGCGGGGCCTTTGTGCAGAGCCTTCACCGATCTTTTTACGGATGCGATAACGGATGTTCTGTCTTCTCAGCGATTTTACTTTTGGGTTCATCTCTTTCTATTTTTAGTTCCTGATTCTGCCAGGGACAATGTGAAATTTTGAAAATATGGAAATGTGAAAATGACCTTCAACCGGAGAAACCTGCCAATCAGCACATTTCTCACATATTCACATTTATTACTTACCAGCCGCTTTACCAGCTTTCTTACGAACCACTTCACCAACATAGCGTACACCTTTTCCTTTGTAGGGTTCAGGCTTACGAAGGCTGCGGAGTTTTGCCGCCACCTGTCCGATCAGTTGCTTGTCTATTCCTTCGAGTGTGATGATCGGGTTCTGACCTTTTTCCTGCTGGGTGGCCACTTTCAGTTCTTTGGGCACTTCAAAAATGATGTTGTGTGAATAGCCAAGTGCCAGGTCGAGTACATTACCCTGGTTAGCAGCTTTAAAACCCACACCGATCAGTTCCAGCTTACGCTCATAACCTTCTGTTACACCTTTAACCATGTTGGCCACCAGTGCACGGTACAGACCATGCATGGCACGATGACGGATCTGGTCGGTAGGACGGCCGAAAATAACCTGGCCATCTTTCACTTCTACAGTAATATCGCGGTCAACAGCCTGCTTGAGTTCTCCTTTGGGTCCTTTTACAGTAACCACGTTGTCTTTACCGATTGTGAAGGTTACTCCACCGGGTGCCGCTACTGGTTTTTTTCCTATACGTGACATAATCTGAAAATTTCGTTTTTGTTGTCGTTATTGTTTGGTTGCTGACCGGTCAGCCTAGTATAGTTTCGGCTTAATGTATCTGCAACAGTTTCTTTAGTAGATGTAACAAAGAACCTCTCCACCTACGTTTTGCGCTTTTGCCTCTTTGTCTGTCATCACACCTTTCGATGTAGACAGGATAGCAAGACCAAGTCCATTCTTTACACGACGGAACTCAGCGGGCTTGGCATACTGGCGCAAACCAGGACGACTGATCCTTTCCATGCTCTGAATAGCCGGTTGCTTGGTGGAAGGATCATACTTCAGGGCGATCTTGATCACGCCTTGCTTATTATCATCCTCAAATTTGTACTTCAGGATATAGCCCTGGTTATACAGAATCTCGGTAAGCCGCTTCTTCAGGTTTGAAGCAGGGATATCCACCACACGGTGACCAGCCATTTGTGCATTACGGATTCTGGTCAGAAAATCTGCTATAGGATCTGTTACCATAATCTATCTAAGATTGAATAATTTATAATTAAATGTTTCTGTCTATTGAAGATTCAACAGGTTACTGTCAAATCAACAATATCGATTTACCAGCTTGCCTTTTTCAGACCTGGGATCTTTCCGTTCAGGGCCATATCCCTTAAAGCCACCCTGGAAATACCGAAGAAGCGTACATAACCTTTTGGACGGCCGGTAAGCTGACAACGGTTCTTAAGGCGAACTTTTGAGGAGTTCTTAGGCAATTCGTCGAGGGCCTTCCAGTCGCCTGCTTTTTTCAGCTCTGCTCTTTTAGCTGCAAACTGGTCAACCATTCTCTCCCTTTTTCTTTGCCTGGCTTTTACTGATGTTTTTGCCATAATATTTAAAATTCCGATTTATGAATTCCAAATTCCCGTTACCACCCGGCAGGGTAATCTGGTATTTCTTTTTACGCTTTAATTCTTTGTTGCATTCCTGAAGGGCATACCAAGCTCTTTGAGCAGTTCGTATGCTTCTTCGTCAGTACTGGCGGTTGTCACAAAAGTGATATCCATACCGGTGATCTTATTCACTTTATCAATATCGATCTCCGGGAAGATAATCTGCTCGGTAACACCCAGTGTATAATTTCCGCGGCCATCAAATGCTTTTTCATTTACACCTTTAAAGTCACGTACACGGGGCAGTGCTACAGCAATGAGCCTGTCAAGGAACTCATACATCTTTGTACCACGTAATGTAACCCTTGCACCGATCGGCATGCTGCGACGAAGCTTAAAGTTGGAGATATCTTTCTTTGACATAGTGGCAACAGCCTTCTGTCCTGAAATGGTTGTCAGTTCATCCACTGCGATATCCACCAGCTTTTTGTCAGATACAGCGCCATTCACCCCACGGTTCAGGCAGATCTTCTCCAGCTTGGGAGCCTGCATTACGGTGGAATAGCCAAATTTCTTTACCAATGCCGGCACAACATCTTTTTTGTACTTATCGGCCAGTCTCGGGGTATATGTTTTTGTACTCATTATTTTTTACCTCCCTGAGTTTTCTTTGTTTTAAACACTCTTTCAGTTTTTCCATCTTTTCTCACACGGCTCACCCGGGCGCCTGCTTTTTGTGCAGGATCCCACAGCATCACATTGCTGATATGGATAGGCGCTTCTTTCTTTACAATACCGCCCTTGGTATTCTGTGCTGAAGGTTTTGAATGCTTGGTTACAATGTTCACACCTTCCACGATCACTTTAGCTTCATCAATCAGCACTTCCTTAACGGCACGGGGTTTAGTCAGGTCCTTATCGTCACCGGCAATAACCACCACGTTGTCGCCTTTGCGGATGTTGTACTTGGGCTTAAATCTTGCTTTCATTTTATTTTGAGCTTTGAGCTATGAGCTTCGAGCGGCGAGCTGTGACCCTATAGCATTTGAACTTTCTTTTTTATGGTTACGGCACGTTGCTTTTTACAGCACTTCCGGCGCCAAAGAGATAATCTTCATATATCCTTTATCCCTCAGTTCCCTGGCCACCGGTCCGAAGATGCGGGTACCACGGGGTTCGTCAGACTGGTTCAGAATCACCACTGCATTATCATCAAAGCGGATATAAGAACCATCCTTACGACGGAGTTTGTTGGTGGTACGTACAATAACTGCCTTGGCCACTGTTCCTTTTTTGATACCGCCCTGGGGAATTGCATCCTTTACGGTAACCACAATTTTATCGCCGATACCTGCATAACGCTGGCCGCTGTTGCCGAGTACACGGATGCAAAGCACTTCTTTGGCACCACTGTTGTCTGCTACATTTAACCGGCTTTCTTGCTGAATCATATCTTTAAGCTTTGAGCTATTAGCTGCGAGTTGCGAGCTACAGCAATTAATACTATCTTTTTATCTGTTGAAACGGATTGAGACCCGAAGCTCACGACCCGTAACTTTCCTCTTACTTCACTTTCTCTACCACTTCCACCAGTCTCCAGCGTTTGGTTTTGCTGAGCGGGCGGGTTTCCATGATCTTCACCACATCTCCGATGCTGCACTCATTCTTGTCATCATGAGCATGGAACTTGGTTGTTTTCTTTACGAACTTACCATAGATCGGGTGCTTAACTTTTCTTTCCACAGCCACCGTAATGGTCTTCTCCATTTTGTTGCTGGTAACCACTCCGATCCTGGTCTTTCTTAAATTTCTTGCTTCCATAATTATTAAAATTCCAACTTTATAAATTCCAAATTCCAGTTATACGAATCCCTCATGGGATTTGGAATTTGTATTTGTTATTTTAATTAGCCTGTTGTTTTAATTTCAGCTCTGTTTTCAAACGGGCGATATCCTTACGCAAACCGCGGATGGTCATCGGGTTCTCCAGCGGAGAAATAGCATGTGCAAACTCCAGCTTCTTCAGCCGCTGCTTATCTTCTTCGAGGCGGGCCTTAAGGTCCTGCTCATTCATTCCGTGGATGCTTTTTACAAAATCTGATTTCTTTGACATCTTATCTTAATTTGATAATGTGATAATTTGCTGATGTGCCGGTTATTTACGCTGTAACCAGGTCACGGCGTGTAATAAACTTGGTTTTGATCGGCAGTTTACCTGCTGCCAGGGCCAGTGATGCACGGGCCACCTGCTCACTCACACCATCGATCTCAAAGATGATTCGTCCGGGCTTTACCACAGCTGCCCAGAACTCCAGGTTACCTTTACCTTTACCCATCCTCACCTCTGCCGGCTTGCGGGTAATTGGCTTATCCGGGAATATGCGGATCCACACATTACCTTCCCTTTTCATTTCACGGGTGAGCGCCTGGCGGGCTGCTTCTATCTGACGATCGGTGATCCAGTGCTGGTCGAGCGCCTTCAGGGCATAAGAGCCAAAAGAAATGCTTGCACCTCTTTTCGCATTGCCTTTCATGCGGCCTTTCTGCATTTTCCTGTGCTTCGATCTTTTCGGTTGTAACATTTTTTAAAACAATTTGAAAATTTGAAAATGTGAGAATGTGAAAATGCTTCTCACCATCAAAATCCTTTTATTTAACACAGGGGGATAATTTTCACATTTCCACACCTGTATATCTTCACATTAATTTCTTCTTCCACCACCGCCTCTGCGGTCACCACCCCTTCTGTCGCCCCTGCGGTCATCACGACGGTCATCGCTTCTTTCCCTTCTTTCCACACCGCCTTCATTTTTGCCACCGGCAACGAAATTGGGATTCAGGTCTCTCTTTGCCAATACCTCACCTTTACAGATCCATACTTTGATACCGATCTTGCCATAAACGGTTTGTGCAAACACGTTGGCATAATCAATATCCATACGGAAAGTATGCAGCGGCACACGGCCTTGTTTGAATTCTTCACTACGGGCAATCTCTGCACCGGCCAGACGTCCGCTCAATTTGATCTTGATACCTTCTGCACCCATACGAAGGGCAGAAGCGATCGCCATCTTAGTGGCACGTTTGAAGTTGATACGGTTCTCGATCTGGCGGGCGATCGTATCACCTACGATCATGGCATCCAGTTCAGGACGACGGATCTCCAGGATGTTGATCTGTACATCATCTTTACCGGTCAGCTTCTTCAGCTCTTCCTTGATACGGTCTACCTCTCCGCCACCTTTACCGATGATGATACCCGGCTTAGAAGTGTGGATGGTAACGATCAGTTTACCAAGTGTACGCTCGATAACGATCTTGGAAATACCACCTTTGTTAATACGGGCATTCAGGTAAGTCCTGATCTTGTTATCCTCGATCAGTTTGCCGGCAAAATCTTTTTTGCTGCCGTACCAGTTAGACTCCCATCCGCGGATGATGCCTAACCTGTTGCCGATCGGATTTGCTTTTTGACCCATAGTTTTAAAATTCCGGTTTATAAATTCCAAATTCCAGTTATCCCTTCAGGGTTCGGAACTTGTTATTTGGGTTTTATTATTTAGTTTCTATTGTTCCTACAGTCAATGTTACGTGGTTGCTGCGCTTGCGTACACGGTAGCCGCGGCCCTGGGGCGCCGGGCGCATCCTTTTCAGTGTGCGGGCACCATCCACCATAATTGTTTTGATCACCAGCTGACTTTCGTCGCCGCCTTCATTTTTCTGCTTCCAGTTGGTAATTGCACTCAGCACCAGTTTGCGAAGCGGTACTGCCGGATGCTTGGGGTTGTGTTCCAGTTCAGCCAGTACTTTTTCCACTTTCTGACCACGGATGAGGTCGGCCAGCAAACGCATTTTGCGTGGTGACGTAGGATAGTTCCTCAGTGTGGCGCCGGTATATGACTTCCGTTCTTCTTTACGGGCGTCTGCAGCTATTTTTTTTCTTGATCCCATTGTTTGTTTATTTACGGGTAATACAGTTTCCGGTATTACTCATTCAGATTATCCTTCTTTTTTCGAGTGTCCTTTAAATTGACGGGTTGGGGCAAATTCACCCAGCTTATGGCCCACCATGAACTCCGTTACATACACGGGTATGAACTTGTTGCCATTATGCACGGCAAAAGTGTGACCCACAAAATCAGGCGAAATAGTAGAGCGGCGGCTCCATGTCTTAATAACGCCTTTTTTGTTTTTTCCTTCGTTCATAGCCAGCACTTTGTTTTCCAGGTGCGAGGCGATGTAAGGACCTTTTTTAATCGAACGTGCCATATTATTTAAATTCCAATTTTATAAATTCCAAATTCCTCGTTCAGTTTCCTTTACAGGGCCCGGGAATCCGGCTTTTTGTTTTTACTTAGTCAGTTTGCCTCCGTTCTTCCGCTGGATGATCAGTTTGTCGCTGCCCTTTCCGCGGGTTCTTGTTTTGAGGCCTCTTGAATACTGGCCGTTCCTTGAACGGGGCTGACCACCTGAAGCTTTACCCTCACCACCACCCATCGGGTGATCTACCGGGTTCATTGCCACACCGCGGTTTCTCGGCTTGATACCTTTCCACCTGTTACGTCCGGCTTTACCCATGCTTTGCAGGAAGTGGTCGCTGTTGCTTACCACACCCACTGTTGCCCAGCAGTTGATCAGTATTTTTCTCAGCTCTCCGGAAGGCATCTTCAGGATAGCATATTTCTCTTCTTTGTTGGTAAGCTGTGCAGATGATCCGGCGCTGCGGGCAAGTTTGCCTCCCTGGCCGGGCTGCATTTCGATATTGTGCACGTTGGTACCCAGCGGCATATTCTTCATCGGCAGTGCGTTACCTACTTCAGGAGCCACTTCCACTCCGCTTTCCACGGTGGCACCTACCTGGAGGCCCTGGGGAGCGAGGATATAGCGCTTTTCACCATCTGCATAATTCAGCAGGGCGATGAAAGCGGTACGGTTTGGGTCGTACTGGATTGATTCCACAGTAGCAACACCGGTTTTATTTCTCTTAAAATCAATGATACGGTACTTCTTCTTGTGTCCGCCGCCACGATAGCGCATGGACAGGTGTCCGGATGAGTTACGGCCACCGGTTCTGGGTTTAGCCTCCACGAGGCTTTTCTCGGGAACATTGGTGGTAACTTCAGCGTAGGCGTTTCCGATTCTCCATCGGGTACCTGCAGTTACCGGTTTAAATTTTCTTAATGCCATTTTAAAATTCCAGTTTTAAAATCCCAAATTCCATTGCCCGATTGGGATTTGGAATTTGATATTTGTTTTTTAGTACAACACTTCGCGGCGGTTGATTGCCATTCTTTGGAGAGACAAGGCATGCCTGGTCTCTGCCAGGGATTAAATATTCGAATACAGATCAATATTCTCTCCCTCTGCCACGGTTACAAAAGCTTTTTTATAAGCAGGCTTACGGCCTGAAATAACACCAGCTTTTGTGTAGCGGCTTTTATTTTTGCCCGGAACCACGGAGGTGTTTACGCCGGTTACGGTTACCCCGTAAAAGTTTTCAACAGCCTTTTTGATTTCGAGTTTATTTGCTTTCCTGGCCACTTTGAAGGCATAACGGCGCAGTTTCTCCTGCTGGGCGTTTGCCTTTTCTGTCAAAATGGGTTTTATCAGTACTTCTGAAAGTTTCATCTCAAATAATTTGAAAATTTGAAAATGTGGGAATGTGAAAATGACTTTCATCAATCAGTATTCCCGCTATTTTAAGAACTTCTCCATCCTTGTGCTGATCACTTTCACCTTCTCACACCCGCCTCATAGACCCGGCGGGCAGGTCAGCACAGTATCACATTATCAGGCTTCTGCTTTTTCATCGTCTGCAAAAATCTTTGCAGCGCTTTCTGTCAATACCAGCACTTCTGAATTCACGATATCATAGGTGTTTATATCACTCAGCAGCACACCCAGTACAGAGGGTACATTACGC
>JAEUVM010000548.1 GCA_016787125.1 Chitinophagaceae bacterium | reverse complement strand
CCTTTTGGATGTTTGCCGGTTTTTGCGGGTTGATTCATACAGTTTTTTTTAATGTTAATCAGAAACCTTGCTGTTGCCGCAACAAAATACAGAAATTTACTTTTCAAACATTTTTTTAAGTTTATCTTTAAGGGCTGTATAACTTATATACAACGTTTTAAAATCCGGCAACTAAACCAACTATGCAAATCCTGCTGTTAGGCTCAGGCGGAAGAGAACATGCTCTCGCCTGGAAACTGATTCAAAGCCCTCTTTGTGAAAAACTGTTTATTGCACCCGGCAATGCCGGTACTGCACAATGCGGCACTAACCTGTCCATCCCCCTTACCGATTTTGATGCCATCCGGGATGCCTGTATTACCCATCATATCGACCTGGTGATCGTTGGCCCCGAAGAGCCATTGGTAAAAGGTATCACCGATTTTCTGATCAATACCCCGGAACTGGAGAACCTGGATGTGATCGGTCCGGATAAGACAGGCGCACAACTGGAAGGAAGCAAGGCATTCGCCAAATCATTTATGATGCGGCATAATATACCCACTGCCTCTTACCGTGAATTTACACTTGAAAATTACCAGGAAGGGGTGCAATACATAACGCATCATGCCTTACCTATTGTGATGAAGGCAGACGGTCTCGCTGCAGGAAAAGGAGTGGTGATCTGTGAAAATCACCTGGAAGCCATTGCAGAATTTGAACTGATGATTCAGCGGGCCAAATTTGGCGAAGCCAGCAAAAAAGTGGTGATAGAACAGTTTCTCAAAGGAATTGAAATGTCTGTCTTTGTCCTCATGGACGGAAAGAACTATGTTATCCTCCCGGAAGCAAAAGATTATAAAAGAGTAGGCGAAGGTGATACCGGCCCCAACACCGGCGGCATGGGCGCTATCAGTCCGGTGCCTTTTGCCGATAATACCCTTATGAATAAAATAGAAGAAAAAGTGATCAGGCCCACCGTCGACGGACTGATCAAAGAAGGGCTGGAATACAGGGGCTTTATCTTCTTCGGACTGATGATCGCTGATGGCGAACCCTACATGATCGAGTACAACTGCCGCATGGGTGATCCCGAAACAGAAGTGGTGATACCCAGGCTGAAAAATGACCTGGTGGCATTACTATCCGCCGCCACCCGGCAGGAACTGAATAAGGTAACGATTGAAACAGACCAACGCACCGTTTGTACTGTGGTGGCAGTAAGTGGCGGTTACCCTGGCGATTACCAGAAAGGGTTTGAAATAACCGGGCTCAACCAGATAAATCCTGAAGACAGTATCGTATTCCACATGGGTACTTCCCTGGAGGATGGAAAGGCGGTAACCAACGGCGGCCGTGTGCTCTGCGTCACCTCCTACGGCCGCTCCGTGTATGATGCCGTGGAAATTTCCAAAGAAGAAATGGAGAAGATAGATTTCAAAGGGATGGGTTATCGTGCCGATATAGGCTACGAGTTTGAATAAGTTACCTCCCTGCACCTACCTTTGCGCAAACACCTGCTATGCCAGAGGGATTGCATTACCACGACTATCTTCAGTTAGATAAAATTCTCGGCGCCCAGTTTCCCGAAAGTGAAAAACGGCAGTTGACTGCACATGATGAAATGCTGTTCATCATCATTCACCAGGCGTATGAACTATGGTTTAAACAACTGCATCATGAGGCCGACTCGGTGGCCATCATCATGGGCCAGCCGGCGCTGAATGATAATTCTCCCGAACTGCAAACCGTGGTTCACCGGCTCAGCCGTTGTATTACCATCCTCCGGGTATTGGTACACCAGGTGGATATCATGGAAACCATGACCCCTATGGATTTTCTCGACTTCCGTGATATGCTTCGCCCGGCTTCCGGATTCCAGAGCTGGCAATTCAAAGAACTGGAAGCAAAACTCGGATTGAAGTATGAGCACCGGCACGGTAAAGAATATTATACCTCACAACTTCGCCCCGAACAGGTGGAACTGATCAAAAAAGCAGAGAACAGTCAGTCGGTTCTTCAATTGCTGAATACCTGGCTGGAGCGGATGCCTTTCTTGCAGGAAGGAGCTGATGATAATTTTTGGGATCTATACAGGAAAAATTACAGCGAGAGTCTTGCCGATGCGGAAAAAAATAACCTGTCGGCATTTGATGCGGTATTTACCGGCAGTGCGGATATGACGGAAAGATCTTTGTCACCCGCAGCATGCAGGGCGGCTTTATTCATCATGCTGTACCGCGGATACCCTTTGCTGCAGTTGCCCTTTCAATTACTTAACTGTTTACTGGAAATAGATGAACAGCTAAGCTCCTGGCGCTACCGCCACATGAATATGGTACACCGGATGATCGGTACCCGTATAGGTACAGGTGGCAGTACAGGAAAAGATTACCTGAAATCAGCCGCCGATAAACATTATATCTATCGTGAAATAGCCCAGCTCAACAGCTTCCTCGTTGAACGAAGAAAACTGCCTAAACTGCCCGTCCATATTGAAAATAAACTGGGTTTTGTAGCCAGCTGATGTGTAGCTGATCAGAAGGTATACCTGACACCAAGGCCTCCCCAACTGCCAACGAATCCACGGCCATCACCAAATTCAAATGAAGGTTGCCAGTCAAGTGAGATATTGATCGGTGCCCCCCTGAATTTATAATCCAATCCCAGTACTCCATCCACACCGGCAAATGCACCATCACCATATTTAGTGTTGTAAAACCCGATATGTGCGCCCGGACCAATATACCACTGTAGTCCTGTGGCACCGGTGACAGGCCCGTGTATTTCATACAGCCCGGTGATGCGGGCACCTCTCGACCAGAAATAACCGATCAGTTCGACCGCATTATTGCCATTTACAAATTGTTTGAAAGAAATACCACCGCCATCCCACACTTTCACGCCGAGGGCGGTACGGTACGAGGAGCTGTTTGTTGTTTTACTTTGAGCATGAATGAGTGTAATAAGCAAGAGGCATACAGCGGTTACTGCAACTTTTTTCATAAAAGTGGTTTTAAATAAAGTGTATAGCAGGTTGCTATTACTATGCCAGAAAAAAGAAAAGAGAAGTATCAGGCCTGTTTGCGGTTCACCCTTAGCAGAAAGTACAGGGAAACAAGTAATGCAACGCCGGCGGTAACAAGAAAAGTGCTGCTGCTGCCGAAGCTGGTCCACAGTGCACCGGCAATAATGCTGGCCATTAATGTGGAAATACTTTCACAACTTGTGTAAAAGCCAATGGCTGTGGCGGTATTCTCCTTGTGTGCAAGGTTGGTCACCCAGGCTTTGATCACCCCTTCTGTTGCCGCAGCATACAGTCCGTATACAGAAAACAGGATAAAGATGGCCGGGATGCCGGGGTTGAAGGCAAAACCACCATATACCACGGCAAAAAGGAGGAAACCGCCCACGATTACATTTCTGAAACCTAGCCTGTCGGCCAGTACACCCAGCGGATAGGAAGCGGCAGCATATACAAGATTGTAGAAAATATAGGCTGCTATGGTAATAGTATCGGCATTAAAAGTGGCCCCGGCGACAGAGATCGTTTGATCGCCGATGGTTTGGCGGGTGATGAGCAGGAGGAATACATCCGAGCTGTTGAACAGGGCAAACAGGAGCAGGGCCGGTACTATTTTGCGAAAATCAGGACTGGCAATATTCCAGTACCGGAAGAATGAAAAGAAGTGACCATCTCTGAGGGTGGAAACGGGCTGCTTTTTCTCTTTTAGTAAAAAAATAAGCAGCACGGCCAGCAATCCCGGGATGAATGCCAGGTAAAAAAGAATGGTATACCCGCCCGGATAATAATAAAGGTAAATGAGGGCCAGCACCGGGCCGATGGCTGCCCCGACGGTATCCATACTGCGGTGAAAACCAAACACACGTGCCTTGGTTTCCCGGGTGGCCTCTTGCGAAAGAAGGGCATCACGGGCGGCTGTGCGGATGCCCTTACCCAGCCGGTCGGCCGTACGAACAAAGAAGACCCAGGCAATATTGGAGAAGGTAACGATCAGTGGCTTAGAAATGGCACTCAGCAGGTAACCAAGCTTTACAAAGGGCAGGCGCAGTCCCTTGTCGTCACTCATTTTTCCAAAATAGCCTTTACTGATACCTGCGGTAAAGTTGACCACCCCTTCCAGGATACCGATGGCGAGTACAGAAAACCCGATGTCTTTCAGGTACACAGGAATGACCGGGTACAGCATCTCGCTGGCAATATCGGCCAGCAGGCTGATCATGGAAAGAATAAAGACCGTACGGGTGATCACCTTCATGCGATGAAGAT
Organism: Chitinophagaceae bacterium; assembly: GCA_016787125.1. Taxonomy (GTDB): domain Bacteria; phylum Bacteroidota; class Bacteroidia; order Chitinophagales; family Chitinophagaceae; genus JJ008. The sequence continues at coordinate 6,480 of JAEUVM010000548.1, read as the reverse complement.
AGGAAAACAGCCGCCTGTAACAGAAGGCCTCTGTCATAATACCGTCTGATACTCCCGGGCAGCACCGTAAAATCTCCCGGCTGGAAATACGCAAAACTACATTGGTAAAAAAAGCTGCCTTGTGCAATGTTTTACCTTGAAAATTCAAATTATTTCCTTCACCTTTGCCGTCAGTCTGCCGGGTGAGGCAGAAAAAATCCGAAAAAAATTAATGGGACTTTTTAACTGGTTTACACAAGAGATTGCTATTGACCTGGGTACTGCAAATACCCTCATTATACACAATGAAGAAGTGGTGGTGAATGAGCCGAGTATCGTGGCGCTTAACCGCAACAACCCAAAGGAAGTGCTGGCAGTGGGAAAGAAAGCGCTGATGATGCACGAGAAAACACACGAAAGCATCCGTACAGTACGTCCGCTGAAAGATGGTGTGATCGCCGACTTCAACGCGGCAGAGCTGATGATACGGGAACTGATCAAACTCGTTTACCCCAAGAAGCCATTATTTCCGCCAAGCTGGCGGATGATGATCTGTATCCCTTCTTCCATTACAGAAGTGGAGAAGAGGGCCGTACGTGACAGTGCCGAACAGGCCGGCGCCAAAGAAGTATATCTTATTCATGAGCCGATGGCAGCCGCTCTCGGTATCGGTATTGATGTGGAGGAGCCGGTAGGTAATATGATCATTGATATCGGCGGTGGTACCACCGGTATCACCGTAATTGCACTCGCAGGTATAGTGTGCGACCAGAGTATCCGTATTGCCGGTGATGAATTTACCGCAGATATTATGGAAGCGCTTCGCCGCTATCATAGTCTGCTGATCGGTGAACGTACTGCCGAACAGATCAAGATACAGGTAGGTGCAGCGATGAAGGAGATAGACAATCCGCCGGATGATTTTCCGGTAAATGGCCGTGACCTCGTTACCGGTATTCCCAAGCAGATCATGGTGAGCTACCAGGAAATAGCAGAAGCGCTGGATAAAAGTATTTTCAAAATAGAAGAAGCGATATTGAAGGCGCTGGAGCAAACTCCGCCCGAACTGGCAGCCGATATTTACCGTCGTGGTTTATACATCACCGGTGGCGGCGCCCTGCTTCGTGGTTTGGACAAGCGACTGGCCAATAAGATCAAACTGCCGGTGCATATTGCTGATGATCCGCTGAAAAGCGTGGTAAGAGGTACGGGTATTGCCCTGAAGAATTATGACAGGTACCCGTTTGTGATGAGATAAGTTCCTAAAATCCCAAATAGCAAATTCCAGATTCCGCAACCGGGATTTGGAATTTTTGATTTGAAATTATTCATTTTGCGTAATGTATTCCTTTTCATAAGGCGCTATATCACTTTCTTCACTTTCCTTTTTTTACAGGCAGTGGCTTTGTGGTTTTTGTTCAGCTACAACAGGTTTCACCGGGCCAAATTTCTCGGCCTTGCCAATGAGGTAACCGGCCGCATCAATACACAGTATAATAAGGTGGAGGATTATTTCAGCCTGAAGGATGAAAATAAGCGGGTGCACCGGCTGAATGATTCATTGCTCAACCTGTTGCGCACCAACTTCCTCAAAAGAGACACCACGGTAACTATGGTGAAGGATTCTCTGCCGTATGATACAGCAGGGCATTACCGCCGGTATATCTTCCGGCCGGCAACAGTGGTGTATAATACGGTCAATTCACAAAAAAACTTTATCCAACTGAACCGCGGTGCTGCACATGGTATCAGGGATAATATGGCCGTGATCAACTCAGACGGCAGCGTGGTGGGAGTGGTGGTGAATGTGAGCCCCAACTTCAGCCAGGTGATGAGCCTGCTGCATGTGCAGAATTCGGTAAGCGCCTCCCTGAAAAAAAGCGGCGACTTTGGCACTGCTGAATGGGATGGTAAAGATCCCGGGTATATATGGCTTAAGCGGATCCCGAAAACAGTACAGGTGGCAAAGGGAGATACGGTGCTCACCAGCCCGGTATCTTTCAATTTTCCTCCCGGCTTTATGGTGGGTACGGTAACCGATATTCAACTGGATAATACCACCGGTATGTATTTGCTGAAACTGAAAACCTCCGCCAACTTCTTCAACCTGCAGCAGGTGCATGTGGTGGAGAATGTGGAGCGTGACGAACAAATAAGACTCTTTGAGGAAACAAGGAAAAAGATTGACGAAGCAAAAAAGAAACCCAATTGAGCGACTTTGTAAGAAATATCCTCCGTTTTGCGGTATTCATCTTTCTGCAGGTGTATGTGCTGAATAAAGTGCCGCACCTGCACCGCTACATCACTCCATATATATATTACCTGTTCATCCTCTGGCTTCCGTTTTCCATCAGCCGGCAATGGCTGCTGGTGGTGGGCTTCCTTACCGGGCTGGTGCTGGATTATTTCACCATGACGCCCGGCCTTCACGCAGCTGCCTGCGCACTGATAGCCTATGTGCGGCCCTTTATGATCAACCTGCTTACCCCGAAAGATACTTCCGAGTTCAACTACCGGGAACCCTCTCCCAAAGCTATGCAGTGGACGCCCTATGCGGTGTATGTACTGGTGCTTACCCTGCTGCATCACGGGTACATGGTGTTTCTGGAGTGGTTGAACTTTGGCAGTTTTCTTGGCTTTATTATAAAAGTGGTGGCCACCACCGGTATCAGCCTGCTGCTGATCTTTACAGCCGAATTACTGTTTCCACGTAAGATGAAGTTTCGTACAAACACTGCCTGAGCCGGGATATACTTCATCAGTCACAGGAAAATTTTCCTAAATACAATTTTCTTTACAAATAGATTTGGAAACCCTCTTTTGCAATTCGTACATTGCATGTCAGTAACAGTCTTCATCTTCACAATCTATACTTCCTTTTCATAGCCCGCAATGTCTGTCTTTAATCAATCAAGAAGTCGAATCATCCGCCTTATCTTCCTGGTTGCCTTCCTGGTGATTGCCGGTCAGCTTTTTTACCTGCAGGTCATTTCAGGGAAATACCGCCAGCTGGCAGATGAAAACGCCATTTTACGGAAAACGATCTATCCGCCCCGGGGTTTGGTCTTCGACCGCCATCGCAATGCAATCCTGAACAACACACTTACCTACGACCTTTGGGTAACCCCATCACTGGCAAAAGGTATTGACACCCTTTTCTTCTGCCAATTGATGGGTATAGACACGGCGGAGTACAACAAACGCATACTTAACGCCATTATTAAGAACAAATCTTTCCGGCCCTCTATTTTTGAAGCTTCCTTATCCACGGAGAAATATGCCCGCCTGCAGGAAAACCTGTGGCGTTTTCAAAGCGGTTTTTACATACAGGACAGGCCCATTCGTTCCTATCCTTACAAAGCCGGAGCAAACATCTATGGATATATCGGCGAAGTGGATTCAAATTACCTGAAGAGGCATGCTGAAGAAGGTTACCAAAGCGGCGACTATGCCGGTATGACAGGTATTGAAGCCAGCTACGAAAAGGCGCTGATGGGTGAAAGAGGGGTACAGGTGTTTATCAGGGACCAGAAGAACCGTATTCAGGGCTCTTATGAAAATGGAGCGTTGGATAAAGAAGCTGTTGCCGGAAGCAACCTGCATACCAGTCTTGACATAGAATTGCAGCAGTTTGGCGAAATGCTGATGGAAAATAAAGTGGGGTCAATTGTGGCCATTGACCCCAAAAGTGGCGGCATACTGGCAATGGTGAGCAGCCCCACCTATGATCCCGGTTACCTGACAGGGCCTGAAAGAAACAAGCATGTTCGTGATTTACTGTATTTTGATCCGCGGCTGCCCATGCTGAACAGGGCTGTATCAGCCACCTATGCACCGGGTTCTACTTTCAAAACATTACAGGCGCTGGTAGGACTTTCAGAGGGGGTGATCAATACCCGCACCACGTACAGTTGTGGCGGTGCCTTTTATGGTTGCGGAAGCGGTAAGCCGATGGGTTGTCTTGATCCCGGTACTTATTACCTGGCGACCGGCATTACTCATTCCTGCAATACCTATTTTGCCAATGTAATGCAGCGGGTGATCAATAATCCCAAGTACCCGAATGTTGACAGCAGCTTACGTTCCTGGAATAAGTACATGGCAGCTTTTGGTCTTGGTCACCGTCTTGGTGTGGATGTACCGGCAGAGCAGAAGGGAATGATACCCACACCAGAATTTTTCAATAAAGTATATGGCAGCGGCAAATGGGGATTCTGCACCTTCCGCTCAGTAAGTATCGGCCAGGGTGAAGTGACCGCCACTCCGTTGCAGGTGGCCAATGAGATGGCCTATATCGCCAACAAAGGCTGGTACATCATTCCGCATATTGTGGATTCAATAGAAGGCGGCGATAAATTCGGTTTGCTGGATAAATATAAACAGCGGATCACCCCCATCAACCTTGACGACAGCATCTTTGAAGCCGTACATGATGGTATGCAGGGGGTAATGGAAGGGGGAACAGGCCGTGGCTCTAAAGTGGAAGGCATTACCATTTGTGGTAAAACAGGTACGGTCGAAAACTACTACCGTGGTGTAAAACAGCCCAACCACTCTTTCTTCTGCGCCTTTGCCCCAAGGGAAAACCCAAAGATCGCCATCATGTGTGTGGTGGAAAATTCTGGCCGATTTGGAGGCACTTATGCGGCGCCTATCGTAAGCCTGATGATCGAGAAGTATATTAATGATACGATTTCGGCAAAAAGAAAACCATTGGCCGACCGGTTGTCAAAGACAAACCTTATCCCCAAGATGATGCTGGATAAAATGCGGGTAAGGGATTCCATTGCACGGGCAAAGGAAGAAACGGCCATGAACCGGGAGCTCAAAGAGATAAAAGACACATTGCAAACGGAAGAAACAATATCCGCTGCTGAACTGAGAGAAGATAAAAAGAAAGAGAATAAACCTGCGGGAGATACCGGCAGTAAAAAACCTGTACCAGCAGACATGATCATTCCAGACAAACAAAAAACTCCCGGACAGGCCGGCAAGGACACTTTGCCAAACTAGAATAGCACCAGATGAATCAACGAAACCCTGCCATATCAAAAGGAATAGACTGGAGCCTGGTGTGGATCTATATCCTGCTGGTGGCGGTGGGCCTTACGGCCATCTTTGCCGCTACGTACAAAGAAGGAGATCCGGTGCTGCAGAGCTTTCTGAAATTCAACACCGACTACAGCAAGCAATTTTACTTCTTTGCAGTAGGCCTTGTACTGGCGGCTGTCATCTTGCTAACGGACAGTAAGTTTTTTCCGGCAACGGCCAACCTTGGTTATGCGGCGGGCATATTTGCCCTGCTGCTGGTGTTTCCGCTGCATTCAAATGTAAAGGGTACCCAATCCATCATCAAGATGGGGGCTTTCAACTTTCAGCCGGCAGAGTTTTGCAAAATTTTCGTGGCGTTGGCATTGGCTAAATACCTGTCAAGACCAGAAACAGATTTTTCCAAAACAAGGTCACAGCTCATAGCAGCAGCTATTGCGCTTTTCCCTGCAGCACTTACTGTATTACAAAGTGAAACAGGGCTGGCATTGGTTTACTTTGCCTTCTTTATTGTGATGTACCGGGAGGGATTACCCTCTATTATCCTGCTCATCGGGTTTGCCATTGCTGCATTGATTGTCGCTACCATTGTGATTGACCCCAATACGCTGGCAATAATTTTAACAGCTATCGCCCTCTTTTTCGTGTATGTGTTCCGCAGGCAGATAAAAAGACGCCGTGTTATTCTATACCGGATCATTTTACTCTGGGTACTGTGTGTGGGGCTGCAGCGCTTCGCCGTGCCGTATATATTTAAGCATATTTTGCAGAAACATCAGGTGGAAAGGATATATGATCTGTTTGGTAAAGACAATCCTTATGATGAAGACAATAAACAACTGACAGATACTCCTCCAGCCGATAGAAATGTAACAGATACAATTTTTGGTATTGATACTGCCAGAACACCTGGTGCCAACCGGCGTGATACCAGCCAGCCGGCAAAATCAAACGCAGCTAAAGTAAAAGAAGATAAAAAGAAGAAAAAGGAAAGCGGCAGCCAGTACAATGTGCGGCAGTCTAAAATAGCGATCGGCAGTGGGCGGCTTATTGGCAAAGGTTTATTGAAAGCCACACAAACACGATATGATTTTGTACCCGAACAAAGAACCGACTTCATCTTTTGCACCGTTGGAGAAGGCTTTGGTTTTACCGGGAGTATCATCCTGCTCGGGCTTTACCTGTTGTTGTTGTTCCGTATCGTAACCGTGGCCGAGCGGCAGCGAAGCACTTTCAGCCGGTGCTATGCGTATGGGGTGGCAGCAGTTTTCTTTTTCCATATTGCCATTAATATTGGTATGACGGTAGGCCTTGCACCTGTAATCGGTATCCCCCTGCCATTTGTAAGCTATGGCGGAACCTCTCTCCTCACTTTTACCGTGCTGCTGTTTATTTTGATAAAGCTGGATGCAGACAGGCAGATGGTTTTGCGCTAGTTTGTATTTTTGAATG
>JAEUVM010000007.1 GCA_016787125.1 Chitinophagaceae bacterium | reverse complement strand
ACCCCTGTAAAAAACCATTAAAGCCCGCCGTAAAAGGCGGGTTTTTATTTGCATACAATAACCCGCCGGGCAGTCAATGATATTGGCTTTTTTTATGCTTTGTTCTGCCCGCAGCAGATTGGTTGCCGCTGCCAAGGTCAGCCTCCCTGCTGTTTTTGTGGATAAATATGACCATTCTTTGTTCTTCATGTTTTCATAATGATGGAATTTCGCCGTTGGTTAAGGCAATCGATATTTTTGCCTCCTTTTCCGTCCCCTTATGATTGGCCCTGTGGCTGAGATTCTTTATTATCAAACAATAAATGCGTAGCATGAAAAAAATTTACCTTTTGGTTTTTGCGGCTTGTATTTTCAAATGGTCGGATGCTCAGGTACTGACCGAAGATTTTAATTACACAACTGGAACTTTGTTAACGGCCAATGGATGGACAGCCACATCAGGAACCGGCACAAATAACCTCACAGTTAATGCAACCGGGCTGACGTATTCTGGTTCTCCTTCATCTGGTGTGGGATTTGGTGTAAATATGACCACAAGCGGACAAGATGTTGCAAAAACTTTCACAGCAATTAATTCCGGTTCTATTTACAATTCATTTTTTTTGAACGTAAGTGCCGCTCAGGCTACCGGTGATTACATGGAAGGACTTATGACCGGAACAACAGGTTCTCCTGCTTTTGCTTTGCGGGTGTATATCAGGTCGTCCGGAGCAGGATTTGTTATTGGATGCAGCAAAGGCGGGGCGGCCGCTACTTATGACGCAACCGTAAGGTCATTTGGCACTGTGTATTTGGTTGTGGCAAAGTATACTTACAACACCGGAAACACTACTGATGATGTGGTAAGTCTGTGGATTGAACCCGGATTAGGGGGCGCAGAAGGTGTGCCAACAATTACTAATGGTGTGGGTTCGGCCGATGCCGCCGCCGCAGGAATAACAGGAACGTTTATTCGTCAGGGTACGGCAGGATCGGCTTCAACACAAGAAATAGATGGTATACGGACAGGCGTTACATGGGCAGAAGTTACACCATCGTCTTCCTTACCGAGTCTTTCTGTATCAACCTCATCATTCTCTTTCGGCTCCCAGGCAGTAGGTTCACAATCTGCTTCTCAGAACTTTACCCTTTCAGGCGGGAATCTTACCGGCGCTCCCGGCAATATCACCGTTACAGCACCTTCCACCGATTTCCAGGTGTCGAATGATGATGCCACATGGGGCCCTTCCACTACAATTGCCTATGCATCAGCCACACTCAGCGCAACCCCGGTATACGTTCGCTTTACTCCGCAAAGCGGCGGTGTTAAATCAGGCAACATTACTTTCAGCGGGGGAGGAGTGACCACGCCGCCCACTGTTGCCTTATCAGGCACCGGTACGGCCACATATTATAGCAAAGCTGCCGGAAACCTTACAGATGTTGCCACCTGGGGTATAAATACAGATGGTACAGGCGCTGCACCGGCCGACTTTGTTTCCGATGGCCAGCAGTTTATTATCAGCAACCGTGCAGCCGTTACACTGAATGCCGACTGGACCGTTTCTGGTTCCGGTTCAAAAGTGATTGCAGGCAGCGGACTTACCCTCGAATTTACCATACCACCCACCGCGGCCTTAACAGGAACATTGGATGTTTCCACTTCCGCTACAGTGGTACTGCAGCATACCACCTTACCCACACTCGGCACACTGGCCAATGGAAGTACCGTGAATTTTGCGCAGGCAGGAGCCTTTACAGTTCCTCAACGTACTTATCATAACCTTACACTTACCGGTGGTAATAAAGTGCTCGCGGCAGGTACTACAACTATTGGCGGAAACTTTGTTCTGGATGGTGTAACCGGCTTCAACGGTGCAGGTTCTCCATTCTCCACACTCAGCCTCGCCGGTGATTTTACCATGCAAAACAGCGCTGCCTTTGAACCTAACGGCACCGGCGATGCCAACAGGCTTACACTGATCCTTACCGGCAGCGGTGCACAAACCATCAGCGGTGGCGACCTGTATGTATTCCGCCTGCAAACACCCAATGCACCCGCCACAACCCTGAATATTTTCCTGGCCGCAGCTAACCTCTTC
>JAEUVM010000006.1 GCA_016787125.1 Chitinophagaceae bacterium | reverse complement strand
GAAGAGGTTATCACGGTAAGCGAAGTGGAGCGGATAGAAAAAACGCTGGCGGCAGATGATATGCGGGGCCGGCGCACTTTCACCCCTGATATAGATAAGGCAGCCGATTTTATTGCCGCAGAGTTTAAGAAGGCGGGCTTGCAGCCGCTGCCGGGCAGTAATGGATTCCGGCAGGAATTTGTGATGGTGCGGCCAAAGTTTATCAGCGCATCCGCTTCTTTCGATGGAAAGGAGGTGGACCAGAAGAATATCATTGTTATTACCTGTCAGCCGCAACTGAGTATCAGCGAAACATCGGGATATGAGAAAGTGTTTATCAAACAAGGCGTGAACCTGCAGCAGGAAGCCAGGAAGCTGGTACGCAGCAAAAAGAATGTGCTTGCAATGGTGGACAGCAGCTTTGCCAATAGCTTCAAGAACCTTACCCGGTTAAAGTCAGCCATGTTCAAAATAGAGAACAATGTGGTGTTTGTACTCACCAACAGTGAACCAACGGTATGGTCGCTACAGGCACAGCATGAGATAACAGAAATGAAAATGGCCAATGTGGTGGGAGTGTTGCCCGGAAAAAGCAGGAAGAATGAGTATGTTGTTTTCTCCGGTCATTATGATCACCTGGGTGTAACGAAGCCTGTAAATGGCGACTCCATATATAATGGTGCCAATGATGATGCGGCCGGCACCACGGGTGTGATGATGCTGGCAAAGTATTTTGCTGCTGTAAAGAACAATGAGCGAACGCTGGTGTTTGCTGCCTTTACAGCAGAGGAAGTGGGTGGCTTCGGATCTCAGTATTTTTCGCAGCAACTGGAGGCGGATAAGGTGATGGCGATGTTCAACATTGAAATGATCGGTACAGAAAGTAAGTGGGGAAAGAATTCGGCTTATATCACCGGTTATGATAAAACCAATATGGGTGAACTGCTGGCGAAAGACCTGGAGGGAACGGGTTTCACTTTTTATCCTGATCCTTATCCGCAGCAGCAATTATTTTACCGCTCCGATAATGCCACCCTTGCCAGACTCGGCGTGCCGGCGCATACCATTTCCACTTCAAAGATGGATGTGGAACCGCATTATCACAAACTGAGTGATGAAGTGAGTACACTTGACCTGGATAACATGACGATGATCATCCGCTCTATCGCTTTAAGCGCCAAAAATATCATTGCCGGTACAGCCACGCCAACGAGAGTGAAGGTGGAGGAACTGAGGTGATGTACGATATCAGATGTACGAGGTCAGATGTACGATGTACGCATCTCTGTTAGTTTAAAAATTCCTCTGTGTCTGATCTGCGTGATTTATTTTGTGTGCTACACGCAGGAAATAATTCGGAAGAGATTAGTGAGGGAGGAAATGCGTACATCGTACATCTGACATCGTACATCAGATGGCTTTCACCGGCACACTATGCACGGCATCACTCATTTCCTTGATCAGTGAGGCATCTTTTTCAATAGCATTACCCACCACGATCACATCTGCACCGGCTTTACAATTGAGATAGGCTTTTTCCGGTTGTATGATACCGCCGCCGATAATCAGCGGTGCTTCTATCTGGTCGGCCACGGCTTTGATCATGCTCTCGGTGATGGGGCGTTTGGCGCCACTGCCTGCATCCATGTAGATCAATTTCATGCCCAGCATTTCGCCGGCCATGGCGGTACACATGGCTATTTCGTTCTTATCAGCCGGCACAGGGGCTGCATTACTGATATAGGAAACCGTAGTAGGAGCACCGCCATCTACCACAATATATCCGGTGGGCATTATCTCCAGCCCGCTTTGTTTTACAAACGGGGCTGATACCACATGCTGACCGATCAGCAATTCGGGATTACGGCCTGAAATAAGGGAGAGATATAATAAGGCGTCGGCGTACTTACTCACCTGCGAGGGGCTGCCGGGAAAAAGAATCACGGGTATGTCGCAGTTTTGTTTGATGTGCTGCACACATTCGTCCAGGTGGTTGGAGATCACCAGGCTGCCACCCACGAGCAGGTAATCTACTTTGGCGGTGGTGCAGAGGTCAACCAGGTTATCCAATACAGCTGTATTGACCTTATCGGGGTCAATCAGTACAGCAAAAGATTTCTTCCCCTGCTTCTTTTTTTCCGTCAATGTGTTGTAGATCGCTGACTTCATCGGTACCGTTGATTCCTGCAAAAATGCGAAAAACTTCTTGGATTGCCGTCTGCGGAGGCAAATAACCTTTTTGGGGCAAAACCATTGTAACTTACTGCTTAATTGCCATTTATGCGAAAAATTCTTTGCCTGTCGGTTACCGCTTTTATGATAGCCTGCAGTAATAATAATGATGGTAATAAGAATGGGACAAAATTGACCGGCGACAGGTTTTGTTTGCTTCAGGATGTGAAGAAAGAAAATTATCAGACTGTTTTTGTCGGGTGGGGAAAGAATGATTCATGGTCAATGAAAGTAATCAGAAAGCGGGCGATTATTTTTAAGGATACAGCCGGACTCTACATAGAACTTCCCTTTTCATACCCAGTGCTGGTCGGTTGGGAAACGATAAAATACAGTGGGGAATGCAGAGGCCTGCCGTTAGAGATAATCATCAGTTCCGAACCGTGTAACGAAAAGGGAGAAGATGCATGGAAGCATTGTACGGTAAAAGCAAAAGCAGGCGATAACATATACACAGGTTGTGGAGTGGTTGTCAAAAATGGATGGTGCGGCACTCCCGACCCTCCTACTGCACTGATCTATGCCAGGGTTCTTGATTCCTTAATAATTTTTTAATATAAGGATTTAACCGGATGCCCGCCAGCTAAGGCTTTCAGCCAACACAAATCCTGTAATGCCCGCCAGCAGCGGATTTCAGCCTTCAAAAATGCAAAAAGCCTTGTCCCTGCTGGCTTACGGGCGGCGCTTTTTAAGGCTGGATTTTTTTAATAGTTGACAGGGTATTTTCCAAAAAAAATTTCTCCAAAAACGGGCAGCCAGGTGTGAAGAAGTACTGTAATCAGCCACAGGCTTGCATCGGGGGTTTTTCAACAGCCCTTTTCCACAGAATGTGAATATTTCAGACTATGAATTACAGATACTTAAAAATACTTTCGTCAAGGACGTTAACAGTTACTTAACCCGAGAAATTCTTTTTTAGTTATGGCTACCAAAACCAAAGCTTCCCGCCAGACAGCGGGCTTGCAGTTTCTTCGTCGCTTCACCCGTGACGATGTAAACGTTTTTGATATGTTCGAATATGATTACCGCACTTCCGTCATACGTAATCCTTCGGGCGAAACCGTGTTTGAAATGAATAATGTGGAGGTACCCAAACAATGGAGCCAGATCGCCACTGATATTCTTGCCCAAAAATATTTCCGTAAGGCCGGCGTACCACAACCGGACGGTTCACTCGGAAGAGAGACCTCTGCCAAACAAGTGGCACACCGCCTGGCCAACTGCTGGAAAGCATGGGGTGAACGCTACGGTTATTTTGCATCGGAAAAAGACGCCACCGTATTCTACGAAGAACTGGTGTACAGCATACTGAACCAGATGTGTGTGCCAAACAGCCCGCAATGGTTCAATACCGGCCTGTATGAAAGCTATGGCATTGCCGGTAAACCCCAGGGCCACTATTATGTAGATCCTGTTGACGGAGAACTGAAAAAATCACAGAACGCATACGAACGTCCCCAGCCGCATGCCTGCTTCATCCTGAGTGTGGATGATGACCTGGTAAATGAAGGGGGCATCATGGACCTGTGGGTTCGTGAAGCCCGTATCTTCAAATACGGCTCTGGTGTGGGTACCAACTACTCCAACCTCCGCGGTGCCGGTGAAAAACTGAGCGGCGGCGGTTCATCCTCTGGCCTCATGAGCTTCCTGAAGATCGGTGACCGTGCTGCCGGTGCCATCAAATCTGGCGGCACCACCCGCAGGGCAGCCAAAATGGTTTGTCTAGACCTCGACCATCCGGAGATCGTTGAGTTCATCAACTGGAAAGTAGAGGAAGAAAAGAAAGTAGGCGCTCTCATTGCCGCAGGCTATCCCTCCGGTTATGAAGATGAAGCGTACCGCACCGTCAGTGGTCAGAACTCGAACAACTCCATCCGCATTCCTAATGAATTTTTCAAAACACTGGAAGAAGATGGCGACTGGGAACTGAAAGGCCGCATGGATGGACGGGTGATGAAAAAAGTACCTGCCCGTGAACTCTGGAACCAGATCTCCTATGCCGCCTGGCGCTGTGCTGACCCCGGTACACAATATAATACCACCATCAACGAATGGCATACCTGCCCGGAAGGCGGCGAGATCAGGGCTTCCAACCCCTGCTCGGAGTATATGTTCCTGGACAATACAGCCTGTAACCTGGCCTCAGCCAACCTGATGAAGTTCTTCAACACCGAAAACAACCAGTTCGATGTGGAAGGATATGAATATAACTGCCGCCTGTGGACAGTAGTGCTGGAAATTTCAGTATTGATGGCACAGTTCCCCTCCAAAGAAGTGGCACAACTGAGCTATGAATACCGCACCCTCGGACTGGGCTATGCCAACCTCGGCACCATGCTGATGGTAAGCGGCATTCCTTATGACAGTGAAGAAGCAAGGGCCATCGCCGGTGCTATCACGGCCATCATGACAGGTATCTCCTACAAAACCTCTGCTGAAATGGCACAGGCGCTCGGCACCTTTCCCCGTTTTGAAGAAAACAGGGAACACATGCTGCGGGTAATGCGCAACCACCGCCTCGCTGCCTATGATGCGGATGAATATGAAACACTGAGCCTGAAGCCCCAGGGTATTCATGCAAAATATTGCCCCGACTATTTACTGAAAGCTGCCTGCAAAGCATGGGATGATGCCGTGGAAATGGGAGAGAAGTATGGCTACCGCAATGCACAGGCCACCGTTATCGCACCCACCGGCACTATCGGCCTGGTAATGGATTGCGACACCACCGGTGTGGAGCCTGATTTTGCGCTTGTAAAATTCAAGAAATTGTCTGGTGGTGGTTATTTCAAAATAATTAACCAGTCGGTGCCCACGGCATTGAAGAACCTGGGCTATACAGAAAAAGAATCTGACACCATCATCAAATATGCCACCGGTACAGCATCATTTGCCGGCGCACCTTTTATCAATCACCAAACGCTGAGCGAGAAAGGCTTTATCGCCGATGAGATCAAACGTCTTGATGCGGCAGCGCTGACAGCATTTGAGATCGGATTTGTTTTCAATAAATATACCCTCGGTGAAGAATGTCTGCAGCGACTCGGCTTCACCCCGGAACAATACAATGATTTTGAATGGAGCCTGCTCGAAGCCCTTGGCTTTACCGATGAGCAGATAGAAGCCGCCAACGACTATGTATGCGGTACCATGATGCTGGAAGGCGCCCCCATTCTGAAGCCAGAGCACCTGCCGGTATTTGATTGTGCCAATAAATGTGGTCAGAAAGGCCAGCGCTATATCCATGCACACGGGCATATCCGTATGATGGGCGCCACACAGCCTTTTATCAGCGGCGCTATTTCAAAAACGATCAACCTGCCCAACGAGGCCACTGTGGAAGAGATCGCTGATGCCTATTACCTGAGCTGGAAACTGGGCCTCAAAGCCAACGCTCTTTACCGTGATGGTTCTAAACTGAGCCAGCCGCTCAGCAATAAGTCTGACAAGAAGAAAAAGTCGGAAGACGGAAGTACGAAGTCCGAAGAAGTTCCCGCTATGACAGAAAGCATAACGGAATCTAATATTGTTGATTTGGGCAAGCTTACTGTGGAGGAGTTGCTTGAAGAAGTACAAAAACGTGTGCAGGCCTCACCGGATACCAAGCTGAAGCGTAAACTCGCCAGTATCGTGGAAAGAAGGGCCCTGCCGGCCAAACGCCGCGGCTTTACTCAAAAGGCCAAGATCAACGGACAGGCTATCTTCCTGCGCACCGGTGAATACGGAGATGGAACACTCGGCGAGATCTTTATCGATATGGCTAAAGAAGGCGCCACCATGCGCAGCATGATGAACTGCTTTGCCATCTCTATCTCTATCGGTTTGCAATATGGTGTACCGCTGGAAGAGTTTGTTGACAAATTTGCTTTCACCCGTTTCGATCCGTCGGGCTTCGTAGAGCATCCGAATATCAAATCCACCACCTCGCTGGTTGACTTTATCTTCCGTGTGCTGGGTTATGAATACCTCGGCCGTACCGACCTGGTGCATGTGCTCGACAAACCTGAGGTAATGAATACCGGTGCCGACGATTGGGATGAAGTGCCTTCCAATCCGCTTGAATATGCCGAGCCGGAAAAATCAAGTGTACGCATTGTACCCACATCTGGCAGCGTGGCACCACAGCCGGTAAAGAACCAGCGGGTGGCCCAGTCTGTAAAAGCAGATACAGGTATGGATGCAATGAATGCCGCTAATAAGAACATGCAAAGTGATGCACCGGCCTGTAATGTATGCGGCCACATCATGATGCGCAGCGGTACCTGCTACAAATGCCTGAACTGTGGCAACCAGGGCGGCTGCAGCTAACCTCAACCCCGCCCTTCTCCATGAATGGAGAAGGGAGAAAAGAAAGGACGGAAAACCAAGATAGTACCCATTAATTCTGCATCCCGGCTAATCCGCCGGGATGTTTTTTTTAATTCAAAATATTTTTGCGCTCTCATCGTCCGGTTCATTGTTCGGCTGCAGTCCGCCGCCCACCTTCTATCTGCCCCAAAACAACAGGGGCAGGATATACGGCTAAGCGGCGCAGCCCATCAGCAGCAGTAACACGGATGAACAAAACAGCCCGTTACCTCATATAATTATTCTCCCGAAGTTTGCAAATAAAAACCCCATGTACACACCAGCACCCAACCGGTACGATGCAATGAAATATAACCGATGCGGCCGCAGCGGCCTGATGCTGCCGGCATTATCCCTCGGCCTCTGGCACAATTTCGGTTCGGTAGATCAGTACAATAATATGAAGGCGATCATCTATACCGCCTTCGACAGGGGGATCACCCATTTTGACCTGGCTAATAATTACGGTCCGCCGGCCGGCGAGGCTGAACGAAATTTTGGTAAAATACTCAAAGACGGATTCAATGCCTACCGCGACGAAATGATCATCTCTACCAAAGCAGGTTATTATATGTGGCCTGGCCCCTATGGCGAGTGGGGCTCCCGCAAATACCTGGTGGCAAGCATTGATCAGAGCCTGCAGCGGATGGGGCTTGACTACGTTGATATATTTTATTCGCACCGCCCCGACCCCAACACACCTATGGAAGAAACCATGCTGGCACTCGACCATATCGTTCGCAGTGGTAAAGCGCTGTATGCCGGCATCTCCAGTTATGATGCACAACAAACCCGTGAAGCAGTGACCATACTGAAGCAATTGGGCACACCTTGTCTTATTCACCAGCCAAAGTATTCCATGTTCGTCCGCTGGGTGGAAGATGGATTGATGGACCTGCTGGGAGAAGAAGGCGTGGGATGTATTGCTTTCTCGCCACTGGCGCAAGGATTATTGACCAATAAATATCTCAGTGGCGTTCCTGCCGGTTCCAGGGTGGGCCGCGGCCTTACCAATGGCGCCATTGGTGAAGGTGATATTACACCGGAAGTGCTTGGAAAAATAAAGGAACTGAATTCCATTGCTGCCGCAAGAGGACAATCACTGGCGCAGATGGCCATCGCCTGGCTGCTGAAAGATGAGCGGGTTACCTCTGTATTAGCCGGAGCCAGTTCGGTGGCGCAACTGGAAGATAATATTGCCTGCCTGAACAACCTTTCATTTTCAGCGGATGAGCTGGCCGCTATTGAAATGATATTGATGAGATAAACACAGCGGCTTTTACTTCCGGATAAAGCGCTTGCCCGAAGTAAGACTACCCGGTGGCAGACAGCAAATTTCAGCAGGGTTTCTTTGCTGATTTTTTAATGCGGCTTTCTTACTTTCATGGCAAAACAGCTAACTTATGAAAACCAGAAT
>JAEUVM010000702.1 GCA_016787125.1 Chitinophagaceae bacterium | reverse complement strand
CGAAAATGGCAACAATAGTTTGGCTAAACAATTTGTTGCAGCAGCTACCAAGAAAGATTTTAACCTGACCATTCAATTATTAAAACGGCTCAAATCAAAGGATGATTATAAAGAAGTCAGCAGTGAATTTAAAAACTATCGTATTGGCGGCGGTGTTCGCCAGACATTAGTAAATGCCCTGCTAAATACATTCAGCAAAGAAGACCAGAAACAGGCAATCCGATTTGAGTTTCTGCGGATGGGTTTACAGTTTGATGGTAAGAAATGGAGCTTAGACGGATTTGACGGGGTGAGTATCGTAACCATTGAACCGACAACCATTTGGGTAAATGCAAAACAAGCCATTAATGTTCCGGCAAAAATGGTGTTGGGAAACGAAGTAACCAAAAGACTTGACTACACTTTATTTGAAAACAACGGCAAGCACTTTTTGGTGCAAACAAAATCAGTAACACAATTATAAAATATAATACAAATGAAAAGACATATCCGTTACATCGTTGTACACAGTACGGCAACGTTTGAACCAAAAGTTTCTCAGTTCTATGGCAACTATCATTATGTGGTGGAAAGAAACGGCGAGATAAAAAAAGTACATGCTGATGCTTCCATAATAAAGAATGTGGAGAAGGTGGACAATGAAGCCATCCACATTGCCTATGCAGGTGGCAGGAATAAATCCGGCACTCTCGGCGATACGAAAACGCCTAACCAGGAAGAAGCCCTGTTTAATAAGATTGTGGCACTCTCCATTAAGTACCCAAGTGCTGCCATTGTAGGACATGATGAACTGGAACCTGGTTCTATTTCTCCCGGCTTTAATGTAAAAGAATGGATTCGCAACTACGAACCAGACCTGAACTTATCTAAAGCCAGCTAATCAATCTATTAAAAAATAAAATCCAACCCTATGTTACAATCCATACTGAAAACAATGACCGAAAGAGGCTATAAAATCTACAGCCGTCCTTTTGAACTCAATATTGTGGGCATCCGTACAAACAATACTGTGCCTAACAGTTTTGATGAT
>JAEUVM010000629.1 GCA_016787125.1 Chitinophagaceae bacterium | reverse complement strand
CGGCTGGATCTTCGGCTGTATTTCCATCATAAAGAAAGTAAAAGCCTGTTCCAGTTCTTTATTCTCCGTATCGCAGGTCATCCGTATCTGCCGCCAGCAGGCATCTTCGCTGATGGCCGATTCCAGTTCACTCACATCTTTCAGCCATTGTTCGAGTACGGCTACTGAAGTGAGTGCTCTTTCGTCAAGTTCCTTAAAAAAAGGCTCCAGCGTATCCCAACTGGTAATGGTAAAATCAGCCGGTAAAAATATTCGCGGCAGTTTTTTTATATCGGCGCTGTATGTCATACTATGCAGTGAAGTGATGTGCAGATAAGATAATATGCTGTTTGCCCGGATGTAAAACATTTCCCGGTCAGTTCTTCATCCTGTCAGCATATCGTTCTATTATTTGGTCTTCTTACGGGTGGTTTTCTTTGGTGCTTCTTCGGCAACTTCCTCACTTGAGGCGGGTGCTTCTTTCTTTTTAGCGGCTGCTTTTTTCGCAGGCTTAGCTTCTGCTACCGGCTCATTTGATGCGGCAGCTTCTTCTACTGGCTCAGCATTTTCCTCTGCGGGTTCTTCAGAGAGTTTTATTTCAACATTATTCTTTTTCAGGATGTCGAACCACTTCACCATTTTCTTCATGTCGCTGGCATATACCCGTTCAAAGTCCATGTCGGGATATACTTTTTCAAAATATTTCTTCACGGCGGCTGCGTCTTTGTCGTCGGGCAGCTTATCACCGGCCTTGTCCATTGTGTTCAGCACATCCACCAGGTTCACATTTTCCCGGATGGTGTATACTTCAATACTTTCCAGGTGAGAAAAGTTGTGGATGCGGCTTGATACAAAGCGGGTGCTCTTATCTTCCAGCGAGCGAACGATGGCCCCGTCGTTTTTACTGTTGATCAGTTCAAATAATCCCGGCAACCCGGTCACGGCAACTAATTTACTGTATTCCATAAGTTTGATGATTATAAAGGAGGTGCAAGATAGCTTAGTTCGGTCAAAAGCGGTTTTTTACCAATAAGTTTCCTTTTTGCCGAATGATTTTCAGGCTTCCCCCGTCATAATTGCGTTGTCACTTATTTATTTACAAAAAATAACCTCATGAAAAGGATTTTAGCGATGCTGGTGGCGGTTTTCAGTCTTACCCTTGCCGCAAGTGCCCAGCCCGGTGGTATGAACAGGATGACGCCCGAGGAAAGGGCAGCCCGTATTCACCAAAAGCTCGACAGTGCCTTTAAATTGCCCGCAGCCGACCTGCAAAAAATAGATACCGCGATGACGGCCCTCTATAAAGCACAGGATGCCAAACGCCAGGAACTTATGTCCGGCGGCATGCCCGACAGGGAGACTTTTATGGCCGAGATGAAGAAATTTTCTGACGCCCAGGATGAAATACTGAAAGCAATGCTGACCGAAGAGCAGTACAATACCTGGAAAGAAAAGATACAACCAGCCATGCGTCCGCAAAGACAAGGCGGCCCTCCCGGCGGTGGTAACAGGTAACCGGTTTGCCCTGACTTATTATACAAACAAAAAAGCCTCCCGTAGCAGGGAGGCTTCTTGTTTTTCATCCATCCTTGTTATGTGTCCAATCAGCCGTTTAATATTTTTGAATGTGCCAGGTAGTTTCCTCCCGGGTGGTATATGAATAAGCAGGTACCGTTCTTGATAGTCTGAATGATCTTCTCCGATTCACGTTGTGGTACGGCCGGGCAACCGAAACTGCGCCCCATGAATATCCCGGCTTTGGCCCTGGCATCATCCACATAGGCGGCGCCATGTATTACAATACTGCGGGCCATTGCATTATCATTAAATCCGGGCTCCACACCACTGATGCGTAAAGAAAGCCCATGCTCGCCGGTATAAGTTTGCCGGGTAATATAAAAACCGAGGCTGCTCTGCAATGATTCAGGTGTGTTGGAAAACTTCGTGGCAAACTCACCGCCTGAATTTTTACCATGCGCCACATAGGTATTGGTGAT
The DNA here is from genome assembly GCA_016787125.1 of Chitinophagaceae bacterium. Taxonomy (GTDB): domain Bacteria; phylum Bacteroidota; class Bacteroidia; order Chitinophagales; family Chitinophagaceae; genus JJ008. The sequence goes on along the minus strand of JAEUVM010000629.1, from coordinate 3,171 downwards.
AAGCCTGCCATTCACTGCATCTATAATATACAGCCTCTTACGGGAAGAAGACTGGCTCATATCGCAGATGGTGAGATACCGGGTGTGGGCAAGCAGGTTTTTATTCAGCAAATGCTGGTAGCCTTTCCATGCATAATCAAAAGCCTGCCGGGTAAGCCCCAATGCAGAAAGACCTGTTTTGTCATAAATAAGGGAAGCCTCACTGTTGCCTGAGAGAGCAGAGTCTTCAGTTGTATGGCTGCGTAAGACAGGCAGCGTTTTCAGCTGGCTGCCGGGAGCAGAAGGGATAAGTGTAAACGAGGTACACACTAATCCCAGTAATACCGGAAGTAATAGTTTTCTCACTCAGGGTACGGTTTTTCATACCGGTTAAACTTTTCAGTTTATTAAACCGGGGTGGATTTTAAAAACGAAAGCCTGCACAAAATATTATGCTGTTATAAAAAAGGCAAGCAATAAAGGTTTGTTTTTAAATCAATTGCGAAGAATTACTAACGGAGGATGTTACATGGCAGGGAAAAATACGTGGGGTATTGATACAACTAAGTGTAAAATCAGTTTTCCATAATGCGGCTGCCGGCATCCCGTTGCTTGGTGATAAATTCACTGGAATAAATTCTGAGCAACAGCATAAACAATGATATCAGCAATGGACCAAAGATGAGGCCCAGAAAACCAAACAGGTTCAGCCCGATGATCACCCCAAACACCGTAACCAGCGGATGTACATTACCCAGTTTTTTTAATAAAGTAAAACGAAGCACATTGTCTATGGTGCCGATCACGCCAAACCCGAATATGAGCATGATCACACCACGGGTGATATCATCATTGGCAAAAAAGATAATCGCCAGCGGCACATAGGCCAGGGCGGCACCCACCACCGGCAGCATACCCGCAATACAGGTAACGCCAAACCAGAAGAAGGGCTCATCCACTCCTATTATAAGATAACCGATCAGCCCGATGATACCCTGCGCAAGAGCTATCAGCGGAATACCAATCGCATTCGACATCACCATCATGTGTATCTCCTTGCTCAGCCTGTCTACATTCGCATCTTTCAGCGGCACATGCTCATACAGGGCTATTTCCATACGCCGTGCATTTACCAGCATAAAATACAGGATGAAGTACATGAAGAAAACGGTAACCAGCGTGTCGAACGTGGCACCGAGGATGCCGGGCAGTTGCTGCGCCACCACGGCTTTCAGTTTATTCAGATTCTCCTCACTGGCCAGCACCACATCATACTTCACTTCAATATCCGTCACCACTTTTTTCAGCGCATTGATCGTTTCATCGGCATGCTCCACGGCATAGGTAACCTTGGAGGAAAGCATGTTCACCAGCAGGCCCACGGGCAGCAATATCACGATCATGGAAAAAAGCATCAGCGCCATCGCCGCCCATCCTTTGCGCCATTTCTTTTTTTCTGTAAGCCAGAACATCCACCGGTGTAATAATATATAGATAGTAACAGCGCCAAGCAGGGCCGGCAGAAATGTGTGGAGCTGGAAAAACAACAGCACCGCCAGCAGCAGTATCACCACGATAAATAATACCTGCCGCACCCTGTTTTGATCAATAACATTTTTCATTTTACTACAGATAACAGATAAAAGAGAAAAGATAATAGTTTGCCCCGCCAGGTTCACACAATCAATAGCAAACTACAAAATTTCTCACTCAGCATTTGAAGAAGTGAACAGCCAACCGGGTACGATAACTATAAACCAAAAACAACAAACTAAAAACACTAAACCTTAACATCCTTCCACTTTCCCTTTTTAAAATAATACCACGCTGCCAAAGCAAGTAATACCTCCGCCACCGGGATAGCGATAAAAGCACCCTTTGGCCCCATGCCGAATACGATGGCTAACAGTATCGCAAATGGCACCTGGAAAAGCCAGAAGCCAAAGATGTTGAGCCAGGTGGGTGTTTTGGTATCGCCTGCGCCATTCAATGCCTGCACCATCACCATGCCAATGCCATAAAACACATAACCGCCACCGATGATCTGCAATGCCATGGCGCCGTAGCGGTGTACTTCCGGCTCACTGGTGAAGATGCTGATGATAGGAGAAGAAAAGAACAGGAACAAAAACATTACTGCGCCCATAAACACGGCATTGTACCTGGCCGTGAGCAACACACTTTGCTCAGCCCGCAACGGCTGACCGGCACCCAGGTTTTGCCCCACCAGTGTGGCAGCCGCATTGCTGAGGCCCCATGCAGGAAGTATAAAGAATACCACATTACGTATCGCCACCTGGTAACCGGCACTGGCATCGGTGCTGCCGGTATGCGATACCAGCCAGGCCAGCACGATCCAGCTTCCGCTTTGGATAAAGAACTGGAAAGTGGCGGGCCAGGCCACACCAAAGATGTTCCGTATCACCGGTGCATCCCATTTAAATAAAGACAGGCGGAGTTTCAACGTTCTTTTACCGCTGAATAAATGATAGCATTGAAACAACACACCGGCACCTCGGCCGATAGTGGTGGCAATGGCGGCACCTTCGAGCCCCATAGCCGGAAAGGGGCCATAGCCGAATACCAGCATGGGACAGAGAATGATGTTCAGTCCGCTGGCGATCCACAGGCTGTACATGGCCATGGCCGCATCACCGGCACCGCGGAAGATACCGTTGATCAGGAAGATCATCACGATCACCGTGCTGCCGGCCATCATAATGCGGGTAAAGGAAGCGCCTTCTTTTACCACTTCAGGGGCGGCACCCATCAGGCGCAGTATATCCGGTGCAAAGGTGACGCCGGCCGTGGTAACCACCACTGCGATGAGCAGACCGATAAGGATAGACTGTGCACCCGCATGTGCGGCAGCCTTTATGTTTTTTTCACCAGTGCGGCGGGCCACTACGGCGGTGGCGCCCATACCCAGGCCCATGGCCAGTGTGTACACCAGTGTGATAACCGATTCGGTAAGGCCTACTGTAGCGATAGCCACTTTGCTGTTGGGCAGGTGGCTCACCACGAACATATCCACTACCGCAAAAACGGATTCGAGACTCAGCTCCAGTATCATGGGAACGGACAGCAGCAGTATGGCTTTGCGGATGCTGCCTTGTGTATAATCGTATTCCTTTCCCTTCAGTGATTGCCATACAAGGGAAAAGAAATGAGACAATTTATTATTGGTAGTCG
>JAEUVM010000615.1 GCA_016787125.1 Chitinophagaceae bacterium | reverse complement strand
GCATCTCAGTAACTCGCGAAGCCTTCTCAGTAAGTTGCGAACGCATCTCAGTAACTCGCGAAGCCTTCTCAGTAAGTTGCGAACGCATCTCAGTAACTCGCGAAGCCTTCTCAGTAAGTTGCGAACGCATCTCAGTGTCATGCGAATCGATCTCAGTTTCATGCGAATCGATCTCAGTGTCATGCGAACCGATCTCAGTAGCTTGCGAACGCATCTCAGTAACCTGCGAAACGCCCTGCGTAGAGACGCGATGCGTCGCGTCTCTACGCAGACGCGATGCGTCGCGTCTCTACGCTTTATCAAAAACAGGAAGCAATTCCACAAGGGTGATAGAAAAATGACCATCATCAGCAACAATTGCCCGTTGTATCCGTTGTATCCAAAATGCGAAACATCTTTATCTGCATACTATTACTTGGCAGTAAACTTTCTGTCGCCCAAAGCTGGACTGCTATCGAAAACACAACTGTAAAGTATACGCTGGTGGTTTATGAGACTGACACACTGGTCATTTTCAAAAGAGCCTCCAATACGATAATTGTACCGCCCGCTCTGAGCGCTGATTTTAGAGAGCTGTTCAAGCAAAACGAACGGGCATTCAGCATAATATCGGATAGCAGTATTCATTACGGTGCAGATATGATTAATGATACTGTGCAGCACATCTTAAAAGCAGATAAACTAAGAGACCCGGTATTTATTATAAGCCGGAACATAGTGCAAGAAAACGGAATCGAAAAATGGGGGTTAAAAACGCTGTATGGTCAGGGACAACCCTGTTGGCCCGGTATAATTATTATGCGCAGTAAAAAAGAGCCGGGTGCAATTCAGTTTCTTTCATTTGCCAGGGGCTTCTGTGAAATATGAGGATGGATAACCGGATTTTTGCCGGCCTGCCGGAATAATCAACCAACCCGATTACCAGTTTTTGGTAACTTTAGCAAAATTTCGAAACTATGGGACGAAATACATCCATATCACTGGGGGATCATTTTGAGAAGTTTGTTGACAGGAAAGTTTCTGCAGGCAGATTTAAGAACGCCAGTGAGGTGATCAGGGCTGGCCTTCGTTTGCTTGAAGAGGAAGAAGCAAAGATTGTCACCCTTAAAAAGGCCATAACCGATGGCTTGGAAAGCGGGTTTGTAAAAAACTTTGATCCCAAAAAACATCTCTCAAAGCTGAAAGCTGCCAGGAAGAAAAATGGCTGAATACATTCTTTCTAATAAAGCAATTGAAGACCTGTCAGGTATCTGGGAATATACCTGCCAGAACTGGTCTGAGCGGCAGGCTGATATTTATTACTACTTACTGGTAAATACCTGCCAGGAAATCGCCGAAGGAAAGCTGAAGGGAAGGCCTTACCCGGAAATAGCTGCGGGAATACTCGGGTTCAGGGCAGGCCGG
>JAEUVM010000581.1 GCA_016787125.1 Chitinophagaceae bacterium | reverse complement strand
AGCCACCTGCGTGTCATCCACCAGCAGGAAGTTTGCTTCCGGGTATTGCTCCGCCGGTTGTTTATCCGACACTATAAAGCTGCGTACTCCTTTTTTATATAATTCAGGTATAAACTGGTGCCCGTCACGTCGAAAGCCTTTTATAGCAAAGAAGAGAGAAGTGTGTGCGGAAAATACTTTACGGCTGTCAAGCAACAAATGCTCTGCCGGAAGATCATTCGTTATGTATGCTTCCGCTTCAATGATGGCAGCGATATCGGAAAGGGTGTATCTCAAACTTAATCAGATATAGTGCTTCCGTCATTCACATCTCCGGGTGTGCCTTTCTTTTGAATGAATATAGAATAAAAGATAGAGCCCGATATGCAGGTAAGGATCACACCAAGTGAAATGAATACCTGTATCTGTTTATCCACCCATTGGTTTATCCAATGCCCGCAAAGCATTTTTATGCCGATAAATACCAGCACAATGGCGATACCTTGCTGCAGGTAATCAAATTTGCTCACAGCACCCCGCAACAAGAAGAACAGTGAACGGAGACCCAGCACGGCGAAAATATTAGAAGTGTAGATCACCAGCTTTGCCGTGGCCTGGTAGCCATCTGTTTCAGTATCCACGATACCCATTACAGCGGGAATAGAATCAAGCGCAAACACCAGGTCGATTGCCGCCAGCATGATCACCACCACAAATAAAGTGGTATAAGCAGGCTTGCCATTCTGGATGATGCGGTACTTACCATCGCCATCGTGCGGCACCAGTGGCAGGAATTTTTTCAGAAAGCGGTATATCTTACTTTCCTGCGGTTTAAACTCTTCATCATCCGATGCGGTAAACATTTTGTACCCGGTAAATACCAGAAACGCCCCGAATAGATATAGTATCCATTCAAACTCCTCTACCAATGCCACACCTACCGTAATAAATATCACACGGAAAATGATCGCCATCAGGATACCGATGAGCAGCACCCGGCCATAATGTTTTTCCTTTACAGAAAAAGCAGAGAAGATAAGTATGAACACAAAGATATTGTCAATACTCAGGCTCCACTCCATCAGGTAGGCACTCAGGTACTCCAACGCCGGCTTTTGCCCGTTCTCGATCCACATGAAGACGAAGAAGGCCAGTGCCAGTCCCACCCAAAAGAAGGTTTGGTACAAAGCCTGCCGGATCGTTACTTTCTGATTCTTCTTACTGAGCAGGCCGAGGTCGGCCACGAGTGAGGCAATAAGAATAACGCCAAAAACTATATAGGTGATCTGGTCTCTTGTCATGAATTAAAGGGTGTGATATACAAAGATAGCCCGGAAATACCAGCCGTCAGGACAGTTCAGGCGGCATATTTTCTTTTTCTTACTTCCTGGTACAGCCAGCCGAAAAGAAGCACCAGCAATACCGGCAGGGCAAGGTTCACCAGTTGCCAGGTGCTTTTTTGTTTTACCACCTTTTTTGAGTCCAGCAGGCGGAGTACGATCTCTTTATTGCGGGTTTGGCTGATGGCGGGGTCGTTCACCAGTTGTTCAATACAACTTAAAAGGAACTCCCGGTTAGCAACCGGAATAAAATATTTACCATAATCAG
>JAEUVM010000003.1 GCA_016787125.1 Chitinophagaceae bacterium | reverse complement strand
GGTGCAAAGTAAATAATAGCGTTGATGCCTGACAACTGGTTGAACAAAGCCAGCAAAAAAGCCAGCATCAGCGGCCGGGAAAATTTTCCGGAGAACAAAGACTCCTTTTGCTGCCGTACATGTGCTGATTCCCTTATCTCTTTTACCAATTCATCTGCCGGGGCGCCGCTCTTTGCAAAGATCTTCCTGGCCTCTGCTTCATCATTCCTGTAAAGGATAAGCCATCTCGGGCTTTCGGGTGTGAACAGCATCAATATGGAAAACAATAATGACGGAATGGCAATTATGCCGAGCATATACCGCCAGTCGTTTTCACCGCCCACACCTCTTAGCAGATAATTTATCAAATAGGCGAGCAGGATACCGCTTACCACGTTTATCTGGAAAGCGATGCCCATTTTACCACGATGTTTTGGCGGAGCTATCTCTGAAATATAAACGGGAGCCACCACTGAAGAAGCACCAACACTAAGGCCACCGAGAAAACGAAATGCCATAAAAGTATACACGTCATTTGCAAAAGCACTTCCCAATGCTGATACCAGAAAAATGATACCAATAACAATAAGTGTATTCTTACGGCCAAACCTGTTGGCGGGCACACTGCCAAAGCCTGCCCCGAATATGGTACCGTACAAAGCCATGGCCATGGCAGTGCCGTGCATCCAGTCATTCAGGTTCCACAATTTCTGAATGCGTTGCTCTGCACCGGATATATTGGCCACATCCATTCCAAACAACAGGCCACCCAAGGCAACAGTAACAGACCAGAGTATGAGTTTACTATTCATAAATAATCAGTTTGTTCACCATTCATAAATAACTGCTTCATAAGGACGAAGTGTTCCGTCTTTTGAAGGATCAGGATAATTGCTGATCATCACTTTCGTCTTTGACAGGTCTAAACCGGTATTGGCCACTGACTGCTTGTCTTTAAAATTCAGCAGCACGAGGCATTTTTTTCCGTTCAGCTCTCTTGTATAAGCAAAGACACTGGTATTTTCTTTATCCAGCAGTGTATATTTTCCATAGATGAACACCGGGTTGCTTTTACGCAACTGCTGCATACGCCGGAAGTAATTCAGGATACTGTTCGGTTCCTTATCCTGCGCTGCCACATTTACGGTTTTGTAATTACTGTTTACCGGCAGCCAGGGTGTGCCTGCACCAAAACCTGCATTCAGCGTGGTATCCCATTGCATTGGGGTACGGCCATTATCACGGCTTGATATTTTCATTCCCTCCAGGAAGCGCTTCAGGTCGCCGCCTTTTGCTTTTACCTGTGCATAGTTGGTAAGCAGTTCCACATCATTGTATTGCTCCACCCTGTCGAACCGTATGTTATCCATCCCTATCTCATCCCCATAGTAATAGTAAGGCGTGGCCCGCTGGCTTAGTATGAAAGTGGTAAGCAGCTTGGAGGAGTACTCCCGGAATTCCGGCGAATCATTTCCCCAGCGGGTAAGCATTCTTGGCTGATCATGATTGGCAAGATAAGCCGTACCCCAGCCTTTATCAATGAAAGCGCTGTCCCATTTGGCAAATACCTGTTTCCATTTTACAAAATCATATCCGTTGGGATCGGGCATTTTGTATTCGCCGGGCAGGTAACCAAATTCTGTAGCTTCAAAGTGATAAGCCATGTTCAGTTCCTTACGGTCTTCATCCACAAATTTCTTTACCCGTGGAATATCGCCCGCCGCTTCTGCTACTGTGGCCACATCGTATTTGCTCAGTACTTCACGGTTCATCTCCTGGATGTAATCATGCAGGCGGGGGCCGCTGGCATAATACATTACCCAATTCCCATTGTATTCAGCAGGCAGCGAAGGCCAGGTGGTGTCTTTACTGATAAAGGCAAGTGCATCCATACGAAAGCCATCCACTCCTTTATCACACCAGAAGCGCATCATTTTATATATATCCTGCCGGAGGGCCGGGTTCTCCCAGTTCAGGTCAGGCTGAAAATCTCCGAAATAGTGGAGATAGTACGAATTGGTGGGCTTGTTGTATTCCCAGCCATACGCTTTTTCATCAAAGATGCTGAACCGGTAAGGTGGTTCTCCTTTTTCTGCCGGCCACCAGTGGAAGTAGTTGTAGTAAGGTGAGTTTCGGGATTGGCTTGCTTCTTTAAACCATTTATGTTCATTGCTGCAATGGTTCAGCACCATATCCATCATCACCTTTATACCCCGATCATGAAACCCTTTCAGCATTTCATCAAAATCCTTCATGGTGCCAAATTGCGGCTGTATGTTTTCATAATCACTGATATCGTACCCATTGTCTTTATTCGGCGAAGCATACACCGGGTTGAGCCATACGGCATCAATGCCCAGGCTTTTGATATAATCAAGCCGGGAGATAATACCCTTCAGGTCGCCCACACCATCGCCGTCACTGTCCTGGAAGCTGCGGGGATATATCTGGTAAACGGTGGCTTCCTTCCACCAGGTGCTGGTTACAGGAGCACTGTCTGGCCGGCTTTGGCCTTTCTTTTCTTTACAGGAAAGAATCAACAGGCAGCAGGCAGGCAAAAAGAGAAGGTATCGTTTCATAATAACATTAATGGCCGGGGGGTGGCGCCGGCAATTGTATATCACCCGTTGGTTTTTTATACCTGATGAAGGAAGTGAAAACAGCCGCTACCAGTAACAGCACCCCTGCAAAGAGGATCGCTTTTCCAGAGTCATTATTAAAGAAATGTTTTATAATATATCCGAAGGTTACCGTTTGCAGCAGCATTGGTATTACAATCATCATATTGATAATCCCCATGTATACTCCATATCTTTCTTTCGGTATCTCTCTTACCACCATCAGGTACGGAATGCCCATCATACTGGCCCAGCCAATACCAAAACCGGATATTGCCACATAAAGTAACGGTACAGATTTAATGAACGGGAATGCTATGAAACCAAGTCCTGCAATTAGAAGGCAGAAGAAATGCACCCATTTCGGACTATACTTTCTTGCAAATCCCACCAGTGCAAAGGCCGTCAGAAACGTAATGATATTGTACCACGCATTCACAGATCCGGCAAGGCTTACTGCTTTCTCATACAATTCCTTATTATCTGTGGTAGTATTATATACAGACAAGGCTATGCTTTTGGAACTGTTCTGCCAATAACAAAACAATGCATACCATTGAAACAAATAAACAAGCGCAAGCTGCCACATTATTCTCGGCATGTCCTTGATTGCGGAAAATACTTCGGTAAAAGGAGTGAGCAGGTTAAGCGGCTTTGAACGCATTTCCTTTAATTCTTCTTCTGTAGGCGGTATCTCGGGAGTGGTGCGCATACTCCACCACACGGAGCCTATTGAGCAAACAGCACCCACCATAAAAGAAGCAAAAACCCAATTGGGAATTTTTCCTGAATGGCCTACAATGATCATCGGGAAAAGGAATAAAGAAAGATTGGCAAGTGTTTGTCCGAACCCGGTAAAAAAACTTTGAGCCTGAAATCCTGTTGCCTGCTGACTGCTGTCAAGTTTATCCGCTACGAATGCCCTGTATGGTTCCATAGCTGTATTGTTGCCGGCATCCAGTATCCACAGCAGGCCTGCTGCCATCCAAAGTTCAGAACTGAAAGGGAAAAGAAACAATGCGATGCTGCACATGATAGCGCCGATAAAGAAATAAGGCTTTCGGCGGCCAAACCGGGGATGCCAGGTCTTATCACTCAATGCCCCGATTATGGGTTGTACCAATAAGCCGGTCAGTGGACCGGCAAGGTTGAGCCAGGGAATTTCGTCTGGCTTTGCCCCCAGAAAATCATAGATCGGGTTCACGGCACTTTGCTGCAGGCCAAAACTATATTGGATACCAAAAAATCCAACATTCATATTGATGATCTGCCAGAAACTAAGCCTGGGTTTGCTGAAGGGCATAAGCAATCGTTTACAGGGTAAAATACAAAAACCGTCGTGCAAATACGAACTGTTGGGAAACGCCTGTTTTTTGCAAACGTTTGATGTTGGGAAAATGAAGAGGCCGCAAAGGAGCCCTTTGAGCACTGTACTGCAAAACAAAATGTCTCCGGAAATGCCTGATGCTTAATTTTACGCCTTCCAGAAAAGTTATACGCCTGATGAAAAAAATTGCCATTATAGTTTTATCCATTTTGCTGCTGATTTTGATATCAGTTTACCTGTTCATTCCCCGGCAGATCAGGATAGCCAGTCATATGCAACTGCCCGTGAGCCAGGAAGCTCTGCAGCGGGTGCTGGCAAATGACTCCAACTGGTATAAGTGGTGGCCGGGCGAGACTAACCGTAATGGTGATTCAATTACATACCTCCTCAGCGGCAGGCAGTACAAACTTCACGATGCCAAAGTGCTTTCCGTGCCTGTATTGATTAGTGATGGAAACTTTTCCCTGCCTGCTGAAATGGTGCTGCTGAAAGTAAATACCGATAGTGTGATCATCCAGGTATCGGCCGCTATCAGCAGCTCATCCAATCCCATTTCCCGGGTAAAGGATTTTTTCAGGGCTAAAAAAATAAAGAGTGATTTCTCGAAGTTGCTTTCGGCGATTAATAACCACTACAGCATCACCAAAAATCTTTACGGGTACGACATTCAAAAACAACGGGTGATTGATTCCACCCTGCTGATGAATTTTCGTGAAATGAAAAAGCAACCGGCCGCTGAAGACATTTACAGCCTGGTGGATGAGTTAAAAGCATATATTCAAAAAGAAGGAGCTAAAGAAACAGGACTGCCCATGCTTAATATTTTTACCAATGACAGTGTAAACTATATGCTCAAAGTGGCGATACCGGTTGATAGAAAACTGCCGCCTTCCGGTAACATGAGTTATAAATGGATGCTTGGTGGTGGCAATATCCTGATCACTGAAGTGAAAGGTGACCAGCAGGAAATAGAAAAAGCCTACAAACAAATTCAGCTTTATATCGCTGATTACAACCGGGTGGCACCTGCTATTCCTTTTGAATCGCTGGTTACCGACAGAAGGCAGGAAAAAGACAGCACAAAGTGGGTGACAAGAATTTATTATCCTGTAATGTAACGGCGATTATTTGACAGCGGCATCCACCCGTATCACACGGGCTTTTTCATTATTACAAACAAAAATGTATGCTTCCTTGCCCTGAAGACTGATGCGCCGTATGTGCCGTACTTCTCCTTTAATGGCGAGTCCGTTCATTTTTTCTGCCGAAAATTCTCCCTTGCCTTTATTTACCAGTACGGTTCCATAATCTGCATCATAGCGGCCCATTTCAATATTGTTTCCATAATAATTACCCATCACCAGCAGATCGGGCAGGTTGTCATTATTCGCATTGATCACCACCGCATCCCTGAGTGAGGTAAGCTGCGCTTCGAATGGAAAAGCCATGGCATTAAACTTCAGTTTTCCATCATTGATCAGCACGGTATTGGAAAAATAATCAGCGGTGAATACAGCCGCCTGTTTCAGTTTATCAGATCCAAACAGGTCTGCCAGGTTTGCTTTGGCAAAATCTTCCGCATACAGGTACTTCTTTTTCAGGAAAGGCATCTGGCGTTCCAGTTCGGCTTTATTGGCAAAGGGAAGTTCCTTTCCTGCCAGGTAATAGGTAAGCACCTGTTCCTTTTTACCATTGCCATCGTAATCGTTGTAATAAAGTCTTACCGGTTCTTTTGCTGAAGCTTTCAGGCGGCTGTTGAGGCCGAGGTTTCCGGCAACGAGATCAATATCGCCGTCATTATCTATATCAAATGGAAGCAGAAAATTCCACCAGCCTTTGCCGCCGAACAATTCTTTTTTAATGAACTTTCCATTTTCGGCAAGATAAGCGGTGGGGCTTCCCCATTCCTGCGCAAGCAGCAGATCATTGTCGCCGTCTTTATCCAGATCAAACCACAATGCATGAGTAATGAAGCCTGCTGTTGATAACCCCGGTGCAATGACCTCTGTTACATCGGTGAATTTTCCGGTACCGTCATTCTGCAATAAATAAGAGCGGGGCACTTTTCCATATTCCCAGGGTACCGCACGGCCCCCGATGAAAAGATCCATTTTTCCATCTTTATTGAAGTCGCTGGCCGATATACAGGAAGCTGTGAGGAATAAACTGTCAAAGGCATCTTCTTTACGGGTCAATAATCCTTTACCATCATTTATATACACCCGCGGACTGTTGTGCGGCTCTGGTCCGTAAAATTCATTTCCGCCGCTGGCCACCACCAGGTCGGCATGTGTGTCATTATTCACATCCACCCATACGGCATCCGTATTCTCATAACTGCTGTCTGCTTCCAATGCCGGCTGCGGTAGCCGGTTTAGTTTTCCGCCGGCATTTTGAATATATATCACCGGCTTACTGTTCCTGGCACCGCCGATAAACAGATCATCCAGTCCATCATGGTTGATATCGGCCACGGCGATAGAGGGAGACTCAACAGACACCATGTGCGGGATCAGCGGCTCCCTGTCGAATTCTACAAAGCGGTTTTCTGTATGCCGGTAATCAAGACCGGACAGTTCCGTTATGTCTGAAACAACGTTGGTCGTGTTTTTATAAAAATTTCTCAGCCGGGTATAATCAAACTGCGATAATCCTTTCTGGTAAGTAAGTGTAAGTTCAGGTTTTGCCGGGTCAATCGCCAGTCGCTGAAAACTGTTGTCAGGCCATACCAGGAAAGCAGAATCGATCTTTGTGTTTTTGATCCCTGCCAGCAGCGGCTCTTCCATACCCGACATAAATCCTTTTACAGGATATTTTTCATACGTCCTTATTGTATTGCCTGTATAAATGATCAGCCTGGCACCTACTGCATTTATGTTCAGCGAATCGCCTTTCAGTTTCAACCGCACCGAGGAATGATCGTCTTTGACGGCAGTCTTATTCTCGTAAATAATAGCCGACGCATCTATATTATTTACCACAATATCCGGGTCGCCATCATTATCCAGGTCAGCAGAAACCGCCCCGTTGGAAAAAGTAAGCTGGCTGTTCTTTATACCATCCGCTTCATCGGAAAAGGAAAGATTGCCGTTGTTGTGATAGAATTTATTCGGAAGTTTTATTTCGGGAAATTTATTGATGAGGGCCATATTCTTGCCCTCCATCGTATTGGTGTTGATGCGTTGCTGTATCTCGGCATTTGAAATGAAGTTGATATAATCAATATCATTCATCCGCTTCGGGATACCGTTTGATACAAAAAGATCTTTCAATCCATCATTATCAAAATCAACCCAGAGCGGCGCCCAGCTCCAGTCGGTGGCCGCCACGCCGCTGTACAGACCGGTTTCGCTGAACATTCCGTTTCCCCGGTTGTACTGAAGGTTGTTGCGGGTGTATTGGTGACTGTAACCCACACTTACTTTATAATTAAAAATATCATAAGCATCTTCACCCAACGAACGTTTCAGTATGTATGGATCTTCCGGCAGCATATCCATGGAGATGATCTCGGGCCAGGCGTCGTTGTTTACATCGGCCACATCCACCCCCATTGAAAACTGGCTGGTGTGCATCAGTTCATTGCGGCCATCTTCTTTGAAGGTCCCGTTTTGCTGGTTGATGTATAAATAATCATCCTCATGAAAATCATTCCCTACATATATATCCGGATAGCCATCCAGGTTGATGTCGGCCACCACCACACCCAGTCCGTACCCGATAGCAGTACTGTTGATCCCGGTTTCTTTTGTCACATCAGTGAACTTACCGATGTCATTCCTGTAAAACCGATCGCCTGACAAAGGATGATAGGTGCCGATGAATTCATTTCTTGGTTTGAAAGTACCGTTCTGGTGTACGGAATGATTCAGCAGGAACATATCCAGGTCGCCATCAAGATCGTAATCCAGGAATGCAGCCTGTGTGCTGAATCCGGAAAAATTCAACCCATACTTTTCTGCTTCATCGGCAAACACGGGTACACCGTTTTTGCCAATACCTTTATTGACCAGTAAAAGATTCTTGCTCTTCAACGTTTCATACTCACCTACGCGGCATACATATATATCCAGCAGCCCGTCGTTATTAATATCAACTACGGATACGCCGGTGGTCCAGCCGCCATCGGCCGGTATGGCTGCTTCTGTTGTTACATCCCTGAATTGAAGATTGCCGCTGTTGAGATAAAGCCGGTTATTACTTTGATTTGACCCAAAAAAAAGGTCTGTTAAACCATCATTATTAAAATCGCCGGCACCCAGACCGCTGCCGTTATAGAAATAGATGTATTTGAAAAGGTTGAACTCTTTATTATATGTAAGGGTATTGCTGAATTCAATACCGGTTCGTTTGCTATCGAGTGCTTCAAACAATACCGGGCCTTTGGCTTCTTTTTTCCCTGCACAGGAAAAAAGTAACGTAGCGGCAACAACTGCCCCCAGCGTATTTTGTAAACCGCTTTTCAATATGTTGTATGTATTGCCCTGCCTGTATATCATACTGCCTGCAATGCTGTTTTTATTTTTTGATCCTGTACACCACCGGTTGTTCATTGTTGATCACGGCCACCAGGTAGTCTGTTCCCACACGGCGGATGTCTTTCACCTCTCCACGCAACTGTACACCCGATCTTCCACTCTCCATATACTCCCA
>JAEUVM010000533.1 GCA_016787125.1 Chitinophagaceae bacterium | reverse complement strand
CGATGATCATTACCTGCTCTTTATTGATGATGTGATAAAAGACAACCTGCAGGAAATTTTTCCCGGCTTCCATATACATGGCGCCTGGAGTGTGAAACTTACCCGTGATGCCGAAATGAATATCGGCGATGAATTTATCGGCGATATTGCCGAGAAGATAGAAAAGCAACTGGAGAAAAGAGAAGTGGGCCTTGCCACCCGCCTGCTGTATGATAAAAGCATGCCACCTGCCGTAAAGGAATTTATCCAGAAATATTTACAGGTGCCGCTGGAAGAAATGGTGGAAGGCGGCCGCTATCACAACCTGAAAGATCTTGGCAGCCTGCCCAATCCCTCTAAAACAAAACTCACCGCTGCCTCCTGGCCGGCCGTACCACATGGAGGATTCAACAATCATTGCTCCATCTTTCAAAGCATTGCTGAAAAAGAAAAACTGCTTCACCTTCCGTATCATTCATACAACTATATCCTCCGCTTCTTCAATGAAGCCGCGATCGATCCGAAAGTGCAGGAAATATTTGTCACCCTCTATCGGGTGGCTGCCGATTCACACATTGTAAATGCATTGATCAGCGCAGCAAAAAACGGAAAGAAAGTTACCGTGTTTGTGGAACTGAAAGCCCGCTTTGATGAAGCCAACAACCTGAAGTGGAGTAAGAAAATGAAAGCTGCGGGCATACGCATCATCAACAGCATTCCCGGACTGAAAGTACACGCCAAAGTAGCGCTGGTGAAGCGTCAGGATCAGATGTTCTCTTTTATGGCCACAGGCAATTTCAATGAATCCACCGGCCGCTTCTATACCGATCATGTATTCTTCACCACCCGCCCGGAATATGGCGAAGAACTGGTGATGCTGTTCAACTACCTGCAGTCGCGGGTGCAGCCTGCCGTGTATGGTAAGATACCTTTTCAGCACCTGCTGGTATCACAGTTCAACATGATCAAACGGCTGAACAAACTGATAGAGCGGGAAATAAAAAATGCGAAAGATGGTAAGCCTGCCGGTATCATCATCAAACTAAACAACCTGCAGGAACGGGATATGATCGCCCGCCTGTATGATGCCAGTAAAGCGGGGGTAAAAGTGCAACTGCTCGTTCGCAGTATCTGCTGCCTGGCTCCTGGTGTGCCGGGACAAAGTGAGAACATCGTGGTACACCGCCTTGTAGATCGCTACCTGGAACATGCCCGCATCTTTGCCTTTCACAATGATGGTAATCCCGAATACTACATGGGCAGCGCCGACTGGATGAACCGTAACCTTCACAGCCGCATCGAAGTGGTATTCCCGGTAAGCGACCCCGCCCTCGCTTCCGAACTGGAACATATACTGCAACTGCAACTGAAAGACAACCAAAAGGCCGTACTGCTGGTGAGTGATATCACCACAGGCAATTGCAAAAATGTAAAGACCCTCACCGAAAGCCAGGAACCACTGGCGGCACAGCAGGCGATATATGAATACGTGAAGAACAATGTGAAAATGTGAAAATGTGGAAATGAGATAATTTGAAAATGAGATAATTTGAAAATTTGAAGATGAGATGATTTGAAGATCCCGGATGGCCGGGACAGGTGTGGAGATGAGATGATTTGGAAATTTGCTGATGTGCTAATGTGCTGATGTGCTCCTCTCGAAACTCGTAACTCAAAACTCATAACTCGTAACTAAAAACTAAAAACTAAAAACTCTTAATGTACCGCCGTCACACTCACCCTCTTTATCCCTACGGTGTGGAGTTCGATATGGCGGTCGCGGGCTTTGTTTTCAAATTCGCTGATCACTTCGAGTATGTCGTAGTCAATAAAATTGCAGTCGCTGCCATCGATCGTCAGTACTGAATATTCAGGTACTTCATCCAGCGCCCTTTTCAGTTTTACTTTATTCAGAAAAGTAACATTGCTGTTCAGCCGTATCAGCCAGGTGTCAATACCCTGGAAATGGGAGCGGGTGATCTTGTATTCAGCCCGGAAATTATTTTGTACAATAAAATAAAGGGAGAGCAACA
>JAEUVM010000522.1 GCA_016787125.1 Chitinophagaceae bacterium | reverse complement strand
ATTCAGCAAGGTTATACTGGTAGGTAATATCCACGCCGGGTGTATTGGCGCTGGCGTTGATGTACCAGGTTCTTTGCACCGCATCGGTGGGGATGGCTCCGTTGGGGTCGTTGATACCGTTGGCCACACGGGCGGAGAAATTATTACCGCTGCCATTGGTGATGATAAGTGGATTATAGGCGGTATTGCCTATTGGGAATGATCTTGGTGCAGCTCCGATGGCCTCAATTGTAAGCAACCCGGTGCTGTTCGTTCTGACATATGAAGTTGCAGTCCCGGATGCGGTACCAGAAACAGTCAGGTTATTTGCACCAATTTGTATCAATCCTGCCGTCATAGTGAGATTACCAGAAACTGTAAGATTTGAGAGAAGTGATAAATCATTTGTTCCAAAGCCTGCGCAGTTATAGTTTAAGTTACCCAATACCTGTGCTCCCGTTGTAAAACCTGTACTTCCAATACTTCCGAAACCGGCTGTTTTGTTAATAGTCAAATCAGAGTTGGTGTTTCCCGAAATAGTTCCTGTGTGAGACGCTGAAAAAATTGCCGCCCCATACATGGTAAGATCATTTCCATTTAATGAAAGAGTGTGAGTTGCCTGCTGTAAATTAAGTCCGCCGCCAGATGGATTTGCCAGCGTTAATGATGATCCTAAAGCCACATCAAGTGTGGTGGCGGGTGTTGAAAGTGTTTGAATCCGGAAGAAGTAAAGGTCTCCCCCGCTGAAAGTTTGTGTGCCAGAGCCTGTACAAATCATTGTCATTCGGTTTCCCTCACCTGTGAGTATGGGTTCAAAAGCTGCTCCGTTAGCCAGCGTGAAATCACCAGCAATATTAACCGTTGTAAAAGGCGTCCCCCCCCCATTAAAGCCGCTTACTGCATCAACTACCATGTTTCCATTAACGGTTATCGTTCCATTGGCCAAAGTTTTAGTACCATTAGTAAGCCTCAGATGATGATAAACAACTGAATTAGTGGGTATCGGATAAGGTGATGCGGTCTGCGCATAATTAACCGTACTTCCTGTTGCAAATGTGCCAAAAGTCGGCAGGGTTGAATTTTCAAGCCTGAGTGTAGAGAGATTTGTCACATCAACAAACCCGGTAAGTGCAGCAGTATTAGGTATAATTAATTCCGTACCAGAAATACCGTCTCCTGTCACCACTTTGGACGAGGAACCCGTTACACTCCAATTGGCATCCAGTGTAACAGATACTCTGTTTACCACATTAAATACAGAACCATCATTGGTAAAGTTCGCCGGAGCTGTTCCAGTTCCATCTGTATTGGTTCCCCAAGTGGCAAGCGTAGTAAGATTACCTGCAGATTTTGAATAGTAATTGGTAATAGGTCCGGTATAGGTTGCCGTTCCATTAATCACCACATTGTCGATACTGAAAGTGCCACCCGTAGCCTCGGCATTAAATCCATAGAAGCGGAAAGATACAGCCGAAGTTATGTTATCGTACGTTGCGTCGAGAGTTATGGTACTCCCTGTTTGGGCCGAAGTTGACGCATCTGTAATTTGGAAAATATTAGTTGCAACAACAGACAGGTTTGCATTTGCAGGATTGATACTGGCCGGAAGGTTTGCTCCAAAGGCATCAACACTACCCCTGACTGAATACTGGCGAACTCCAGTCCCCGAACGCTGAATAGTAAAAGTTATTGAGTTTACATCGAGGGTCACATTTGCATTGGGTGTTATAGTAACCTGGTAGTATTCTGAAGTGACAATACCACCTGTAAATACATCACTACCATTGGTAGCACCCAATGACCAGTCAGTAAATGAAAAACGCCCTCCTGCATTAGGATTAGCCGGTGTGCCGGTAGCAGTAAAAGAGCCAAATGTTAACCCAGATACTACCGGCACCGGCGTCGGATCAGTAGTACCTGACGTCGTTGTTACATTTGCAAAATCATAGGTTGCGGTAAATTGGGCATTAGCTATGCCTGCATTAATCAATACCAGCAAAATCAATACGTAAACTTTCCTCATAGCTCACACTTTAGGTAATAAAACACAGGTTGTTCCAGGTGATCTTAACTATGGGATTTCGAAGGATTGGAGGAACCTCAAATATAGGGTGAAAATACCGGGCAAATATTAACC
>JAEUVM010000527.1 GCA_016787125.1 Chitinophagaceae bacterium | reverse complement strand
TATATCTGCGGTCTCGCTTCATTCTTTAATGATCCGACGATCACCGGATTCAAGAACTGCGGCACACCGCTTCGTCAGTATGCATTGGGTATTTCAACACTCGACCCGGTTGCCAAAAATATCACCTACAAGATATTCGTTGATATGAATGACAACGGACAGCTTGATATTGGTACTGATGAGCTAGCCTTTACCAGCGGCACCGTTTCTGTTTCTTCAGGCAGTCCTTTCAGCGTTGGTCTTACCTCTCTGCCTTCACCTTATTCTGATACCTATCCGTATTCCGAAAAAGGATACATTATACTGGTGGAGGGACCAACACTGTCAAATTCAATCGTAGATTACTTCCCGCATCCGTCCGGCTGTCTGGTACTGCCGGTTGAATTGAAATCGTTCAATGCCACCCGTAACAGGTCGAATGTCCTGCTGAAGTGGGTAACCAGCACCGAAATAAACAACCGCGGTTTCAGTCTTGAAAGAAATGCCGGTAACAGTGGCTGGAAAGAGATCGCTTATATTCCCTCACAGGCAGCAGGAGGTAACAGTACAACCGAACTGGAATACACCTATACAGACATGAATATGTTCAAAGGAGTAACCCAGTACCGCCTGAAGCAGACAGATATTGACAACCGTATCCAGTACAGTGAGATCCGTTCGGTAAGAGGTGATGGTCAGTTGGGTAAAACAATTATTTATCCAAACCCCACCAGCAACGGAACAGTAAACGTACTGTTTGAAGAAAGAAATATCGTTCGGGATATTGTGGTAACAGATATGAGCGGCAGGGCCGTTAAGATCATGAAAGGTATCACCAGCAATAATGTGATCATTGATAACCTTACCCCCGGTATGTACAGCATCAGGATCGTGGCAGTGGAAACCGGCGCCCAGGTAGTGGAAAAAGTTGTTGTGAACAAACGATAAATGCTCAGGGTTTTTAATTAAACCTCCGGGACAGCTTTTTTTGGCTGTCCCTTTTTTTTGGACAGAAGTCATACCTGTGCCCGACCAATATCAGGTAACAGGGCATAGCGCTATGGTATTTTTAAACTGGTGATGACAAAGGATAAAGCAATTTTCAGGCTGCTGCAGCCGGTCATCCTGCTGCATGTTGTAATTGCGGCAGGTATTGCCGGATATATGATACTGGAAAAACTGGCCTTCCTGGAAGCAGTATACCTTACCACTGTGAATATTACAACGGTGGGATCCTACAGCATTACGTTATCAGCCGAAGGCAAGATTTTCACCATCGTGCTGCTGATCGCCAGTTGGGCCATGTTTGCCTTTGTAATAGCCCGTATCACCCAGTTTGTTATCAGTGGCGAAGTACATCAATATTTCAAAAACAGGCGCAAGATGAAAGCAATTAATCAGTTGACAAATCATGTTATTGTTTGCGGCTACGGACGCAACGGGCAGCAGGCAGCCAATATCCTCGCCTCACATGGCCTGTCCTTTGTAGTGGTGGAAAAAGAAGAACAACTGGAAATGAAACCGGAGGCTGACTCAAACGGCCGTCTCCTGATAAAGGGAGATGCCACAGATGATGATACCCTGCGGCTAGCCGGGGTTGAAAAAGCCAGGGCGCTCATCACCACTTTACCTGCCGATGCACAAAATGTATTTATTGTATTGTCTGCAAGATCGCTCAACCCTGCACTGAATATCATCAGCAGGGCATCAGAGGCCAGTTCAGTTGCAAAATTGAAAAAGGCCGGTGCCAATAATGTGATAATGCCCGACTATATCGGCGGCACACACATGGCAACGCTGGTTTCCCGGCCGGATGTAGTGGAGTTCATCGATTATCTTTCCGGCGAACAGGGAAATTCTATTCACATAGAATCCGTAGAGGCAAAATCATTACCCAAAAACCTCGTTGATAAACCGTTGAAGGAAATCATGGATTGGAATAAAACAGGCGTGAATTGTATCGGCATAAAAGATGCAGAAGGCAGGTTCTTTATCAACCCGCCGGGTGAAACACTGATCACCCCCGCAATGAAAATAATTGTATTGGGAACCCGTGAACAGATTGCCCGAATGATAAGCAACCTGTCCTGACTTTTAGTTTACTGTTTAAATGGCTTAAAGTCCAGCAACTCCATTTCAAATATCAATGCGGCACCACCGGGTATCGATCCCATGCCCCTTGGCCCATAGCCCAATTCCGATGGTACATATATTTTATACTTAGATCCAACGGGCATCATCATCAGTGTTTCCGTCCAGCCTTTTATCACCTGGTTCGCCTTCATCATCAGCGGCTGCCCCCTGTTGTAGGAAGCATCAAACTCAGTACCATCCAGCAAAGTGCCGCGGTAATGGCAAACAAATGTATCAAGCGGTGAAGTCATTTTGGGGCCGGTGCCTTCACGGAGTATTTCATATTGAAGTCCGCTGGCCGTGGTCTTCACTTCAGGCCTCAGTTTGTTTTGCTCAAGAAATGACTTGCTCTGTGCCACGTTTGGATTTTCGCGGAAGGGCTTTATGTCAAGCAATTCCAGTTCAAATATCAAGGTGGCGCCGCCGGGTATTTGTCCCTGCCCCATTACTCCATACGCCATTTTATAAGGAATGTACAATTTGTATTTGGAGCCTTTCGACATCAGTTGCAGTCCCTCGATCCATCCCTGTATCACCTGGTTTACCGGCATGGTAAGCGGCTGTCCGGAGTTGTATGAACTTTCAAATTCCTGCCCGTCAATAAATGTACCCCGGTAATGACATACAAACGTATCAGTTAATGTCATCTTATTGCCACTTCCTTCCTGTAATACTTCATACTGTAAGCCGCTTTCCGTGGTCTTCACACCATCTCGCATTTTATTCTGTGCCAGGAATTTCTCACCTGCCTGTATCTGTACTTTCGATTTTTCTTCCTGCATCTTAAAGTAGTATGCATTGATGGTGGCATTGGCCAGCACATCATCCAGCAATGGTTTTTTCTTACCAAGAATATCATTCATGCCCCTGTTATAAAGGGGCAGGTTGAATTTAAATCCGTCAAAACCCTGCTGGGAGAAATGATACGCAATATTGCTGCCCAGCACATAACTCAGCGAGTCAAGGGTGGTCTTCAGTACTGCAGTGGCCGGTTTGGGAGTGGCTTTGGCAATAAATGGCTGTCCGCTTTTCTTCTTTTTATAAATTTCACTCAGGGTGGTATTGATGGTATTGTTATCAAGCAGGGGTTTCTTTTTATACATAATATCAGTAAGCCCCCTGTTGAAGAGGGTGGTGCTCAGTTTTACATCACCAAAGTTCAGGCTCTGCAACTGGTAGCCGGTACTTTCCCCCAGGATATAGTTGATGGAATCAAGCGTTGTTTTCAGTAGGGGTACCACCGGTTTGGCCAGCGGCGGCTTTGTTGCCGGTTTTCCGGGTTGTGCATTTACAGAAAAAGCAACGGATAGAAGGGTAGCGGCAAAGATCAGCTGTTTCATAGTTTCTTACTTAGGTTGCCAAAAATACAGCATGGGCCGCTATTTCAGCCATCCGTATTTAGTTAATTTAGCAGCACAAAAACCAACAACATGAGCCAGTTTTCCATGCCTGTACAGGTGCGCTGGTCCGACCTGGACCCCAACTTTCACCTCCGGCATTCTGTATACTACGATTGGGCAGCTATGTGCCGCATGAATTATCTTACCATTCACGGTCTCACACCGGCTGTGATGCAGCAGCACCGCTTTGGCCCCATTATCTTCCGGGAAGAATGTGTTTTCTATAAAGAGATAAAATACGGCGATGCGGTAACTATCAATATGAACCTGCTGAAAGGAAAAAAAGATTACTCCCGCTGGACCATACAGCACGAGATCAAAAAACAGGAAGACATCCTTTGCGCAAAAGTTTCGATAGATGGTGCCTGGCTTAACATAGTGGAAAGAAAACTATTTATACCACCCGCCGAAGTGGTGACCGTATTCAGCCAGATGCCGCTGAGTGAGGGGTTTGAGTGGACGGAATAAGATTTTGCTAAGAGGGCTAAGAGATAAAAGAGAAAAGGAGATAAAGAGAAATACAATAGCTTCTCCTTTTCTCTTTCCCTCCTTTTATCTCTTAGTTATCGCTCCCAGCATCACCACCTTCCCCGGAAACCTCGCCGCAAAACCATTCACCAGGTTGCGGATAAAACTGTTTTCCCTGTACTCCGTCAGGTGCTCCTTCAGTACGGTTACATCCGATACCGGTACATCGGCCGGCAGGTAGCCCATGCCATAAAATTTTCCTTCCACAATAAGCACACAGGAACTGTCATCACCATTCAGCCCTTTATCAACAATGGCAAACGTAGGCTGCTTCCGCAAAGAATCGCAGGCTGCCATTACCCGTTCATTATAGATGGCAGGTTTCTCCAGTTGCTCACAGGCGCCATGACAATATCCTTCATCCATCCCTTCACAGGGAATGTCTTCTTTGTGCAGGAAACATAATTTCGGGCAGAGGTCATATTCTTTCAGCAGCTTCCGGATGATGGCATGTCCATCCACCAGGTAATGGAAAGAACAGACAGGGTTCAGCCGTTTACGGTTTTTATCAATGGCCAGCCGCAGGTAACCGTTCTGGTCTTCATACAGAAAGATTCCGTACACATCTTCCCAGCGCTTTTGTGAAGAATTGAAAACGGGCCAGCGCTTTTTTATTTCAGCCGACTCCAGTATGCAGGCCATCAGTTCCGTACCGCAGCACTGATAGCTGATACGATGCACATGCTGCATGAAATTCTGTTTCTGCCGGCTTTCAGAGTTGTTGCTGAAATGACTGTTCACCCGGTAACGGATATTATTGGCCTTGCCCACATACACCACCTTTCCCTTGGCATTGTGGAAATAATAAACACCGGGTGTATAGGGAAG
>JAEUVM010000503.1 GCA_016787125.1 Chitinophagaceae bacterium | reverse complement strand
ACAAAATAAAACTGAGCTTCTTCATTGTTGTAAGGTTTAGGTTAATGATTTTAATTAAAATAAAAAGATATATAAAGCTACCAGATGGGCAGGGCGGAAACAATACTACTTTTGTGTAATGGAGAAGAATACAAATACAGCGTCGCAGGTTACTGTGCGACAGGCTGTAGCGTCAGACGCCCCGCTGATTGCTGAGATGAGCAGGCAAACGTTTTATGACTCTTTTGCGGAGCAAAACACAAAGGAGGACATGGATAAATTCATGACCGAACAGTTCACCCATGAGGCGCTGATGAAAGAAGTGACAGAGCCCGGCAATATCTTCCTGCTGGCCTATACGGGTGATGAACCGGCCGGCTATGTAAGGTTGCGGGAAAAAAACAACCCGCCGGAACTGGGCAATCATAATGCAATAGAAATAGCACGGATATATGCCGTAACCACCGCCATCGGCAAAGGAGTAGGCTCGGCGCTGATGAAAGCCTGCATAGACATTGCCCGGGAAAAGAATAAAACGATGATCTGGCTGGGTGTGTGGGAGCACAACCAGCGGGCCATTGATTTCTATGCCCGCTGGGGATTTGAAAAGTTTGCCACGCATGTGTTTATGCTTGGCACGGATCCGCAGACCGACTGGCTGATGAAAAAGGAATTGCAACCTGTAAAATAAGTACTGATGAAACGAATCATACCATTGTTGTTACTGCTGCTGATGACTGTCTTTGTACAGGCACAGGGCAAACCCGCCTATGTGCTGTACAATGCCAAAGGCAAAAAAGTGTCGTATAAAAAAATGATCCGCATACTTAAGGAAAAGGATATTGTATTGTTTGGCGAGTACCATAATAATGCGATAGCGCACTGGCTGCAACTGGAAGTAACCAAAGCACTGGGTGAAACACGCAAGCTGGTATTGGGTGCGGAAATGTTTGAAGCCGACAACCAGCCGCCGCTGAATAAATACCTGGGCGGTATGCTTAGTGCCAAAGGGCTGGACTCCAATGCCCGCCTGTGGAGAAATTATTCAACCGACTATGCACCGCTGGTGAATTATGCCAAAGAAAACAAGCTGCCTTTCATCGCCACGAATGTACCACGGAAGTATGCTTCGCTGGTGGCAAAGGGCGGGTTTGGTAAACTGGACAGTTTGCCTGCGGCAGAAAAAAACTGGATCGCACCGCTGCCCATTGCATACGATGCTGAATTACCCGGTTACAAGAAAATGCTTGAAATGATGGGCGGGCATGGCGGTGAAAACCTGCCCAAAGCACAGGCTATCAAGGATGCCACCATGGCCTGGTTCATCCTGCAGCATTTTACGGCAGGCAGTTTATTTATCCATTACAATGGCGCTTATCATTCAGATAACTACGAAGGTATTTTATGGTACCTGAAGCAAAAACAGCCGGGGCTCCGCTACGGCACCATCAGCACGGTATCGCAAAAAGATATCAGCAGCCTGCTGGCAGAAAATAAAGGCCGGGCCGACTTCATCATTTGTGTGGATGAAGACATGACGAACACGTATTGACGGGTAAATATTATGCATTAACTTTCAGATTGGAAAGGCGCTGATCGGCACTTAAACATTAACCAGACTATGAACCGGAATTCATTGCTGAAAAACTACCTCGCTCCGCTCATCGCAGTTTTATTCACCCTGCAGGCTGCTGCACAAAAGCAAAACCTTGCTATCCGTGTTGCACAGGATGAAAGCTCTGTCCTGTTAAGCGATTTTCAGACCACCATCCAGTTAAAGAAGCGCCTTTTCAAGTTCTCGGTAATGCTGGAAAACATCAAAGGCGTATATGTATTTGCCAGTATCAGGGATTCCATCTACCGGTTTACCGAAACCAGCCCTATCAGGGATTTTGTTTACCTGCCCCTGCTTGAACTGAAAGAAGATGAGTTCAACACCAATAAGGAACTTAACATCAGTGAAACGGGCTGGTCGTACTGGTTTTATGATACAGCCATGGCCTGGCATCCGTTTAACCATAAAATAGTAGGATTGGGGGCCGGCCGGGTGCTGTGTACCAAAAACATCCGGCAGTTCTATGATGTAAGCAACCGTGAGGTGATCAAACTAAGAGATTTAAACAAACCGCTATACCTGTTTTTTGTGGCCGTATCTGAGTATGATGAACACGGAAACCCCTCCAAAGAACTTATCCGTAAAAAGGTAAAGATCGAATGGACCGGGGAAGAAGGACCCTGATAGTGAATTTCCCCGCCTGGGAGCCGGATAAATACCCCGCCTTTGCGTACTAAAACTGTCCTCAGAACGTTAGCGTATTGAATTTTTAAAAAATACAAGCCAACGGGTTAAACTTTATGCCTTTACCCCCCGTCTATGCTTGGTCAATTTAAAAACTAATACAAAACCCCATTTATGAAAGCCCGATTCCGTTCGTTAGCCGTGCTCGCCTTATCCCTCTCCATCGCTTTTACAGCCTGCCAGAAAGATAAAACAGTGGAGGATACTGATTACACCACCCAG
>JAEUVM010000491.1 GCA_016787125.1 Chitinophagaceae bacterium | reverse complement strand
GTATTATGCAGATTATTTCCGGCTGATATCGGAGGAGGCATCCTACTTTGTACCAGCGAGGGTGATGATGCCGTTGCGTTTTTACCAGCATGCGATCGGGATGATGGAAATGAGTGAAACGCATCGGTTTGTTTCGCTGTTCTCCTCTTTTGCGGAAGCACAAAAAGCATACGATATGCTGAAAGAAGTGGTGAATGATGCTGACATTGACCTGCCGGATGATGACAGTAACAGTTATAGTAAGGAATATGCGTTGATGCTGGATGTGCTGTCGAAGGACATGAGTGGTAAATAAGTAGATAAGTTTTAAGTCATAAGTCTTAAGTTTTAAGTTGTAAGTAATAGGGATGATTTTTTTGATCAAAGAAAGAGGTCCTTTCTGATGTGAACAGAAATAATGAAAGCAATAACAACTACCATAAAGGAGATCAAGGCAGTATTAAAAGACAACGCCAGCGAAAAGGATAAGGCTTTTTTTACCAAAATGGTTCCCGGCACACAAACTATCTATGGTGTAAAAACACCTGTACTGAACGACCTGGCAAAAAAATACAAAGAAGGGTCCTTTGAACTCGCTGAAGCGTTATGGCATGCCGGCTCACAGGAAGAAAGGGTGATTGCCATTAAGATCATGGAGAAAAAAGGGAAGACCGACCCGCAGCGCCTGCTTCGGCTCTTTAAAGAATTTTCAACCACCATCGGCAACTGGGCCGTTTGCGACGGATTGGGCATGCAGTTTCTCCGCAGTATTGTCAAAACACACCGCGATGAAATTTTTGCGGTAGCAGACAAATTCAATCGCTCTTCCAATATGTGGCAGCGCCGTCTCTCACTGGTAATGTTGGAATGGTATACCCGTCATTCGGACAATCATGCCGCCATAAAGAAACTGA
Organism: Chitinophagaceae bacterium; assembly: GCA_016787125.1. Classification (GTDB taxonomy): domain Bacteria; phylum Bacteroidota; class Bacteroidia; order Chitinophagales; family Chitinophagaceae; genus JJ008. Next base: position 731 of record JAEUVM010000491.1, on the reverse strand, counting down.
CAGCCGCACTGGAAAAGGATGATGAATATTATGTAAAGAAAGCCGTGGTGTGGATAAAGCGGAACCTGGCTGGTGGGAAGTGAAGGAGGTTGATAGGTGTATAAGTAGATAAGTAAATAAGTATATACCTATATACTTTATATACCTATATACTTAATGTACCCATATACTATATATACTTAAAAAAAAGGCCTTGGAAAAAGGAGCGGTACTCCGCCACTGACTGAACTATTCTATGTGATAAGCCACCAGGTTTGATACCTGCTGCAATTTGAGAAAGGGAGTGCCCGGAGGCGCCATTTCATGCACATAGCGCAGCACGCCGATACCGGGTTTGAAGTACACCTGGTCTTTGCGGTAGTTACGGGAGTTCTTTTCAAAATAGATACAGTCGCCGAAAGTACCTGCCGGTGATTTTACCGGGCCGGAAAGCTTCAACGAGCGGCCATTGGCAGCCACATCATCAAAGCTGGTAAGGTATCTTACTGAATCGCCAGGGAATAGACTGAAATCTTTCTTTGCATCTTTAATGCCCTGTATAAATATCCTGTCCTGCAGACGGAACAATGCCGAATCATTAGCATAAAGCCTTTCCGGCAGTCCGACATTGATGCTTCCTTCCCACCATACCAGTCCGTCGGAAAGAGATTTCCAGGTGGTGCTGAAGCGAAGGGTATCATACTGTACCCGCTGAAAAACGCCATCAGCATATACAGAATCCTCGTAGACCC
>JAEUVM010000464.1 GCA_016787125.1 Chitinophagaceae bacterium | reverse complement strand
ATGGGTGTGTTTGTTGCCTTTGGATACCTTTTCCCTAATACCGAGCTCTACCTGATGTTTATCCCGGTACCTATAAAGGCCAAATGGGCCGTAATAGGCTTTATTGCCCTTGACCTGTTTGGCGGGTTTGGCAATATTTCGGGCGATAAAGTAGCCCATTTTGCCCACCTGGGTGGCGCCCTTACCGGCTTTTTGATCGTGTATTACTGGAACAAAACGAACCGCCGGACGTTATATTAACTTTTGAAGGCCAATAAGAACCGCTTTGCCGGAAAAAAAAGCGATTTTTGACCTTCCGAACCTGATATATTTTTCAATACCATGCCTTACACCGAACGTCAATACAGGCAGCGCATTTCACTGGGCCAGAGCGGCAACAACCTCGTTATGCTGATAGCGATATGCCTTATCGTATTTGTGGGGTTTGCTTTTATGAAAGCGGTCTGGTATTTCCGTTTCAGCGATGCCAAAGACCAGGTGCCGGCGCTTTTCAGTAAAAATGTACTGGGTCTCTTTACCCTTCCGGCCGATACCGGCTCCCTTTTCCATAAACCATGGGTCATCATCACGCATATGTTTGTGCATGATAACGTATGGAAGGTATTTGCCAACATGCTCTGGCTGTGGACGTTTGGTTATATCCTGCAGGACCTTACCGGCAACCGTAAGCTTATACCATTGTTCATTTATGGCTCACTTGGTGGCGCTATTGCTTTTATACTGGCATATAACATGCTGCCTTCGCTGGCACCGCTGAAAGCACAGGCCGTGGTGGCCGGTGCCTCTGCCGGGGTAATGGCGATTGCGGTGGCCACCACGCTGATGTCGCCGGGCTACCGCATCTTTCCGCTGATAGCAGGAGGCATACCGCTATGGGTGCTTACGGCCATCTATGTATTGTCCGACCTGGCCACTGTATCTATCAGTGATACCGGTATACTGATCAATCACCTGGCAGGTGCAGTCACCGGTTTTCTCTTTATCTATTTTATGAAAATGGGTTACGACTGGAGTGAGTGGATGAGTAATTTCTTTGACTGGATCACCAACCTTTTTAACCCAGACAAGCCACGTAAAAACAGGACTATTAAAGAAGAACTGTTTTACAAATCTTCTTCCGCTCCTTACAAAAGAACAATGAATGTAACACCGCAACGGGTGGATGAGATTCTGGATAAAATAAACCAGCAGGGATACAGCAGTCTTACCCCGGAAGAGAAAGAACTGCTGCAGCGGGCAAGTAAAGAAGACCTTTGATATTGTTAAGCGGCAACGGCTGCTCTTTATTGCTCATTGCTTTTACCTAATTTGCATCGATGGCCATCAAATTCAGGGGATTTACCCGCCGCTTTTTTTTCATCATCACTATCGGCGTGGTGTTCTTTTTCCTTCTCGCCTGCCTGGTGCCTTACCTGCACCCGCATCGCTGGTGGTTTATCTCTTTCCTCGGACTTGCTTTTCCTTTTTTGCTGTTGCTGGTCATCGCCTGCCTGGCTGCCTGGCTGATCGTACTGAAACCCAGGTACGCCCTGCTGCCGGGTATTGCCCTGCTGCTGGGTATTAAAAGTATCAGTGTTTTTATTTCCTTTCATACACCCAAATCATTTGACTATAAACGAAAACCCGGCACCATCCGGGTGGTGAGCTGGAATGTGGCCCGCTTTATTGAACTGAAACGAAACAATAATGCCGGCAGTGAAAAGCGGCTGCAGATGTTTGAACTGCTGAAAAAGCAGGATGCCGATGTACTGTGCCTGCAGGAATTCCACACCTCAACCGATTCCAACTACTACGACAATATCACCCCGATACAAAAGGAGCTGGGTTATCCGTATTATTATTTCTCTTTTGATGCCGATGGTGATAATCATTACTACAGCTCCATCATATTTTCCCGCTTTCCGATCATCGACAGCGGAAAGACCCGCTATCCGCGGCCCACACTGCCCGATGTGCTGCTGCAGGCAGATCTGAAAGTAAACGACGACACCATCCGCATTTACACCACCCACCTGCAATCCAACCAGTTTGGCAAAAAAGACTATGAGCGGATCGGGAAAATAAAAAGCGGCGACGACAGCCTTGTTTCCAATTCAAAGACCATACTTTCCAAACTGCGAAAAGGCGTTTCTTACCGGGCCATACAGGCCGATGTGGCGAAAGAAGTGATGGGCAATTCGCCCTACCCCAAAATAGTATGTGCCGACCTGAATGATGTGCCCAACTCCTATACTTATTTCACCATAAAGGGAAACCTGCAGGATGCATTTCTGAAAAAGGGGTTTGGCATCGGCCGTACCTTCTCCGCCATTTCGCCCACACTGCGTATAGATTATATACTGGCCGACCG
>JAEUVM010000463.1 GCA_016787125.1 Chitinophagaceae bacterium | reverse complement strand
CAAACGATACATATCAATTCAGCGGATCGCTTTAGTCCCAAGGAGGATTATAACGGTAGCGGGGCATGTAATGCTGCAGAATAAGTTGAACAAACGGATTCAAAACATACAAGCCCTGGCCAGCCGCCGGGGCTTTTTTATTTATCCGCCGTAGCCTTGGCGAAGCCGGATTGAACCGTAGCCTTGGCTAAGTCAGATAAGCAAGCCGATGCTTAATCGAATGCGGTGTATTGAACAAGCGGCAATAGGGGCGAAATGTGTCGGTTGGTAAAGTGAAAAGAAAATTGAAATTGAGTTATGTAAAAAATCAGGAGAGGAATCTCTGTAACCTGTAAAAAATTAAATGCTAAAACAAATACGACATAAACGATTTATAAAAACGATGAATGTTACAATGTCATTAAACAGTTCCTATCGGTGCGGGCTGCTCCAGGAGAGTATTGTGCCCATAGGCAAGAATAATGATGCGAATCATCAGCGACCGGAGTATGTTTTTACATAACCTGAATTGTCAGGTATGGGAAAACCCGGTCGAAGCAAACGACCGGGTTTTTTAATGCCCGGCAGAAAGATCATGGAAGAGTCAACAGAAATAATGATAAAGCTGATCGCCTTTGTACTTCATTTTATTCTGATGGAGGCAACGGGAGTGATAGACAAACGAAATGCAGCTAAGAAGTAAAACAAGAAAGGAGGGTAAAATGAAATTCATACTGGTGGTGCTGGGTATAAAGTTCCTGGCATCTGTGCTGACAAAAAACAAAATCACAGGTGAACATGAAAGCGGAATGATGGAAACAGATGTCCGTCACCCGGCTGAGTTCATCCTGCGATAAAGAAATGTGCAGAAGGAGGATAAAGTGTTCCCCGCAGGTGCAGCGGGGACACTTTTAAAAAAGTTCTTTGAGTAGAGCATCAGACTGTAAATAAATATTCTGTCGGGTGGTGCAACGGCAGCATTCCAGGTTCTGGCCCTGGAGGTGCAGGTTCAAATCCTGCCCCGATAACAAATGTTGGCTTTAGCTTAATTGGTAAAGCATCCATCTGTGCAACGGAAGATCAGGGTTCTCCCGATAGCTATCGGGACGGAGTCAACCAATACGGCCTGGTGTAAGGTAACATGATCACTCCCTTTCCTTTCTGGAAGGTAAATAGCGGGTGATAGTTTCAGGTTCAAGTCCTGGAGCCGTACAGTACTGACCTATAGCTCAATGGTTGGAGCAGGAGCCTTATACGCTCAAGGATAAGAGTTCGAATCTCTTCGGGTCAACGTATAAAATGCGATTTAGAGTAATGGTAACTCAAAGGTCTCATAAGCCTTACATGCAGGTTCGAATCCTGTAGTCGCAACAACTGATGGTTTAACTCAATGGCAGAGTACTATCCTGATACGATAGAAGCTGATAGTTCGAATCTATCAACCATCACATAATGGCTCGCAACTCTAAGGCAGAGTACCTGGCTTTTAACCAGGGTGTATGGGTTCGATTCCCATCGGGCCAACAAAGGGAGTATAGTTCAATGGCAGAACAGTTGGTTGTTAACCATCAGATGGATGTTCGAATCAT
>JAEUVM010000515.1 GCA_016787125.1 Chitinophagaceae bacterium | reverse complement strand
TGTCATACGCCTTAACCTTCTCAAGGGGCAACTGGTCGTTACGATACACATCAACCCTGGTATGCATAATCTTCTCCACCAGGTGCACCAGGTTGTAGGTAAACGAATCGTAATTATCAAATACTAAGATGTTCATAGCTTATAGTTCATCGCTTATGGTTCATAGTTCATGGTTCATGGTTCATTACTCGCAGCTCATAATTCACAACTCACAGCTTACTTTTCATAGTAAACGGCTATAAGCTATGAACTATGAGCCATTCGCCATCTCTATCGCTTTCTTCAGCGCTCCGAGTTTATTATTTACTTCCTGCAGTTCACTCTCCGGGTTGCTGGCCACCACCACGCCTGCTCCGGCCTGGTAGGTAAGCGTGTTGTTCCTGCTAAGGAATGTCCTGATCATGATCGCATGGTTACAACTGCCATCGAAACCAATAAACCCGATGGCTCCGCCATAATAACTTCTTGCCACCGGCTCATACGCAGCGATCAGTTCCATGGCTTTTATTTTCGGCGCTCCACTCAGCGTACCCGCAGGAAAGGTTTTTGCCAATAACTCAAAAGGATTCGTTCCTTCTTTTATTTTACCTGTCACTTCACTTACCAAGTGTATCACATGCGAGAAATACTGCACCTGCCGGTAATGCACCACTTCCACTTCATCGCAAAGACGGCTGAGGTCATTACGGGCTAAATCCACCAGCATTACATGTTCGGCATTCTCCTTTGCATCTTTCAGCAAATTCTCCGCAGCCAGTTTATCCGCCTCTTCATCTCCGGTACGCCTGAAGGTGCCAGCTATCGGGTGCAGCACTGCTTTTCCATTTTTGATCACCAGTTGCGCTTCCGGCGAAGAACCCATCAGCTTATAATCGCCATAATCAAAATAAAAAAGATATGGCGATGGATTGATACTGCGTAATGCCCTGTATACATTGAATTCATCACCGGTAAATGATTGCCGGAAGCGGCGGCTGAGTACGATCTGGAAAACATCTCCCCGATGACAACTGGCTATACCCTTTTTCACCATTTCCCTGAAATCATCATCCCCCATATCAGTCACTTCTTCACCCGTTGCAGCAAATGGATAGGAAGGCACATCGTGGCTGCGTATCAGCGCCTCCACGAGTGTTGCTTCACTTTCCACACCTTTCAGGTGGTTTTCACAGATAAACAGTTCATCGCGGAAATGATTCACCGCTATCACATATTGATAGAGCCGGTAACGCATCAGTGGTATCTCAGGATCAGAAGCTGACTTTACATTCACCTGTTCAAAAAACTGAACCGTATCATACGCACTGTAACCGTACAGTCCCTGTGCATATTTGCCCTCCTTTACCGCAGGTGCATTTATCGCAAACCGGTCCATAAAATCACGAAGCAGGGAGGTTACATTTGTTTCCTTTCCGGTTTCCATTCTTTCCGGTGGCTTGCCCGGCAGTTTCCATTCCACTTTATTGGCCGACTTTATTTCAATGCCGCCAATCGCATTTACACAAATGAAAGAGTAACTGTTTTCTGCGGCATGGTGATCGGCACTTTCGAGCAGTACGGTATCCCGGAAACGGTCACGCAGCCGCAGGTAAATACCCACCGGCGTAAACACATCCGCCAGCATTCTTTTGCATACCGTATTGATC
>JAEUVM010000442.1 GCA_016787125.1 Chitinophagaceae bacterium | reverse complement strand
AAAGTATTCCATTTCTTTCATTTTTGACTTTGTCCAACACATTTTACTCTTTCATAGCAGCAGTTATTAATAAAGAATTAAGTATTGTTTTTCTCAATTCGATAAAATTATATGATAATGATTTTCTACAAGAAAAACGGTTAGATAAATAATTTATTAATCCGGTAAGTTGGAATGTTATTACAAAAATAAGTGATGATATATATAAGTTGTTCTAAGATAAAATCATCGGATGTTTTAAAAGTAAAAAGGGCCAATCTTACGATTGACCCCCTTACTTACTAACCCATTAAATTCTATTGCTAAGTTACAATTATGCCCCACATTTCAAAATAAATTTTTGGCCTTGTGTATAACTCAGCGGGTGCCGGAATGGTAAAACCCGGCCCGGCGGGGAGTAAAAAAATAGGTCTTAAGGCATTGAATATCATTTATTTAAATCAGGCATGTCTTTATGGCATTTCGAACCCGGTAATTTTTTTTTGGTGCGGAAAAGTTAACAGACCTGACAAAACGGCCGAAAAAACAGGCATAACCAAAATGGTAATAAATTTGTTATCTTATCGACTAATAAATTGAAACAACATGATGATGTCAAACGAAATTCTCCTGGTTTCCCTGCTTTTTTTAGGCATCAGTTTCCTGGTGTCGGCGATACTGAAAAGCAAGTTTACCAAGTACAGCAAGATCGGTCTGGCCAACGGTATGTCGGGCCGCGAAATTGCTGAAAAAATGCTCCGTGAGAACGGCATTTACGACGTGAAGGTGACCTCGGTGGAGGGGTTCCTTACAGACCATTATAATCCAACCAATAAGACAGTGAATCTCAGTCCTGAAGTGTATAACGGGACGAGTGTTTCTGCGGCGGCAGTGGCGGCCCATGAGTGTGGCCATGCGGTGCAGCATGCCACCCAATATGGCCCCCTGATGTTCAGAAGTAAGATGGTGCCGGCGGTACAGGTAAGTTCGATGCTGGTAAACTGGGTATTGCTGGCGGGCATGATCGTACTTGCCACGACCAAAAATCCGACTGTTTTGCTGATAGGTATTATAGTAATGAGTGTAACGGTGATTTTTACGCTGGTAACCCTGCCGGTGGAATTTGATGCCAGCAAGCGGGCCCTGGCCTGGCTGGACAGAACGAATGTGACAAACCAGCAGGAATATCCTAAAGCAAAGGATGCCCTGAAGTGGGCTGCGACCACCTATGTGGTGGCTGCCCTGGCGGCCGTAGTTCAACTAATTCAATATGTTATGATCTATTTAGGCAGCCGTGACCGGAACTAACAATAGTTAACATTTTCTTAATATTTTTCTGAGCCCATGCAGCATTCTGCATGGGCGTTTTGTTTATATGGGCAACGGTTTATATATTTTTTTTCTTACCATTTATTTACAAAAACCACACACATGAGAAAACTAAACCTGCTCTTGCTGGCTGTATTGCTATTTACAGCCCAGACAACAATGGCACAGACACGGGAAGTGACCGGCAAGGTGACAGACGCCAATGGCGCACCTTTGAACGGGGCCTCTGTACGTGTAAAGAATACCCGCGGGGGTACCAGTGCCGGATCGGATGGAACTTTTAAGATCAATGCTGCGCCCAATGCTGTTTTGATAATCAGCGCAGTAGGCTTTTTGGAAAAGGAGGTGAGGCTTGAGTCTCAAACCAATGTAGCTGTAACCCTTGAAGCAGACAGCCGGGCTCTCAGCGAAGTGGTGGTAACCGGTACGGGTGCTGCCACGAGCAAGAAGAGGCTTTCATTCGCGGTTGAATCCATTACAGCAGATAAACTACCCGCCACTCCTACTGCGGATGTGGGCAGTGCACTGGTTGGTAAAATACCGGGGGCCCAGATATCCAGTATCAATGGCAGTCCCGGGTCTCCCACTAACATTCTGCTTCGGGGTATCAATGGTGTGATTACAGGCACCGCCCCTATCATCCTGGTGGATGGTGTGGAAGTAAGGGCCACCAGCTTGGAATCACTTGACCTCAGTAATGTGGAGCGGATTGAAATTGTACAGGGCCCCGCGGCCTCTACTATTTATGGTGCGCAGGGTGCGAATGGAGTTATCCAGTTGTTTACCAAAAAGGGTAAAAAAGGAAGGGTAAATATTGATGTCTCTTCCAGTATTGGTGTGAACAAGCTACTGAATGTGGGTAAACTTCAGAAATCAAGGTTTCATTCCTTCAATGTAAATGCAAACGGAGAAGTGGTCAGCGGAGGTGGTGCGCCCCTTCAATTTGATCCTGTTACGGGCTCTTATCTTACCAACCCGGTTTTTAACCTGATCAGCCCCACCAGTATTGCGAATAAAGAGTATAACAGGAACCTGCTGTTCTACGATCATTATGAGATGTTTTTTCAGAATGCAAATACCTATAACAATTCTGTAAACATCAATGGCGGCGGTGATAAATTCGATTACAGTTTCATTCTGTCTAATAACAGCCAGGAAACGGTGTTTAAGAATAATGGTGATTTCCGGCGTACGAATGTAACTGCCAATATTGGTGTAGATCTTGCCAAGGGTCTTAAGTTCCGTACCACCACCCAATTGGCTTATACCAGAAGCACCCAGCTTGATCCTGATGGCAGGAACATGTTTTATGCCATCAACAATTCCCGTCCGTTTGCCAACTATGAGCAAAGGGATGCATTGGGTTTTCACTCGCCCTATTTCGGTGATGCGGTGGGTGTGAATGGTTATAATTTTAATTATATCATTGAGAATGCCAAGGTGCTTGATAAAACGGTGGATATTGTTCAGAGCCTGAACCTGAACTATAAGTTTCCAAAGTTTGTGGAGCTGGATGTTAAATACGGTCTGAACCGCAGCAGTTTTTCCAGCCGGTATGATATAGCTGAGCAAAGTCACAGTGAAGGCGCTGCCTATTGGGAATATTGGGCTGAGTGGTATTCTCCCCGTACTTCTTTTGGTGTACCGGCCAGTTCTGATGAATCTGGTGAAATAAACCAGCGGGATAATATCATCACATTCCATAACTTTCTCAGCACAGCCACGGTTAAGTTTGATTTCCAGAAAGACTTTGGACTTAATATCCCCATTACGTCCACTACGTTTGTAGGTTGGGATTATCGTAAACGTATTACCTCAGACTATTGGTCTTATGCTACGGATGCGCCCAGTTTTGCACCTTACCGTGCTTCTGATATGGCCAATTATAAGGTGGCCAGAGACCTGGTAGACGAGTTTGTTACATACGGAACACTTGTGACACAGCGCTTTGAGTATAAAGATTATTTTGGTATCGGAGGTGGTTTGAGGAGTGACTTCTCTTCAGCTTTTGGACGTGGTTCAAAACCTGCCACAATGTACAGGGGTGATGCTTATGTAAGGCTTAGCAGTTTTGATTTCTGGAAGAACAGCAGTATTTATAATGTGATCAAAGAATGGAGGCTTCGCGGTTCTTACGGACAGGCAGGTGTACAACCAGGTTCTTATGACAGGTTCCCGGTTTTATCTCCACGGGTATTGGGAACACAGAGTGCCCTGGCTGATGTGGTTAATTCAAGGAACCCTGACCTGAAACTCTCTATTGCCACTGAACTGGAGATAGGAACTGATTTCTCCTTTGATATTTTGAAAGGGAAGTGGCTGAAAAATGCCAGTCTCAGTTTCAACTATTGGAACAGAAAATCAAAGGATGCATACCTTGAAGTAGATGTGGCACCCAGCCTTGGTTTAGGCCGGCAGCTGACCAATGCTGTTGATCTTTCTTCGGATGGTATACAGGCCTCCTTGAATATAGGTGTGTTTACCTCCAAGAACCTGAGCTGGAATTTTACCACCAACTTCAGCAAGCAGAAATCTGTTATTGACAGGGTGGCAGGTAATTCAGAGGTGCTGATCCTTTCTGCTGCGGGCAGCTCACAGTATGTGATCCGTGCCGGCGAGCAAATCGGGCAATTGTATGGTTATAAGTTTTTGAATAGTGTAGATGAAATAAATCCAATTACCAAGCTGCCATTTATTCCTGTAGCGAGCCAGGCCAACTATGAAGTGGCCAGCAATGGTTATGTGGTGAATAAGACCACCAAACAGCCTTTTGCCAGTTCAACCCGTTTTTCATTGGGTGATCCTAATCCCAAGTTCAACATGTCATTTATCAATGAACTGAACTATAAAGGATTCCTTACTCTTGGTTTCCAGTTTGACTGGGTGTACAAGAGCAATCTTTATAACCAGACCAAAGAGTGGATGTACAGGGATGGTATCCACAAGGATTACGGAGTGCCTGTTACTATCAACGGACAAACAGAAGCATGGACTGCGTTTTACCGCGGAACGTATGCTGTGATACAGGCGAACGGAACCAAGAGCTATTTCATGGAAGACGCCACTTTCTGGAGATTGCGTAACCTTTCCCTGGGAGTTGATCTTGCAAAGTTTATTAATGTAAAAGGTATTAACCGTATGCAACTGGTGTTTACCGGCCGTAACCTGCTGACATTTACAGATTATACCGGTATGGATCCGGAAGTAAGTTCAGGTACTGTCAATTCTGCTTTCGACAGGGGTGTTGACCATAATACTATTCCTAATGTGAGAACATTGCAGGTGGGTCTTAATCTTGGTTTTTAATTCCTAAATAAGAAACTATATGAGAAAAAATAAATTAGCCTATATCGTCCTTGCAGCCGGCATTTTATTTACCGGTTGTAAAAAGGACCTGGCATTGCTTAACCCCAATTCTCCCGGACCGGAATCACTGAATAATGAGACCGGTATTATCAGTTTTGCTTCTGGTGGTGTGTATGTAAATGGTTTTAAGACGTTGAAATATACGGATGGTGTATTTGGTCCGTTCTGGAGTGGTGCCACCGGTTTTCATGAGCTGATGGCTGATGTGATCGGTGCAGATGCGGCAAATGCCTTTTTGAACCAGATGGGTTGCCCGGAAAAAGTGATACATGATGATGCTTCTGTGGTGCTGAATCCCAATTCACCGAACAAACAGATCGCACTGATCCGCCAGGCCAATGTGAACCAGCAGGCTGGTAATAATTTTCTTTATTACGAGTGGGCTTATATGTACAACCTGATCAGCTCCTGTAACCTGCTGCTGGAGAAAGTGGAATCTGTGGCCCTTTCTGGTGATGCTGCTTCAAAAAAGGCTGCTATCAAAGCATGGGCTTACTGGTGGAAAGGATTTGCGTACAGCCGTATCGGTTCTATTTATTATGCCGGCCTCATCAATAACAGCTACCAGGCCACGAATGGTAATTATGTAACCAAAGAGGCTATCATTATTGAAGCCAATTCCAATTTTGATAAGGCTGTAACGGCGGCAAACAGCGCCCCGAGTGTTTCAGAATTTGTTGCGACCTGGGAGCGGATCATTCCTGCGTTCAACCAGGCAGGTCTTGGTTTTGGACAAACTCCTGCAGAGCTGGCCCGCAATGTAAATACGATGAAGGCCCGCAACCTGCTGGTGAATAAAACCGTGACGGACATGACGGCTGCCGACTGGAATACTATCCTAACGCTGACTGCAGCAGGTATTACTTTTTCTGATAACATCTTTACAATTCGTACTGATGCCCGTGGTGACCTGTTTACCGCCACTCAACTGGTGATGGGCCGTACACAATCGAATATTCCTGGTGGCGCCACTTACAAGCTGAGTGAACGCTGGGTACAGGAGTTCAAGACCGGTGATCAGCGTAAGGCGCAAAACTGTGTGATTGGCACTCCTTACCTTGGCCAGGCTGACCGTGGTAATGCGCATTTTACCCGCTGGGCATTGAAAGATGGCGGTACCGGTTTGCCTGGTGTGGCTGTTTATGCCAATACAGCTGTAGGTGAATATGAACTGCACCTGGCTGGTGATTATGAAGAAAATCAACTGATGAGGGCGGAAGCGCTTATCAATACTGCACAGATAGACCAGGGTCTAGCCATTATCGATGCGATAAGAACCTTACAGGGTGCGGGGCTGGCTCCTGTATCTGGTACCGGCTTAACGCTGGCACAGGCGAAGGAGGAACTTCGCAGGGAGCGCAGGATTGTTTGTGCTTTCCGCGGACTTTCTTTCTATGATGCCCGCCGCTGGAAAGTGATTGATGCGATTGCCAATGGCGGTGGCCGTACCGGTTGTGTGGCTTTGAAAAATACCGGTGTGGTTAGCACTAACGCCACCATTGAGTACAATTATCTTGATTACTGGGATGTGCCTGGTAATGAACTGACCTACAATCCACCTGCCGGCGGCAGTGCTGCGGTGGTGAACCCAAAGAACTAAGCTGAATAATTCTGAGCAACAAAAAAGCCCCTCGTGTATGAGGGGCTTTTTTGTTTTGATGGAGACGAGGCATGCCTCGTCTCTACGGGTGATGATGTTTACCGAAGAATGGCTTTTATCCCCGGGTAAGTATGGGGTATGCCGGGGGTTAGCTGCTGGTAAGATGGGGGTTACTATGCTCTAAGTCACCTATAACTCGCCTATAAGTCGCCTATAACTTGCCTATAACTCGCCTGTAAGTCACCTGTAAGAGATGCTATTGATTGGGGAGATGAATCGATCGGTCTTTTGTTGCTATAAAGACGGATTGGGGCAGATTAACCTATGAATATACTACAAATAGTTGTTAAAGAAAACACAAAAAACCATGCTAATTACCGAGGAGGATGACCACATTAGAGGAGACGAGGCATGCCTCGTCTCTACGGGTTATAATTTGATTTCTTCGTCGTGCTGATCGAAGAATTTGTATTCGGTGAGGTGGTAGTTGCTGTCTTGTTCCAATCGTGTTTTCTGCCCATATTTCCGTTTCCATTTGGCCATTTTTGTTGACCAGGGCCAGCCCTTGGTGAGGTAGGCATAAAGAATCGGATGTACCACCAGTTTGAGGTTGGTGTTTTTGTGCGTGATCAGGTAGCTGAGGTTTTTCTCTATATCATCTTCGAGTAAGAGGGTGGATGATATTTTACCGGTGCCGTTGCAACTGGGGCAAGCCTCTTGTGTGTTGATATTCATTTCTGGTTTCATGCGTTGACGGGTGATCTGCATGATCCCGAATTTCGATATGGGTAATACGGCATGTTTGGCCCTGTCCGGCGCCATGAATTCTTCCATTTTCTCCACGAGCTTCTTCTTGTTTTCGGGAAGCTTCATGTCGATAAAGTCGATCACTATGATACCGCCGAGGTCGCGGAGGCGGAGCTGGCGGGCAATTTCTTCTGCGGCTTCGAGGTTTGTTTCCAGGGCATTTTGTTCCTGGTTGTTGCCTACGCTTTTGTAGCCGCTGTTTACATCTATTACATGCAGTGCTTCTGTATGTTCGATGATGAGGTAAGCGCCGCTGTCGAGGTTTACTGTTTTACCAAAGGAGGATTTTACCTGTTTGGTAATACCAAAGGAATCGAAGATGGGTGAGCCGTTCTGGTAGAAGGAAACGATATCTGCTTTTTCAGGGGCTATCCGCTGGATGTAGCTTTTGGTATCGGCAAATATATTCCTGTCGTTTATTACAATGCGGTTGAACTCTTCGTTGAGCAGGTCACGCAGCATGCTGGTGGTTTTGGTTTGCTCACTGAGAATTTTGGAGGGGGCCACGGCGCCTTTCAGGTTTTGCTGAATGGTCTTCCACATTTGTACGAGTGCTGATAGATCTTCGTGCAGTTCGGCCGTGTTCTTTCCTTCGGCGGCGGTTCGTACTATGACCCCGAAATTTTTTGATTTGATCGCTTCTACTATCTTCTGCAATCTCTTTCTTTCTTCAGAGGAATGGATCTTGCGGGAAACAGCGACGATGTCATTAAACGGTGTAAGCACCACGAAGCGCCCGGGCAGGGATATTTCGCAACTGAGCCTGGGACCTTTTGCTGCTATTGGTTCTTTTAATATCTGAACGAGAATGTTGGGTTTGCCCCCCAGCACTTCGTTGATCTTGCCGGTCTTTACTATTTCCGGTTCGATGGTGAATTTGGAGAAATCGAGCCCCTGCTCTGACTTATCGCTCATACACATGTGTGTGAACTTGAGCAGTGATTTGGCGTAGGGGCTGAGGTCGGTATAGTGAAGGAATGCGTCTTTCTCAAAGCCTACATCTACAAATGCGGCGTTCAGTCCGGGTATCAATTTTTTAACCTTACCCAGGTACAGGTCGCCCACGGCAAAACGGGCATCGCTTTTTTCGCTATGCAGTTCTACCAGCTTCCTGTCTTCCAGCAGGGCGATTTCCACGCCCTGGGGAGCCACATTGATAATAAGTTCTTTGTTCATGACACCTTACATAAGTGCAGTGGTCTGAATACTGTGAACACCAGTTGCCGGAACGCCGTAAGGAATGCGGAATGGCATCCTAAGGGGTAGCTGTTAAAGGGGGTGTGGTTGCAAACTGTACGGCAAACAACCGGCAGACTGAGGGTAAGTGTGGAGTATATAAAGTATATATAGTATATAAGGTATATATAGTATATTAGGTAAATAAAGTATATAAGTGTGTTCTGTCTGTATATACTTTATATACTCAGCACATTACTTATTCCTTTTTTTGTGACGGTTCTTTCTGAGTCTTTTTTTACGCTTATGCGTCGCAATTTTATGACGCTTTCTTTTTTTACCACAAGGCATACACAAATAATTTTAATGATGTTTATATAATAAGTTTATTCAACTTCTATTTCCGGAGCGAAGCAATTCTTTCGCTGATGGCTGTTTTTACCTGCGGTGCTTTTACGAGCTGCAGGCTTTTTTCATACATGGCTATTGCTTTCGCCTTTTCGCCGGTCCGTTCAAAAACTTCTGCGAGCATCAGGTGGGCATCAGCATTATCTGGTTGCAGGCGGATGACTGTTTCTAAACGAGGTACGGCTTTTTGATATTGCCCGGACATCAGCGCTCCCCGTACCATCATCATTTGTGCATAGATATTGGTACTGTCTTTTTCGACCACCTGCCTGATCTGACTTATTCCCACCATGGGTGAGCGGGATATTTCGCCAAAAATATAACAGGCGCCGAGGCCTGTTCTGGCAGAATCGTTATCCGGGTTTATCTTCAAAGACCTCTCAAATAAATCTTTGGCCTGCAAAGCCTTCCACTGTCTCAGCGGGAGGTCGTTATCATTCTGCAGGTTGTCCAAAAACAACTGGGCGGCAAAGGTGAGGCTTTTTTCCGAATTTTCCAATCTGGCTGCTTCGCCTGTGTAGAGGGCATAGGGCTCAAAAATGCGGGCTGAATCGGCCCAAAAGCGGGCTAACTGGTGATATACATGGATTTGCTGATCTTTTACATCGCCCCGTGTTACAGAGTTTTCCAGCATATTGAGGCGGGTGACCTGTTGAGGGCTGAGTTGTTTTTTTGCCAGGTTAAGCAGGGAATCGAAGGAGAAAGGCTGGATGACTGATTCGTCTGCCATTGCGGCCTGTTGTGCTGCGGAACCGGCTGCTCCTTTTTTGGGAACTGTTCTTCCAAAAATAAATATACCTGCTGTCAGCAATACGCCGGCTATCAGGGTGATCCATTGGGGTTTCTTCACTGTCAGTGTTTTATACAGAACCCGTAGCCGGAAAGTGGCAAAACGGGGAATGCAAAGTTACCCCAAAGCAATAATGGAATGAGAGGATTCTAAGGAAACTTTATTCTCCTTCTTCTCCGGGGCCTGTGTCGGGCTTGGGTTCTTTCAGTTTTTTAACCTCAGCCACAAACTCTTTTGCAGGTTTAAATGCAGGGATATAGTGCTCCGGGATGTGTACTGCTACATTTTTTTTGATGTTACGTCCGATCTTGGCTGCTCTTTTCTTGGTGATAAAACTGCCAAAGCCACGTATGTAAATATTTTCGCCGGCGGCAAGGGTGTCTTTTACTTCCTTGAACATGGTTTCAAGTGTAACAAGCACATCTACCTTGGGTATGCCTGTTTTTTCAGATATCTGATTTACCAGGTCGGCTTTTCTCATTGTTGCAGAGTTTTAATGGTTTACAAACACCAATTTATGACAAAATAATATGATAGTCAACTAAATAGGCATAATTTTTTTCCCCGGCTTTTTCCCGGGGGGAGTTAAAATGCCGGATATTTGGCCTGTTGTAACAAAGCGGTATCGTATTTTTTCATGGCAAAAATCAAATTCCCGGCAACGGTAAATGTTTTCAGCAAACTGCTGCTGAAGTGGAATGCCGCTCAAAATAAGCGGGAAATGCCCTGGAAGGGGGAAAAAGATTCGTACAGGATATGGCTTTCGGAGATCATTCTTCAGCAAACCCGTGTGGAGCAGGGCCTTGCCTATTATGAACAGTTCATCAAAACCTACCCCACTGTAAACCGGCTGGCTAAAGCTCCTGATGAGGCTGTTTTTAAGCTTTGGGAGGGGTTGGGTTATTATTCCCGGTGCCGGAACCTGCTTTTTTCTGCCCGGTACATTTCAAAGGAGTTGAAAGGCCGTTTTCCGGATACGTATGATGGCATCAAAGCGTTGAAAGGGGTTGGTCCTTATACTGCTGCTGCTATTGCATCTTTTGCCTACAATCTTCCGCATGCCGTGGTGGATGGGAATGTTTTTCGTGTGCTCTCCCGTGTGTTTGGCCTGGCCACTCCTATTGATTCCACTGAAGGAAAGCGGCTATTTACCAACCTGGCCAATGAACTGCTGGATAAAAAACAACCCGGCCGCTATAACCAGGCTATTATGGACTTCGGGGCGGTTGTCTGTAAACCTGCCGCACCGCTTTGTACCGGGTGTGTATTCAGCAAGCATTGTGTGGCTTTTACTGAGAATAAAACTAATAAGCTGCCGGTTAAGGAAAAGAAGATCAGTATTAAAAACAGGTGGTTCAATTATCTTATTCTTGAAAAAGCGGACAAGGGCGAAATAGCTATCAGGCAACGATCGGGTAAAGATATCTGGCAGGGACTGTATGAGTTTCCGTTGGTGGAAGCCGCCGGTGAGCTTTCTGCTGAGGAAGTAATCAGGCAGGGTGTGGATAATAAGTGGTTTGTACAAAACAGTTTTGAACTGGTGTCTGTTTCTCCCCTGCTGAAACAGCAACTCTCCCACCAGTTGATCGCGGGACGTATTTTATATGTTCGTATCAGCAAAAAGGGAAAGGGAGACGATGGCTGGACCTGGATACCAAAGAAGCAACTGAAAAAGTATGCTTTTCCCCGGTTTATCAATCAATACCTGCAGCAGGCTGGTAAACAGGGTTCTTCATTTTAAGGTGCTGACATTTTTGAATTGAAGGCCGCCGTTGCTGTTTGCAGTAAGCGTAACTGATGGCGCATTACTGCCATTCAGCTTCAATGTAATATTGTTATTACCTTTTAAAAGCGGCACCCTTACATAATAAATACTGTATGGCAGGCTTTGCCAGTTGCGTGTATCGGCTTTTTCGGTGGCAAAATTCAATACCTGCAGTCCGAGGGCGATTGCTTCCCGCTGGTTGTCTTTTTTTTCCTGCTTCTTTTTTTCTTCTTCGGTTTTATTGCTGTCGTTCTTTCTTTCCGGGGGGCGGATGGCAGCTTCGGCCAGCTTTTTTATTGCGAGGCGGGTGAGAGAGGAGGATAGTTCACGCAGCAGTCTTTCTTTTAATGAAATAAAAGCGAGGCTGTTAATATTCTCTGCTTCCTCCAATGGTACGGTGGCGCCGTTGACTTCCAGCATGGCGCCTGTATACATCAGTGGTTGTGCCTGGTAAGCCGGAAGGGCCACCCTGAAGCTTCTCAGGTCTTCCAGTTTGGGATTGCTGGTATTATAACCGCTGCTAAGGTCGAACGGTACATTGTACAGTCCATTGGCATCGGTGAAGAAGAATGCGCCACCGGCATTTTTGATAAGGCTGAAATAGAGATCGGTTTGTTTTTTTACGGGGGCGTTGCCATTTTCCCAGAATAAAACCAGTTCGCCGCCTTCCGGTACCGGCTGATCTTTGAAGGTGATGTTCAGCAGCCGTTCGTAGCGGCCGAGTTCGTCTGTAAATCCATTGAGGTAAGCGGTACGGAGCAGGTCTTTTTTTAATTGTTCCGGCATTTTAGTATCGTAATACACGCCGTTATTTTCCAGGTACACATCGGCTGCATTGCGGTATGCGATGAAGGCATTGTTGATGTCGTTATTTTTTTCATAGATGAGGCCCTGGAGTATGAAAGCAAATGCATCTTTGGCGTATTTGTTCTTACCGGTTTTATCTTCCTGGCTGTAAGCTGTAAGGCTGATGCGGCGGGCTTCCACCATTGCTTCCTGCGGCTGACCGAGCTGGAGGTAATTCAGCGCCTTGTAATAATGCACCATGTATTTTTCAAAGGCTTCGGCCCGATAGGCCTGCATCATTGGGTTTATCAGTGTACCGAGGGCGATGTCTTTTGCTGATAGGGAGGCATCTTCCATCATGTGGTCGGCTTCATTCAGCAGGGTGTTGCTGCTGTCCCATTGGTTCATCAGGTGTGCCAGTTTTCCTCTTTCCAGGAGGTAGAGCAGGCGGTTGCGGTCTTTGGCCAGCAATTTATTTTTATCCAGTTCAGCTGCTGCTTTTTCAAAATTGCCCTGGCGCAACTGGTAATAATAACCGCCTGCCTGTTTATTATACGTGGCACAGGATACCGGCAACAGTGCTGACAGAAGGATGATCGCACTAAAAATATTCCGGTGCCGGGCCATGATGGGTCTGGTTAAAAAAGCTGCCGCAGTTCTTTTGCCGGCAGGCATCAGTTCTTAATGTACTTCGCAATTTTCTTGTCGCCAATCCAAACCACTTCATTGGTTTCTATGTTGGTGAGTTCGAGGTTTACCTGGTAGTAGGTAACTTTTTTGCGCTTGTGCGAATCGACTATTGAGTTGATGGAGCCCTGCAGGATGAAGTCGGCACCTTGCTCCATGCCAAATTTTTTCATGCTGCTGGTGGTGGCGTTTGTTTGCTGGTCTGCTTTTTCAGCACGCAGTTCTTCTCTTTTTTTACCGCCCTGCACCAGTCTTACTTTTTGTGTGGTGACGAAGGAGTTTTCCAGGTCTTTGACAAAAGTTTCGGCTTCGATATGTTCATGACTTTTATTATTGACAAAGCCAACGATGACGACGGGTCTTTGTCCGTTTTTAGCGGCCATGTGGTCGGTAAGCCAGCGGGCGCTGAGGGCATCTTTGATCATGTCTTCTGCCACGAGGCGGGAATCGGTATTATTCCAGCGGCCGCTTATGTCCACCTGTTCGGAAGGATCGATGCGGGTTACTTTACGGGAGCAACTGATGATACCTGCGGATACGATAAGAGTGAATGAAACAAGTATAACTTTTTTCATAAAAGGTTTTTTCGTGATAAGATTAAGATTGATAATAAGGGCGATCACCACCACCAATAGCCGGGGCGTTGCCAGCGGTTTCTGTAGTTATAGTTTGGCTGATAGTAGTTGTTCCACCGGTTGTCGAACCTGTTCCAGCGGGCTCTTTCCAGGCGTAACTGGCGGTTAAAGAGAATGCGGTTATGTCTTGCTTTTTGCCTGTTTGCCAGCCAATCGTTGGCTTCGTAGGTGTTTTGAAGCGTGGTGCCATGCCATTGATTCAGTGAGTCGGCCATTTTCATGTATTTATCGCGGCTGATGGCATAGTTGGGGTTCTGGTCGGGTACGGTAGTTTGTGCATTTACTGCTGCTGAAGAGAGCAGTATCATCATCAATGCGGTTAGCTGAGTTTTCATAAATAAATTGGTTTGCGGGTAAATTGTTACACCAAGATAATAGCAAAAGTAGTTAAGCCATCGTTAAAACACCAGAATTAGTTCCGGATATCTGTTTCAGGGTTGGTGAAGCCCAAATGATTTTTTAATTCCCGGTAAAAGGGTCTAACTTTAAAGGAGCTTAAATACGGTGGTAAATTATTAATTTCTAAAGGATAAATGTATGAGAGGCGTAAACCGTGTAATGCTGATCGGAAACCTGGGTAAAGACCCGGATGTACAACACCTGGAAGGAAATATTGCCGTGGCCAAATTTCCCCTCGCCACCACTGAAACTTTCAAAGACAGAACCGGAAAACTTGTATCACAAACAGAATGGCATACCGTGGTGCTGTGGAGAGGGCTTGCCGAGCTGGCCCAGAAATACCTGCACAAGAGCAGCCTGGTGTATATAGAAGGCAGGCTTCGTACCCGTAGCTGGGATGATAAGGACGGTCACCGGAAATTTGCCACTGAGGTGGTGGGTGACAACCTGATAATGCTGGATAAACGTATGGAAGGAAGCGGGGGCGGTGCAGATACGGGGCTTGAGGGAATGGGCGGATCAGACCTTACGCTTGGCGATCCTTCTGAAACACTTCCTTATTAAGCTTACTTTTTTTGAAATACATACCTTTGCTGTAATGCATGGCAGGCCTTTTGACCTGCCTTTTTTGGTAAACCAAACACCTTATTTTGGAAAGTCACCCGGTACTGCTCTCTGTATTTGATTACTGCCCGTCTTTGCTGCTGGCCATTAATACGCAGGGCACGACCTTCCTCGCCATCACCCTGGCTGTTTTATTGTTGCTGTCATTTACCATTTCAGGGGCCGAAGTTGCTTTTTTCTCCCTGGATAAAAAGGACATCAACAACCTGAAAACGAAGCCCCATTCTTCTGCAAAGCGGATCGTAAACCTGCTTGAAGAGCCCAAGGAGTTTTATGCATCGCTTTTGATCAGCGGCACTTTTATCAATATATGCATCATCGTGCTTTCTAATTTTTTCCTTGATGCGTATATGCCATCGGTCAACTTCTACCTTGGTTTGCTGATCCGTATCATCGTGATTGCTTTTGTGGTGATCTTTTTTGGTAAGATGTTGCCCAAGGTGTGGGCCACTCAAAATAACCTGCGGTTTGCCTATGGATCTTCTTTTGTGGTGGAGGCGCTTCATCTTTTATTGCGAAGGATAAGCCGGTGGATCGTATCACTGGCCGATGGGATCGGGAAAACGGCTGGTGCTGATAAAGCGGGCAAAGCCAGTATGCGGGAAATTGATGAGGCTATTGATTTCAAAACTGATGAGGAAGCTTCGCCCGATGAGAAGAACATTATGAAGGGGATAGTGAAGTTTGGCAATATATCGGTTAAACAGATCATGAAGAGCCGCCTTGATGTAAGCGGGGTGGAGTATGGTCTCAGCTTCAGTGAGCTGACTGCCCGTGTGGAAGAGCTGCATTATTCCCGCCTGCCGGTGTATAAGGGCAACCTGGATGAGGTGGTGGGGGTGATCAATACCAAAGACCTGCTGCCTTTCCTGGGAGAGAATGATGCGTATGACTGGCATTCGCTGATGCGGCAGCCTTATTTTGTACCGGAACCAAAACTGATAGAAGACCTGCTGAAGGAGTTTCAGCAAAAGCGGATTCATTTTGCCGTGGTGGTTGATGAATTTGGCGGCACCAGCGGCATCGTAACCATGGAAGATATACTGGAGGAAGTGATCGGTGAAATCAAAGACGAGTTTGATGAAGAAGAATCCCTTAACCGGAGGCTGGACGAGAATAATTATGTGTTTGAGGGAAAAACAATGCTTCATGATATGTGTAAGACAATGAAGCTGCCGGCAGATACGTTTGATTCGGTGCGTGGCGAAAGTGAGTCGCTGGCGGGACTGGTGCTTGAAGTGGCTGGTGAGTTTCCACAGGTAAATGCGGTGGTAAACTGTGGTGATTTTGATTTTACTGTGCTGCAGGCTGATAATAACCGGCTGCAGCAGGTAAAAGTGACTGTAAAACCAAGAGTATAAATAAAACCGGATGAGGACAGTATTCAAAACCGTATTAGCTGTAATGCTTGGCGCTGTGGTGATAACAGCCTGCAACAGTGATTATTCAACCGGTAAGAAAAAGGGATATTTCAAGATCAGTTTTCCTGAAAAGAAATACCAGTTATTTGACCAGCCGGACTATCCGTATACTTTTGAGTATCCTGTATATGCCAATATTATCAAGGACACCACCTTCTTTGATGATAAGGCGGGCGACTGGTGGATCAATATTGATATTCCGGCTTTTGCCGGCCGCATTTATATCAGTTACAAAGCCATCGGGCCGCAGAATAAATTTGACTCGCTGGTGAGGGATGGCTTTAAGATGGCGTATAAGCAGCATGTGGAGATATCAACCGGCATTGAAGAGTCGAGAATACTTACACCCAACAGTGTTTCCGGTATGTATTTCGACCTGGGGGGTAATACAGCCACAGCTAACCAGTTTTTTCTGACTGATACCACGAGGCATTTCCTGCGGGGGGCCCTTTATTTTGATGCAGCGCCTAATGCTGATTCGCTCAGTATCGTCAATAGTTTTCTCCGTAAGGACCTCGAGCATCTTATCAACACGCTTCATTGGAAATAGCCTGCCGGGCAGGAAAGTAAAAAACCCCGGTGGAGTTCGCCGGGGTTTGAGCAGCTGTTACTGTATGCATTATTACTGCTCTTTCTCTTCTGTTTTCTTTGTGTCAGTTTTTATTTCCTCCTTTTCGATTGGTTTGATATAACGTTCATCAAGGGCGCCACGGCTGAACAGCTTTGTGCTGAAGGCCCTTTTCTTTTTTTTGGCGGCCACTTTCTTCTTAGCGGTTGTGTTTTTGGATGCCTTGTTGTTAACCGCTGTCTTTGTTTCTGCGGTGGTGGCTGTTTCCTTTTTTGTTTCTACGGCCTTTTCGGGAAGGGTTTCCGTTGTTGTTCCGGTCATGTCTGTTTCTGCCGGAGTTTCGACATACATTTTTTTGAATTCGTTTTTGTTGTGGTTCTTTTTGTAGTCAACAAAGCCGTAAATGCTGGCCCCGACCATAAGAGCGGCTCCGGCAATGAGAATTGATTTCATGTTGTTTGATTTTATTGTGATTTGATCAGTGATTTATACAGCGAATGAACGGAGATAGTTTTTACTCTGCCGGTATATCACCCATTCGGCAAACAGCATATTGCCCACCACGCTGATCCAGAGTGACAATTCATAATTCTCCAAAGCATCCCAGCCAAACAGGTAAAACATGATATGAAAGACCCGGAATGATACGGCTGTCATGGCCATGGCATAGCTGCGTATCATCCATACTTTATGTGCTATCACATTTTTTTTGTGAATGGTGCTGAGGCCGTAGAGAGTGGTGATAAACCACCAGGCTGCCATGAACATAAAGAGGGCCCTTTCCCAAAAACTTCCTTTGGCAAAGAATGACATATACAACCCGGTGGGGGCGCCGAGGAACAGTACAACGGCCACATATATTTTACCGGAAATGCGGTGTATGGCTTTCGATTTTTTCAGGATATACCTGGAGAACTGGATAAGAGCTGTGCCGATGCACAAAGCTCCGGCGGCAATATGAATATAGAAGCTGGTATTGTACAGGCTGCTCTGGAAGAGGAAGCTGCGTTCCTCGATAAAACTGAAATCTTTGCTGAATCTGAAATAAGGAAGTGTATTGTAAATAAGCAACAGGCTGAAACCGGCTACCGGTATCCAGAAGAGCATCTGGAACAGCACTTTTGCTGAGTTTTGAAGGGTGATCTGTCTTGTGTTTTGCATACAGTTGGTTTGTGTGATACGGGTTGGATGCCACAGGAAAATACTCTCCATAGTATACCTGTGTTAGTTATTTGTTAAAGGAACTTTTATAATTTCAGTTCAAATTGGCGTGTATGAGAAAATGCTTTCTTGCCCTGGCTGTTCTTTTTACGTGTATTGCAGCAAATGCGCAACGGCTGAACCCGGCTATTGAAAGTCTGCAAAGAAAGCTGACCAATGCCCGGACGGCAAAGGAAAGGGTGAAGGCATTGGGGGATCTGTCCAAGGTGTTTATTAACCAGAACTTTCATTTGTCTGACAGTGTGGGCCGGCTGATGATACAGGAGGCTGAGCTTTCACGGGACAGGGAACTGATGGCGGAAGCCCTGCTGGTAAACGGCGAGCGGAATTCTTTTTTTGCCGGACGCAGAGAGAACTTTGATAAAGCAGTTAACTACTACGAATCTGCACTTGAGCTTTCCAGGCAGAATAAACTAAACCGCTATATAGCCCGGAGCTACCTGGCTTTATCGGCTGTATACCGTGTGCTGCCTGATGCAGATAAGGCATTTGCTTATGTAAATGAAGCGATATCTTACGTAGATATTACCGGTGATGACAGCCTGAGCACGATTGCTCATATAGAATTGGGGAATGTGTATGGTTTAAAGCGGCAAAAGCTCCTCTCCTTCCGCAATTACCTGACCAGCATGCGAAAGGCTGAGGAGATCGGCGATCCCAAGCTTAAAAGGACCTGCTATAATGCATTGTCAAATTTTTACACCAGTATTGATGAACATGATAAGGCGATAGATTTTCTGACCAGGTCGCTCAGGCTGATCGATGAGGTAACTGACAGCGGGTATATTTATCAAAAACCTATTGCGCTGAATTCGATTGGTACATTATACGGGTTAAAAAAGAACTACGAAATGGCCAATTATTTTCTGCAGGAATCTCTCCGGGTTTCTGATTCGCTGGGTTATGATCCGCTGAAAATTCCGGCATACCTCGCCATATTGAACAATTATCTTCTTTCCGGCAAGCCCCAGGTTGCCCTTGACTACCTTAATAAGAATGAAGAGGTAAAAGCGTACACGGCGAGGTTCGGGCTGGCTTACCAGCTTGATTATGCTTACGGGTATATTTATACGGATATGGGGCGGTTTGATTCTGCCAGATATTACTATACAAAAGCGGCCCCTTTTTATGAAAGCAATTCTACCGAGGCCACTAAGTATGTTTTTTACTACCAGGTGGGCAGAATGCTGAAGCTGGCAGGATCGGTAAACGAGGCAATCGCCAGCTTTCAGAAAGCAGAACAGGTGGCCTATTCAGTGGCTGACCCGGAAAGGGTAAAACTGACCGCCAAGGAATTGGATACTTTATTCCAGCTCACCAATGATTACAAATCATCACGGCGGTATGCTGCCATCTATTACCAATACAAGGACAGCATAGAAAAACTGGGCAAAGAAAAAGACCTGCTTCAGGAAGAAACGGCCGATGAACAACTTAGGCTGGCAAGCAGGCTAAAGCAGGAAAGGGAGGCAAAACAGCGGAAGAACAATATTCAGTATTCGGCCATTACCATTGGCATAGCTGCCCTGCTTGTAATAATGGTGGTGCTTGGTATGTTTAAAGTATCAGCCGGGTTTATTAAAGCAGTGGGCTTTTTCTTCTTTATCATGTTGTTTGAATTTATTTTCCTGGTATTCAAAAAGAAAATCTATTCCGTCACCAACGGTGAGCCGCTGAAAGATCTTGCCTTTATGATCGGGCTGGCGGCTGTGCTGGTGCCGTTGCACCATTGGGTGGAGCATAAGGTATTGCACTATTTAACCTCCCACAACCGGCTTACTGCTGCGGGCCACCACCTAAAGAAAAAGTTTTTACGCCGCTCCAAAACCACGGAAGGGTAATCACGTACCTTCGCAAAAAAATATACGTTGATCGTAATTGACAATATACTGATCAGTGAGGATGTGGTGGACAAGCGTTTTGTTTGTGACCTTGCCAAATGCAAAGGCGCCTGTTGCGAAGATGGTGCCGCCGGCGCACCGCTGACAAAGGAAGAACTGGAAATCATCACCACCCTGTACGATAAGGTGAAACCCTACCTGACAAAAGACGCAATAGCAGAAATTGAACGCAAAGGGAAATATGTGTATGATACAGAATTTGAATGGGTGACCCCCACCCTCGACAGTGACAAGGATATTTGCGTATATGGCATCCGCGGAGAAAACGGTATCATCCACTGTGCATTTGAAAAGGCGTACAATGATGGTGTTATTGCCTGGAAAAAACCGATCAGTTGTCACCTCTACCCCATTGTTGCCAAAAACGGAAAGCATGGTGATTATGAGCGGGTGAATTATGAGCCCCGTGAGCAACTTTGCAAACCCGGCTGTATGCTGGGTGAAGAACTGAAAGTACCGGTGTACCAGTTTCTGAAAGAGCCGATCATCCGGAAATATGGTGAAGAATTTTATA
This sequence comes from Chitinophagaceae bacterium, assembly GCA_016787125.1. Classification (GTDB taxonomy): domain Bacteria; phylum Bacteroidota; class Bacteroidia; order Chitinophagales; family Chitinophagaceae; genus JJ008. The sequence goes on along the minus strand of JAEUVM010000442.1, from coordinate 4,010 downwards.
ATGCATTGGATACGATAGCCAAGGGAGAATGGGAAGAAATTGATTTTAAAGAATAACGGCAAAAAAGGAACCAGTGAAAGAACAAGCAGCAGACTTTATTGCAAAGAGCACCATCAAGGCAGCGGATAAAGAACACCGGCGCAAGATCAATTTCAATATTGGCAAGTATAATGCGGTTGTACCACAAGGCAAAAGCCAGTTCCCAGACCTTAACCTTGTACGTGAAAGGGCCAAGAATATCAAATGGAAAGCAATAGAGACACTTGACCAGCAGCTGGAAACCTTTGAAGCAGCTATCAGCAAAAGAGGTGCAAAAGTGATATGGGCCGAAGATGCACAACAGGCACTGGATGCCATTCATAAGATATGTGTGGAAAAGAACTGCAAGACATTGGTAAAGAGCAAGAGCATGGTGACAGAAGAAATTCACCTGAACGATTTTTTGCAAAAGAACGGTATTGAAAGTGTGGAAACTGATCTTGGTGAATATATTCAGCAACTGGATGGCGAGCCGCCCTATCATATCGTAACACCTGCCATGCACAAGAGTAAGGAAGACGTGGCTAAACTTTTTGCAGAAAAATTAGGCACTGACCCCAAGGCCACACCGCAACAACTGACCCTCACAGCCAGGGAACTGCTTCGTAAAAAATATGTGGAGGCTGAAGTTGGCGTGACGGGAGCGAATTTTATCATCGCCGATACCGGGGCAATTGCCGTAACAGAGAATGAAGGTAATGCCAGGCTGAGTGCGGCTTTTCCCAAAACGCATATTGTAATTGCCGGGATTGAAAAGATCATTCCTTCGCTGACAGACCTGGCCCTGTTCTGGCCTTTGCTTTCCACCTTTGGTACCGGACAAAGAGTGACTGTTTATAATACCATCTTCTCCGGCCCGCGGCAGCCGGGTGAAACGGATGGTCCTGAAGAAATGTATGTGATACTGCTGGATAATGGCCGCACGGAGATACTGTCGGATCCAAAGCAAAGGGAAAGTCTTTATTGTATTCGTTGTGGTGCCTGTTTGAATGCCTGTCCTGTTTATAAAAATGTGGGAGGCCATGCCTATGGCGCAGCATACAGCGGCCCCATCGGTTCCGTTATCACGCCACATTTGAAGGGCCTGGGAGAATGGAAACATCTGAGCTATGCTTCTTCTCTTTGCGGCAATTGCACAGAAGTGTGTGCTGTAAAAATTAACCTGCATGAGCTCCTGCTGGAAAACAGGCATGAGGCGGTGGAGAAAGGATATAATTCCTTTGGGGAGAGAATGGCCTGGAAAATGTGGAAGCAGAGCATGATGCGGCGTAAGTGGATGAATATGGCCGGAGGCAATACTAAAAAATGGGTGGTAAACAGCCTGATAAAAGGCTGGAAGAAACACCGGGGTGAAATGGATTTTCCAAAGAAATCTTTTAACCAGCAATGGCGGGAGAAGAATGGAAAATAATTTTCCTCCGCAGGTGATGTACCTGCGGAGGAAAATGGTAATGGCCTAACCCTTTTCTTTTGCTTTGTACAGCAATGCAAGGATTTCCTTTACTGCACCGGGTTCTTTGTTCAGCTCCAGCGACCTTTCCAAAGCTGTTACCGCTTTTGTATACTCGTTGTTTTCAAGATAACCTTCACCCAGGCTGGATGCCGTGTTGGAGGACTCCGGGTAAAGCGAGTAATTTATCCGGAACAACTGCAACGCTTCTTTCCTGTTGCCCTGTTTCAATAAGAGGTAACCCAAACTGTTGAGTTCATGTTCATTGGCCACACGAAACCGAAGCTGTTCTGCCAGGCCACGGATGTTGATGTTTTCATCCAGCAGTGTACCGTCATTCATCCAGGATAAAACAGCAGAGAAAGAATGATAATTAGGCTGGTAGGAGCGATTGCCTAATATAGCCAGCAGATCTTTCTCCAGTGATTGCACCGGAAATTCATTGATCCTGTTTAGTTCTTTTCCATTTTTATAAATAATAAAAACCGGCACCCTGAATACACCAAGTCCTGCTTCTTCATGTTGCGGACTTTGTTTTACCAGCGAATCGCTGCCGCCGACGGCTATCAACTGATATTGCTTTTCAGGAAATGAGATGGAAGAAAGTAATTTGAGAAAACGGGGCAGTTCCCTTTTACTGTCGCCACACCAGGTGCCAAAGAAAATTTTAATGGTAATGTCAGGGCCGGTCATTTTCTTAAGACCGGCCACTTCGGCCGCTCCGGGATGATAAGATTCATAACCGGTATTAAACCACTGGCTGAATGGTGCTACGGTAAGACTGTCTTTTGTACAGGAGCCATATAATATCCTGGCTTTTTCAGTAGCAGGTTGGGAATAGGCAAGCAAGAAGAATGCTGTAAACAGCAAACTGAATATTTTTTTCATAATAGTTTGTTGAGTTGAGTAAAAACAAAACGATACTGTACCGGCGGTGAGGCCGATGTGATAATGCAGGTATGGAGGTCAGCAATCCGGCGGATGCCAGCAGCAGCGGCAGAAGCCATCGTCTACAGTGCTGTTTAAACAAGCCACAACTTTATCGGTTTGTATATGCAAGGAAGTCAAACGGAATCCCGGTGGCCTGATAAAAAGATCATCGAGGGTGATGTGCTGGTGGTTATTGTTCTTGGGGGATTCATCCTGGGGCTTATCCACGCCGGCAACGGAGGCGCAGTTACAGTTTTGGGAAACAGGCCGCAGTGTATTGGTCAGTTTACAATGCAGGTAGGTGAACTGTCTTGCATATTGCGAAAAAGCAAAAAGGCTGAGAAGGAATATGGCGGTTGCGGTTCTCAATGTTGGTTTTGGTTTTGCAGCAGGCTGTTGCCTCTACAGCTATTGTAGTCGGCAAAGACTGCAGAATGGATGCGTGCCGGAAAAGATTTCAACCCGTATGAGTATATTCGTTTACTGAAGCAAATGAAATGATCATTTTCTGCGAGAAAATAACACCCCGTGCCCGGTATATAGCTGATTTTATCGGGGGCTATTTTACCGGCCACCCCGCAAAGATGACCAGCGACCGGGGTGAATTTGCTGCCAGTGACTCTGCCAGAATTAATTACAGCCGGGAAAACATTTCAGTACGTTGTCTTCGCATCAGCCCTCATTCTTTATTGTTTGAGCAGGGAATACAAGAGCAGGTTACAAATTGTTTTGTGTATAACGGGTATCCTGCTTTTTTTAAAACGGACGGAGACTGGCCTTTCGATATATTGTCTGCAATCTTTTACCTGCTGAGCCGGTATGAAGAATACCTGCCTCACCAAAAAGACATATATGGCCGTTATGCACATGAAAACTCCCTTGCATTCCGTGAAGGATTTTTGGATAAGCCATTGGTCAATATCTGGCTGAACCAATTCGGTGAAGAACTCAGGAAGCTTTTCCCTCCGGGTAATTTCATTCAGCAGCGCTTTCAGTTTATTCCGACGTATGATATTGATGAAGCTTATTGCTATAAATATAAATCATGGTGGCGAAGTGCCGGGTCCGCACTGCGGGATCTTTTGAGCGGTAAGTGGAAAGCATTTGCACAAAGAAGAAGGGTGCTTAATAATAAAGAGCAGGATCCTTTTGATTCCTATGACCAGTTGCACAACCTGCACCGGCCATACCATTGTAAGCCAGTGTATTTCTTTTTGATGGCGGCACAAACAGGCCGATATGATAAGAATATACTTCCTGATGAAACGGCAATGCAGCGGCTGATAAAAGAACATGCTGCTAAGTACACCATTGGCATACACCCATCCTGGCAAAGCGGCGATAATGCGGCTTTATTGCAAAGTGAGAAGGATATGCTTGAAAAAACAGCAGGCATAAAAGTTACCGCATCGCGGCAGCATTTTATCCGGCTCAGCCTGCCATCCACTTACAGGGAATTGCTGAAGGCGGGTGTGAAAGAAGATTATTCCATGGGCTATGGTAGTATCAATGGGTTCAGGGCTTCTGTGGCTTCTTCTTTTTATTGGTATGACCTGGAGAAAGAAGAGCAAACACATTTGAGGCTATTTCC
>JAEUVM010000434.1 GCA_016787125.1 Chitinophagaceae bacterium | reverse complement strand
GATAATTGAAAGGAGCGATGTTGTGAGAGATGTCAACAATGGTAAAATCGGCACTAACCTGCAGCAGTTGCGCTTTTACAGCGCCGACCAGAAAGTCGGGACTGCCAATATCGGATGTAAGCGTAATAAGCGGCAAAGTTTAAAATACTAATGTGAAAATGTGGAAATGTGAAAATATGAAATTGTGGAAATGTGGAAATATGGAAAGGTGTTAATTCGCTGCTGCGTTAATATTTTAATATCCCCTATCCCACATTTTCACATTTCCACATTATCACATTTCCATATTATCCTTTCACTTAATTAAGTGTCCTTTATGAAAAAAGAATTTGTGAACCAACCTGTCAGCCAGTTTTGGAAAAAACTTTTGCAGGAAAACGGTCCGCTTTCCGGTAAATGTGAGCACCAGGGTCCGTTTCTTTTTCCGGATAGCCCTCAGAATATGTTCCGCACAATCCTCAGCACTCATCATCCTGCTCTCGTCCATCGGTGTTTCTCCGTGTGATGCCCCCTCTTTGTTCAATGCCGCATTGCGGATATTGGAAGTGGTGAAGCCGGGGCACACCCACATCACATGCACGCCATCATCCATCAGTTCTGTTTTGATTGCTTCCAGCCATCCCTGCACGGCAAATTTGCTGGCAGAATAACCGCTGCGGCCGGGAAGGCCGCGATAGCCGGCAATGGAGGAAACACCAACAATGGTGCCCTTTCTTTCTATGATAGAGTTAAGAGCATATTTGGTACACCAAACGGTGCCGTAAAAATTAATATCCATCACTTTCTTTATCACTTCGGTATCTGCCTCTTTCAGCAGGGCCCGCATGGATACACCGGCATTGTTGATCAGTACATCAATGCCGCCAAAAACCTTGATGGTGGTTTCCATAAAACGACGGCAATCGTTCTCACTGCTTACATCGGCCACCATGGTATGCAGGTGGGCAGAAGGATGTTGGGCCTGCAGGCGGTAAAGTTTGTCATGGTTGCGGCCGCAGGTGGCCACTTTGGCGCCTTGTGCTATCAGGTTTTCCACGAGGGCCTTGCCGATGCCTTCGGTACCGCCGGTTACCACCACTACTTTATCTTTAAAATAAGCTGACATGAAATTATGTTTGAAATGCAAACCTAATTGTTAATTGGGCAATTTGGAAATTAGGTAATTGGGTAATTAGGTAATTGGGTTATTTGGTTATTCGGGGGAGGGTGCCACATAGTAAATAGGCAGCATAGTTAAGCACATAGGTAAGCACATAGCTATGTGTATTCCTATATTTCTATCTGCCTATGTGGCAAAATCC
>JAEUVM010000514.1 GCA_016787125.1 Chitinophagaceae bacterium | reverse complement strand
TAAAACATATCCGGCGTGATACAATGCGTAACAAACATTCCGTTTTGATAAGCGAGATACAAACCGGTAAGGGCAAGAAGCAAAAAGCCTCCCTCAATGGAAAGGTCTTTTTAGAATTTGACTGGGATGGTACAGAGGCAGATGAAGAAGACTATGGACCGCTGATGCAATTTGACGCAGCCAGCTTCCGGCATTTTTCATTCCATGGTCAATCCTACTATTGCATACAGGCCAACGAAGCATATATGCTTGGCAGTTCTGCGGCAAACGTAACTTATTATTATATCTTGGATGAAAGTGTACAGGTGATCGGTCTTTTTCAAACCTGCCGCTTTGCTAAAATGCTGGCTGGTGATGCAGATGAGGATACCAGGCTAGACTTCCTGGAGTTTGACAACAGCGATTTTTGTACCACCATACCCAGTTCCAACCAAGTGACTATTCGGATATGGTCGGCCGATACTGTTGGAAATATGCGGTTACAAAAAGATGCAGCCGGCCTGCCATGGACTATAGAGGCTCATACCGGTGAAGACAGGGCGCAAGACTCTCTCATTCTTATCAGAACACATTGGCCAGTAATGCTGAAATAGGCTATGCGTTCATTCATCCCTTTTGTACTGACATAAATCAACCCGCCCGGTGAAGCAGGTCACCATTTACCCCTGCTGACGAGGCTACTTTGCTGTGCTTATTTTGACCATTTCATGGGCTGCCCTCGCCGCCCTTTAAACTGTAAAGCATGCCCGGAACTGACATCACCAAACCGGTTGACCTCCTGATCCACGCAGAAGGAACCGGCCCCAACCGATCACGCCGGCCCGTTTACCTCGACTTCATGCCTCCCTGCAACAGCGCCTGCCCCGCCGGCGAAAACATCCAGGCATGGTTGTCATTCGCACAGGCCGGTCAGTACTTCGAAGCCTTCCAGGTAATGATGGAAGACAATCCCTTCCCCGCCGTTATGGGACGGATATGTGTAAAGCCCTGCGAAACCGGCTGCAACCGCAATCATATCGACACAACCGTAAACATCCATGCTGTGGAAAGATACATCGGTGATGAAGCCATTCATCACCACTGGCATGCGAAAGTAAAAGCCAAACTCACCGGTAAAAAAGTACTGGTGGTGGGTGCAGGCCCTGGCGGATTGTCTGCGGCTTATCAACTGGCGAGAATGGGACATGAAGTGAGTGTATACGAAGCCGGCCAGCATCCGGGTGGCCTGCTATGGTCGGGCATTCCCGAGTACCGCCTGCCCAAACAAATACTCGATGCCGAGATCAGCCGCATCGTTCACATGGGTGTTACCATACGCCTGAATTATAAAGTAACAGATCTGTTGCAGGAAAAAGAAGCAGGTGGTTTTGATGCTGTCTATCTCGCTATCGGTGCCGGACTCATCCGCGAAGAAGATTTTTTACATGATGAATCTGTACACATCACCTATGCCTTTTCATTCTTTAATGCCATCCATCAAAACACATCTCCTTATGTACAGAAGAAAGTAGTGGTGTACGGCGGTGGTAAACTGGCCCTTTATTTATCCAGAATGCTCCGCCGCTTCGGCTCAGAAGTGAAAGTGTATTTCCCCGGTGATACGAAAATGATGCCCGCTTATGATTATGAAACCGAAGACGCCCTGGCAGAGGGAGTGGAAGTGCAACTGCTTCGCCGCATCCACAGCATTGAAAAGAACACAGTGAAACTGGAAATACTGAAAACA
>JAEUVM010000402.1 GCA_016787125.1 Chitinophagaceae bacterium | reverse complement strand
CAAACCGACGGCTTTCATGTGCCATCCGCCACCGACGGGCCGCTTATTTATCTCGATGCCAATCCCGATGTGCAGAATGTATTGGGTAAAGTAGAAGCAGCCGGCGGAAAGATACTGGTACCCAAAACAGAGATCAGCCCGGAGTACGGCTACATGGGAGTATTCCTCGATACCGAAGGCAACCGCATTGCCCTGCACTCAGTGCCTGAAAAATATTTACAACAATAAAAAACAAATAATCATGATAGTAGTTTACATCCTTGTGGGCATCATCGTTGCATTGTTGCTCATCGCATTGGTTATCCCGAAGGAAATGAACGCCACCAGGGATATCATTATCAACAAACCCGTTGGCGAAGTATTTAATTACATAAAGTATTTAAGGAATCAGCATAACTACAGTAAATGGGCCACGCTTGATCCAAATATGAAAAATGAATACCGCGGCACCGACGGGGCTCCCGGTTTTGTAAACAGCTGGACGGGTAATAAGAAAGTAGGCCAGGGTGAACAGGAGATTACCGGCGTAGAAGAGGGAAAAGCTTTGCATACGGACCTGCGCTTTATCAAACCTTTTAAGTCATTTGCCAAATCCAGCATTCGTACAGAAGCTGTGGATGCGGGAAGCACCAGGGTAAGCTGGGGTTTTGAAAGTAAAATGAATTACCCGATGAATATCATGAAGCTGTTTATGAATATGGAAAAGATGATCGGCAACGATTTCTCAACCGGTTTGCAAAACCTAAAAAACGTACTGGAGAAATAATTCATGAAAAAGAGAACTGGCATCCTGCTGTTGTTATGCGCCATAAGTTTCAGCTTTCTTTGCTGCAACAGTAAAAAGAAAGAAGAAACAGCTAAAGAGAGTGTAAATGTAAGCCGTTTCGCCTGGCTGAATGGTAACTGGGCCATGCCCGGCGATGAAGCAACTATAACAGAAAGCTGGAAAACAATAAACGATACCCTGATGGAGGGCCGGTCTGATTTTGTAAAAGGTGATTCCGTTATTCCGTCTGAAACGATACGCCTCTACCAGCGGCAGGGTGATTTGTATTACGAACCCACTACGGCCGGGCAAAATGATGCGATGCCGGTGGCATTTAAGCTCACCTCTTTTTCCGACACAAGTTTTGTGGCCGAAAACCC
>JAEUVM010000387.1 GCA_016787125.1 Chitinophagaceae bacterium | reverse complement strand
CACCGTGTTCGCTCCCACCAATGCTGCATTCGGCGCTTTGCCTGCCGGTACAGTGGATAACCTGCTGAAGCCCGAGAATAAAGCCGCCCTCACCGGTATCCTTACTTATCATGTGGTGCCCGGTGCCTTTAAATCAACCGACCTGAAAGACGGACAGAAACTGAAAACCGTACAGGGCGAAGAATTGATGATACACTACAAAGACAATAAATGGATGATCCATGATGCCAAAGGTGGTATGGCCAATATCACGATCGCTGATGTGATCTCCAGCAACGGTGTTACCTATGTGATAGACGCTGTGCTGATGCCGAAAAAATAATTCATCTGTCCTTTTTCATTGTGTGGTATAACAGAAAGGGGTTGTCAGCAAATGACAGCCTCTTTTTTTGCATAAACCAGTCCCTTAATAATACTTATGAGGAACCAGGAAGTTGCGGACATAATCTGAAACGCCTTCCTCCAGTGAATAGAATTCTTCTGCATAACCGGCATCCTTCAGCTTCTGCATATCCGCTTCGGTGAAGTATTGGTATTTATCGCGGATATCTTCCGGCATATCGATATATTCGATCACCGGCGGCAATTCCATACCGGCATAAGTGGCTTTTACCAGGTCGTCGAAACTGCGGGCGGTGCCGGTGCCCAGGTTATAAAGTCCGTTCTTGCCGGCGCTCCAGTCCTGGCTGCTCATGGCCAGCATCAGCCAGCCGCAAACCTTAGCAACATCTTCCACATAAACAAAATCACGGAGCTGTTTTCCATCGGCAAAATCCGGGCGATGTGATTTAAACAACTTTACCTTACCCGTGGCCTTCACCTGGTTGAACGAATGAAAGATCACACTGGCCATACGTCCTTTATGGTATTCATTCGGGCCATATACATTGAAAAATTTCAATCCGGCCCAGTATGGCGGCTGCGCTGTTTGCTGCAGCGCCCATTTATCAAACTCATTTTTGGAAACACCATAAGGATTCAGCGGATGAAGCCTGAAAGGCAGCTCATGATCGTCTTTATACCCCAGTTCACCGCCGCCATACGTGGCCGCTGATGAAGCATATACCAGCGGTATCTTTTTTTCTGTGCAATACTGCCAGATGGATTTTGAATACTCCACGTTCAGTTGCTCATGAATGCTGTAATCAAACTCCGTGGTATCGGTACGGGCGCCGAGGTGAAAGACAAAATC
>JAEUVM010000373.1 GCA_016787125.1 Chitinophagaceae bacterium | reverse complement strand
GAGCAGTATGCGATCGAACATGGTATCCATCCGGCGGTATCCACCGAGGCGAATATCAGCAACTTTCGCAGTCAGCTCGATAAGATCGGTTTTTGTTATGATTGGAGCCGGGAGGTGAATACGTCGAAACCGGACTATTATAAATGGACACAGTGGCTTTTCCTCCAACTGTTCAACAGCTACTTCGACCAGCGGGAAAAGAAAGCAAAACCCATCAGTGAGCTAATAAAGACTTTTGAAAGAGAGGGCTCGGTCAACTGTCAACTGCCAACTGTCAGCTTGTTCACCGCAGAGGAATGGAACAGCTACGATGAAAAGCAACAGGCCGACATTCTCATGGATTGCCGCCTGGCCTTCAGTGCGTATGGCGAGGTAAACTGGTGCGAGGCCCTCGGCACCGTGCTGGCCAATGATGAAGTGGTGAATGGCGTAAGTGAAAGGGGCGGCCACCCGGTAGAGAAAAGAAAAATGCGACAGTGGTATCTCCGCATCACCGCCTATGCAGACAGGCTGCTGGAAGGATTGAATACGGTTGACTTCAGCGACAGCATGAAGGAAATGCAAACCAACTGGATCGGTAAAAGCAGCGGAGCGGAGATCAGTTTTGAGCTGCGAGTTTCGAGCCACGAGCCAAACTCACAACTCGCAACTCAAAACCCGAAACTGGTAGTTTATACTACAAGGCCCGATACCATCTTCGGCGTCGACTTTATGGTGGTGGCACCGGAGCAGGAGCTGGTGGAGCAAATGAAAAGCAGCGAACAGGCGGCTAAAGTAGATGAATATATCGCTTATGTAAAAAGCCGTAGCGAAAGGGAACGCATGGCGGAGAAAAAGATCACCGGTGTGTTTACCGGTGCTTATGCTATCAATCCGTTTGATGGCAGGGAGATACCCGTGTGGATCAGCGAGTATGTGCTGGCCGGTTATGGTACCGGCGCCATTATGGCGGTGCCCTGTGGCGATGAGCGGGACCATAAGTTTGCGAAGCATTTCAATATACCCATTACCAATATTATCGGCAGTCATTATAATGGTGAAGAGGCCAATCCCACCAAAGAAGCCATACTGGAAAACAGCGGCTTTCTGAACGGGATGCTGATGAAGGATGCGATAGAAGTGGCGATAAAAGCGATTGAAGAAAAAGGCATCGGCACCCGGAAGGTCAATTATAAAATGCGGGATGCAGGCTTCAGCCGCCAGCGGTACTGGGGTGAGCCGTTTCCGATAACCTGGAGAAGCGATGGCGTGCCGGTGGCGATGGATGAAAAAGACCTGCCCCTGCTGCTGCCACACATGGAAGAGGTAAAACCCGGAAAGGGTGGGGAAGGGCCATTGTCTAATTTGACGGATTGGGTGAATACGCCGGAAGGACAGCGGGAAACGAGTACAATGCCTGGCTATGCCGGCAGCAGTTGGTATTTTCTCCGCTATATGGATCCGCAGAACGATAAAGAATTCTGCAGCCGAAACGCCAGTGACTACTGGGGACAGGTAGACCTCTACATCGGCGGCACCGAACATGCCGTAGGCCATTTATTATACAGCCGTATGTGGACGAAAGTGCTGTATGATCTGGGCTTGATCGGCCATGATGAACCGTTTAGAAGACTGGTGAACCAGGGGATGATAACAGGTACTAGTCAATTTATAAATCGATATCAACCACAAGGTAATCCAGACTCAAGGCACTTTTCAGATACAATTCCATTTACAAATATTCGTCTTGGTGATTTTTTTGAAGCAACAACTGGAGTGAAATTCTTCAAAGGTTTTGGAGAAGGAAAAGCATTTGAATGGTTTATATCAGCGGATGCGATTCCAAAAGATCAGGCTAATAATGTTGTTGGCCTTAGGATACCCATTGAATTTGTAGATAGTTCGAATTTGGATTTAGTAAAATTACAAGCACAGGTTGATAAATTCAAGTCAGCAGCATTTGTAACAAAAAATGCCATATATATTGAAGGGCTTTGGAGAAGCAAAGAAAACCCTTCAACTATAATTGAGCCTGAAACTTTTTCAACTATTCCAGTGGGAGAAAAAATGTCCAAGTCCAAATTCAACACCGTCAACCCCGATGACCTGATAATTAAATACGGCGCCGACACTTTCCGCATGTATGAAATGTTTCTCGGCCCCGTAGAAATGAGCAAGCCCTGGGATACCAAGGGCATTGAAGGCGTGCATCGTTTTTTGAAAAAATTCTGGAGACTGTTTGCCGATGAAATAAAAGGGTGGATCGTAACCGATGAAGAGCCCACCGCTGCCGAACTGAAAGTATTGCATACTGCCATTAAAAAAATAGAAAGCGACACCGAACGCTTCAGCTTCAACACGGCCGTAAGCGCCTTTATGATCGCCACCAATGAACTGGCCGACCTCAAATGCCACAAACGGAAGATACTGGAGCCTATGCTCATCCTGATGGCGCCCTACGCCCCGCATATCACCGCCGAACTCTACGACCTGTTAGGGTCGTCGCATCGCCAGCCCACCTCTTCAGAGGTGGGATCTCCGGGAGGGGATTTAGGGGAGGCCCTTTATCCCATTTTCGAACCAAAGTACGTGGCCGAAACCACCAAGGAATACCCGATCTCTGTAAACGGTAAGCTGCGTACCACCCTGAACATCTCCCTCGATGCTGCCCAGCCCGAAGTGGAACAACTGGTACTCGCCAATGAAGTGGTGCAGAAATGGCTCGAAGGCAAAGACCCCAAAAAGATCATTTTTGTAAAAGGTAAAATGGTAAATGTGGTGGTCTGAGTTTGGTCTGATGGTCTCCGTCTGACCAAACCCCTCATCTGCCACATAGTAGCATAAGGATCATAGAAAGTCACATAGACTGCCCCGATACGGGTTGATTTTTACAAAATTCACCTGGCACAATACGTATTTTATTAAAAAGTATCTGGCTGCCCCTCCGATATTGATACTGGAAAAGCCTTTTTTGAGCAAAAAAGGGTCAGCGTTGGTCATTCGAAGATCGGGTTTGACCTTCCGGGGTTCGGGGTTTATCTTCCGAGGCTGCGATTTGATCAAAAGAGCGTCAGGGTTGGTGCAGGGCAGTACCAAATTTGGTCTGCCGGGGGCCCGGCTTGAGGTAAAAAGCGTTCTGCCTGGGGTGGGGGCGTACCAGGTTTGGTCAAAGGAGGACCAGGTTTGGTCTGGAGCTGCCTCTGGCTGAACCATCCGAAGACCAAATTGGGTCTGCCGAAGACCAAATCGCAGCTTCCGAAGATAAAGCCTGACCTTCCGGGGGTCTCGCCTCACCCTCCGAAGACCAAATCGCAGCCCCGGAAGATAAAACTTGATCTTCCGGGGGTCAAGGCTGAACTTCCGGAGACCA